>NZ_CP114065.1:4871165-5175613 GCF_027627575.1 Kribbella sp. CA-293567
GTCGCGAGCAGCATCTCGCGGCGGCCGTTGCCGTTGGGTGGGTCAGCTCAGGCGGCCGGCCTGCTCGACCAGCAACTGACGGAAGACGGCGTTGGCCGGCAGGTCGGCCCCGAAGACGGATTCGACTCCCAGCAGTGCATCGACCACGGCAGCCGTGCCAGTGGCCGAGGAGACCGCAGTCTGCAGCTTGTTCGCTTGCGGGTCGTCCAGCACAGTGCCGGTCTCGGTTGCCTTGGCGACCGAAACCATCCACGCCGCGACGGCCAGCGCGGCCAACCGCGGTTCGGCGTTGACCGCAAGGCGATCGCGAACCGTGCCGAGCAGGCGAACCGGGAGTTTCGCCGAACCGTCCATGCCGACCTGGGCGGTGCGGTGCTTGAGAGCCGGGTTGGCGAAGCGCTTCAGGACGGTGGCGCCGTACTCCGTGAGGTCGAGTCCGTCCGGCGGGGTCAGCGTCGGGATCACGTCGTCGGTCATCAGCTGTTGCGCCAGACCCGCCAGCTCTTCGTCCCGCACCGCCTCGGCGATCGTCTCGTAGCCGCGCAGGCCACCGAGGTACGCGAGCATCGAGTGGGTCGCGTTGAGCATCCGCAGTTTGGCCTGCTCCCAGGGCGCGACGTCACCGGTGAGGATCGCGCCGGCCTTGTCCCAGTCCGGCCGGGCCCCGGCGAAGTCGTCCTCGATCACCCACTGCAGGAACGGCTCCGCGACCACCACCGCCTCGTCCCGTACGCCGAGCAGCGCCGCCGCCTCGTCGCGGTCCGCATCGGTCGTGGCCGGGACGATCCGGTCGACCATGCTGGCCGGGAAGCGCGCGGTCGCGAGCTGCTCGAGCAGTTGCTTCGCGTCCGGCGACGCGGCGGCGTAGCCCTCCATCAGGCGGCGAAGGAAGGGGCCGTTGGCCACCAAGTTGTCGCAGGACACCACCGTGAGCGGAGGTGACCCGTGCGCGGCGCGCCTGGCGAGGCCAGCCGCCAGTTGCCCCACCACCGTGCGCGGCGGGCGGCCGGCCAGATCGGCCTGGATCTCCGGATCGGTCAGGTCGAGCCCGCCCGCCGCGGCGGCTCGATAACCCTTCTCCGTCACGGTCAGCGTCAGCACGGAGACCGCCGGATCCGCGATCCGGTCCACCACCGCGCCCGGGTCCTCAGGCGCGGTCAGCACCTCACGGATGCTGCCGATCACCCGGATGCTGGGGTCACCCTGCCCGCGAGTCAGTACGGAGTACAGGCCGTCCTGCGGCGCGAGCTGCTCGCGAACCGCCGCTGACCGCTGGCTGACTCCGCAGATCCCCCAACTGGTACTGCCACTGATCGCCGCGGCCTGCTCGGTGAAGACGGCCTGATGGGCGCGATGGAACGCGCCCAGCCCCAGATGCACGATGCCTACCGACAGACCCGCCGGGTCGACGTCGGGCCGGTGACCGGCGGGGACGTTGGCCAACTCGAGTCGCGCGGTCATGCCGGTACCTCCGTTGCGCCGTGGGCGGCGTGGGCTCTGCTCTCTTCCAGGGTTGCCACGTGACCGGTGCCTCCCAGGCCGCTGACCGACAGGGAGGCCGCTGCCACGCCGAGCCGGACCGCCTGCTCCAGTCGATCGCCGAGCGCCAGCCGCGCGGTGACCGTGCCGGCGAAGGAGTCGCCCGCGCCGGTCTGGTCGACCACGGCGGGTGCCGGGATCACCGGGATCTCCACGATCCGGCCGGCATCGTCGAGCAGCACCCCGTCGGAACCGCGGGTCAGCGCGACCGCGTCGGCGCCGAGGGCCCTGATCGCGGCGCTGACCACCGCCGGGTCGTCGGAACCGCTGATCAACTGCGCCTCGCCCGGCCAGGCCGGCGTGACGAGTCGCGTGTACTGCGCGAGCGCGCGGAGGTGGTCGCCCGCGCCGGTGGCGTTGACCAGTCGCGGTCGCCAGTTCGGGTCGTAGACGAAGCATCGCGCACTGGACGCGGCCAGCCGGACAGCCTTGGCGGACAGCGGTGAGATCGCGCACGCGATACCGCTCGCCAGCACCGCGCCGACCCGGGAGACCAGGTCGATCGGCACGTCCCCCGGCCCCAGCCCCGAGCCCGCGCTCCCCCGGCGTACGTAGGTGAACTCCCGTGCGCCCGAAGGATCGGCGTGTTGCAGGTAGAGGCCGTGCTGGCCGGGCACCCGCAGCACCTGGGAGGTATCAATGCCCAGAGCAACTACTCGCTCGAGCAGCCGGTCCCCCAGCTCGTCGTCGGGCACCCGGGCGAGCAGGGCGGTGTGCGCGCCCGCCGCGGCGGCGGCAGCGGCGGAGTTGAGCGCGTCACCGGAGAAGTTGAGCGTCAGCGCCGTACCGGCGTCCAGTGGCTCGGTCGAACTGAGCTCCACCAGGATCTCGCCGATCACGAGTACGTCGGGGATCGCCATCTGTGCCTCCTCAAGCTCGGGCGGGTCCGGCCGCCACACCGGTGGAGTCGCGGACCATCAGCTCGCCCGGCAGGGTGCCGCGAGCGCGCGAGTCGGGAACGGTCCCGGGGTCGTCGAGCAGTGCCAGCAGGAACTCGACCGCGATCTCGCCGGCCCGCTGTTTGGGCAGCCGGACGCTGCTCAGCGCCGGCCGGGCCATGCCGGCCATCGCGATGTCGTCGATGCCCAGCACGCTGAGGTCGCCGGGCACGTCGATCCCTCGCGCGTGCAGCCGGGCGAGCAGCCCGATCGCCACCAGGTCGTTGTAGGTCACCACCGCTGTCGCGCCGGTGGCGACAGCCTGGTCGGCCGCCGCCATCCCACCGTCGTACGTCGGAGCGAACTGGCCGACCGGCAGCAGTTCCACCTCGTGGTCCTGAGCGGCGACGCGCAGCCCGAGGGCGCGCTGGGCGTTCGACCAGGAGGTGGCGGGCCCACCGACCCAGGCGATCCGGCGATGACCGAGCGCGGCGAGATGGGCGATCGCCTGCCGCATGCCGCCCTCGTTGTCGAAGGTGACCGCAGCGACGCCGTCCACCAGCCGGTTCACCAGGACCACGTTGGTCTCCTGCGCCACTGCCACCAGTTCGTCGTCACTGGCGCGAGGCGAACACAGGATCAGCCCGTCGACCTGCTTGGCCAGCGCGCGGACCAGGCCGACCTCCGCGGTCGCGTCCTCGTCGGTGTCGGCCAGGAAGACCGCCACGTCGTTGGCGCGAGCCCGCGCCTGGACCCCCTTGACCACACTCGGGAAGAACGGGTTCGCCAGGTCGGGCACGACCAGTCCGATGTTGCCGGTCCGGCCGGTGATCAGGCCGCGGGCGGCCTTGTTGGGCTGGTAGCCCAACTGCTGCGCGGCGTGCTCGACGCGCGCCCGCGTGGCCACGTTGACGACGTCGGGCAGCGAGAGAGCACGGGACACGGTGGAGGCCGAGACGCCGGCCAGCCGGGCGACGTCGCGGATGGTCACCGTCATCTGCCACCTCCGCGTTGCCGAGCCCCGAGTGTCGCCTGAGTCTGCAATCGGTTGCAGCAGCGTGTCAAGTTCTTCAGGACAGGCAAATAGACCATCTTCACTTGCCCTGCATCAGCGGGGTTGTGTGATGTTGCATGGACTGCAATCCTTTTCAGGATCTGTTGCAAGCTCACTCCCGGAGGACCCCATGCCGAAGGCCCTGCAGCCCCACCCCGACCGCGCGTTCCCCGCCGGTGAGGCCCGCGAGGTGGCCAGGCGCATCCACGCGTCCACCAAGGACCTGCCGCTGCTCTGTTTCCACGGGCATGTCGACGCCGGGCTGTTCGCGACCGACGAGCCGTTCGGCAACCCGGCCGAGCTGCTGGTCGTGCCGGACCACTACGTGACGCGGATGCTGGTCTCCCAGGGCGTCTCCCCCGATCTGCTCGGGCTGCCGCGCCGCGACGGGGTGCGAACTGCCGAGCCACGCGACATCTGGCGCGAGTTCTGTTCGCGCTGGCACCTCTTCCTCGGCACGCCCAGCCGCTACTGGCTGGAGCACGAGTTCGCCGAGGTGCTCGGCCTGCGAGTGGCGCCTTCCGAGGAGACCGCCGACGACCTGTACGACGAGATCTCGGCGCGGCTCGCCGAGCCCGAGTATCGGCCGCGCGCCCTGCTCGACCGGTTCAACATCGAGGTCATCGCGACCACCGACGCGGCCACGGACGACCTGGCACAGCACGCGAAGGTGGCCACCGACCTGCCCGGCCGGGTGATCCCGACCTTCCGGCCGGATGCGGTCGTGCACCTCGATCGGCCGGACTGGGTCGAGCTGAGCCGTCAGCTCGGCGTACGGGCGGACACGGACACTTCGTCGTACCAGGGGTATCTCGACGCGTTGCGGCAGCGGCGTCAGGCGTTCCGGGCGGCCGGGGCGCTCGCGACGGACCACGGGCACCTGAGTGCCGCGGCGACACCGCTCGACGACACCCAGGCCGCCCGGATCTACGACAGCGCCTTGCGCGGTGAGGTCACGGCCGGCGACGCGGCGGCGTTCGGCGCCCACATGCTGTTCCAGATGGCGGCGATGTCGGCGGAAGACGGTTTGGTGATGCAGGTCCACCCCGGCGTACTGCGTGATCATCACTCGGGAGTCCACGCGGCCTACGGTCCCGATCAGGGGCACGACATCCCGGTCGCGACCGAGTTCACCCGGTCGTTGCGGCCGGTGCTCGACCGGTTCGGGCACGCCGAAGGCTTCCGGATGGTGCTGTTCACCGTCGACGAGACGTCGTACTCGCGGGAGCTGGCGCCGATCGCCGGCGTCTACCCGAGCGTGCGGCTGGGTGCGCCGTGGTGGTTCCTGGACAGCCCCGACGGGATGCGGCGGTACCGCGAGCTGGTCACCGAGACCGCCGGCTTCTACAACACCTCCGGTTTCGTCGACGACACTCGCGCCTTCCTCTCCATCCCCGCCCGGCACGACCTGTCCCGCCGCATCGACGCCGGTCACCTGGCCAAGCTCGTCGTCGAGCACCGGATCGAGGAGGACGACGCCTTCCGGGTGGCCCAGGACCTCGCCTACAACCTCGCTCGGGACACCTACGTGCGCTGAGCTTCGCCCGCGAGCGGCTGACCGCGGAAGGTCAGCCGTCTTCGCGGGTGAGCGTGCCGGTGATGCGTTCGGCGACGGCCTGCCTGAGCTCAGGAGACAGTGCCTCCGTGGTCAAGGAGTCGTACAGCCAGAGGCCATCAGCTGCCAGCCGGGCAATAAACCGGTCGAGGGCGGCGGAGTCCTCGGAGTCGATGGTCGGGGGTGGAACCCAGCGGTCCATCACCTCGTCCCAGGGCGCGGCGTAGTCCGGGGTGGTCGACCCTTCGAGCATGAAGAGCAGCTCGGCCCGGGTCGCGCTCTGGACGGCGACCCGGGTGTACGCCGTGAGCCGCTCGACCGGGGTGGCCGCAGCAGCGGACTTCCCGGCCGCCGCGGACAGATCCGACTCCCACTGGGCAGCGAGATGCTGGTGGATCGCCTTGACCAGTTCCTCTCGGGAGGCGAAGTGGTACAGCAGCCCGCCCTTGGTCAGGCCCGCTTCGGCCGCGACGGAGTCGAAGGTGACGCTCTTGACGCCTTCGCGCTCCACTATGCGGGCGGCCGCTTCGAGGATCTGGGGTCGTTTGCTGGTCCGCATGAGAGCTCCCGAGGCGGGGGTGTCAGTGGTGGGTGGGGACGGATAGTGCTGATCCGGGGCCGTGGCGGCGCAGCAGCAGGCCGGTCACGAGCGTACCGACGGCCATCATCGCGGTGACCACGACCATCACCGCGACGTACGCGCCGTCGAACGCATCCGACGCGGCCGTCACCAGCGCGGGGTTGCCACCGGACGCCAGTGCCAGCGCGGCATCGAGACTGTCACGCGCCGAGTCCGGTACTCCGGCGGGCAGGTCGATGGTCGCGCTGTAGACAGCGGTCAGCAGGCTGCCGAGCAGTGCGACCGCGATCAGACCGCCGAACTCGTAGGACACCTCCTCCACGGAGGACGCCATACCGGCCCGGCGAGCCGCCACGTTGCCCATGATCGCGCTGGAGGCGACGGACATGGCCGCTCCGAGACCCGCGCCCGTGATCAGCAGGCCGGTGATCAACAGGCCCATGCTGGTGTCGAAGGACAGCAGCACGAGCAGCGATCCGACGACGCTGAGGGCGAGACCGCCCGCGACGATCGGCAACAGGCCGATTCGATGCAGGCTCGCGCCGCCGATGATCGCCGTCGGCAAAGCGCCCAGCGCCACCGCGGCGACGAGCAGTCCGGCGCGCAGTGGGGTGAAGCCCTCCACGAGCTGGAAGCGCTGGGTCGTGACCAGCTGGATGCCGGCCAGGGCGAACATGGAGAACCCAGCGGCGAGCACGCCGGCCAGGAAGGCGCGGTTGCGGAAGATGGCGAAGTCCAGCAGGGGGTAGGGAAGCCGGCGCTGCCTTCGCGCGAAGGCCCAACCACCGGCGGAGGCCGCCAGGAGCGCCGCGGCGATCACGCCGTACTCGGGAGAGGTCTTGGCCGTTTCCTTGATGGCGAACACGAGGCCCACCAGGGCGACGAGGGCGAGCAGCGAGGAGGGCAGGTCCCAGCGCTTGCTGGGGTCCGCTTCGTTGGGTGGCGCGAGGACGACAGTGGCGACGAGGGCCGCGACCACGACCGGCACATTGATCAGGAACACCGATCCCCACCAGAACCGGCCGAGCAGCAGCCCGCTGATGATCGGACCCAGCGCGCTGCCCACGATCGCCAGAGTGCCCCAGACGGCGATCGCGACGTTCCGCTCCCGCTCGTCCTCGAAGGCGATCCGGATCAGGGCGAGCGTGGCCGGCATCATCGCCGCTGCTCCGACGGCCAGGAAGGCCCGCGCCGCGATCAGGGCTTCCGCCGTCGGCGCGAACGCGGCGGCCAGCGAGGCGATCCCGAAGATCACCAAGCCGATCAGGAACATCCGGCGGTGTCCGATCCGGTCGCCCAGCGTCCCGCTGCCGAGCAGCAGGCCGGCCATCACCACGGGGTAGGCGTTGATGATCCACAAGCTCTCGGAGCTGCTCGCGCCGAGATCACCCACCAGGGTCGGCAGGGCGGCGTACAGGATCGAGTTGTCCAGCGTGATCAGCAGCAGTCCGGCGCTGACCACCGCCAGCAACAGCCAGCGCCGCTTCGAAGCAGAGACCGTCTCCGCAGACCTTTCCAGCAGTTCCATCCTCATAACTATACCTTACGAAAGGTATAGTTATGATTTCGCGGTCGTCGGCTGACCTATAGTTGGGCAACTTTCGGGGTCGGCTGGTGTGGGGGAACTGATGGGACGCGGGTTCACGTCGGCGGGGGCTCTTCTGCTCGCCGGACTTTTGCTGGCCGGGTGCAGCGATGATCCGGCGGCGCCGGTGGCTGGTGAGTCGAAGACAGCCGAGCCGACGGTCGCCGTGCCGACCGAGGTCCCGGCGGCGGCGAAGACGAAGCTGGGCGCCACCGGACCGGCGACCGCGCCCAAATGCGTGGGCGTCGCGATCCCGGTCGGTGCCGAACCGCAGCAGGTGATCGATGCCAACCCGACGGCCAAGATCTTCTGCTTCGAGAAGGGGCTGCACCGGATCGCTCGGGCCATCCGGCCGACCGAAGGCTCGACCCTGGCGAGCAGCGAGGGCGCGGTACTGACCGGGTCGGTGCAGCTCCGCGGCTGGCAGGCCGAAGGTGGCCGGTGGGTGGTGCGCGGCGTACTGCCGGCGGCGTACAAGCTGAAGGGGAAGTGCGAGGACGAGAAGACCAACCCGTGCCAGCGCGGCGAGCAGGTCTTCGTCGACGGCGCGCACCTCACCCGGGTGATGAGCTTGGAGGCACTGAAGCCGGGAACGTTCTTCGGCGACTACGCGGCCAACGCGGTCCACCTCGCGGACGATCCCGCCGGGAAGGCCGTCGAGATGTCGAGGACGCGGGCCGCGATCGAGGTGTCGGCGCAGGACGTGACCGTCAGCGGGCTGACGATCGAGCACTTCGCCAGCCTGCCACAGGGCGGCGCGCTCGAGGCGGGCACCGGGTGGAAGGTGGTCGCCAACGAGGTCCGCTGGAACCACGGAGTCGGCGTGATGGTGATCCAGGGCGACCGGGCCACGGTCAGCGGCAACACCATCGCCGACAACGGGCAGCTCGGGATCGGGCAGTACGACTCGGCCGACGGCAAGCTCACCGGCAACCTGGTGACGCGCAACAACACCGACGGCTTCTGGATCGCCGACTGGGAGTCCGGTGGGATCAAGTCCACCCGGTCGTCCGGTGAGGTGTCGGGCAACGACATCGTCGCCAACCGCGGCATCGGGATGTGGAGCGACATCGCGGAGTACGACCGGGTGATCGCCGGCAACCGGATCCGGGACAACGCGGCGGACGGGATCCGGTACGAGATCAGCTACCAGGCCACCATCCGGGACAACGTTGTCGAGGGCAACGGATTTGGGACCGGGCGGGGATCGGGGCCGAGCCTGTGGGACGGCGGCGGGATCAACGTGAACACCTCGGCCGGGGTGACGGTGGCCGGCAACCTGATCAAGGGCAACCGCAACGGGATCGCGATCCAGTCCCGGACCCGCGGCGACGGGCCGCGCGGGCCGTACGTGCTGGCCGACGTGCTGATCGAGGCCAACCAGGTGGTGATGGACGAGCGGACCGCCAGCACCGGAGTGGTCGAGAACAAGGAGTCCCCCGCCAAGGACGGCGCGATCCGGTTCAGCCGGAACAGCTACCGGATCGGGGACCGGCAGGCGCAGCGGTTCGCCTACCGGGGCGCGACGATGACGTGGGAGCAGTGGCAGGCAGCCGGCTTCGACCAGGACAGCGTCACCGGCTAGATGTAGCGCTGCTTGACCGGTTTCAAGGGTGGTGGATTCGCCAGCGCTCTCAGGCGATCGGCGTCACAGACCGCGGCGGCGACCAGGAGGTGCAGGGTCATCGAGCTGAGGTCCGAGAGGCCGCTCTCGTTGAGCGAGGCAACCGTCACGTAGCCGAGCAGAAGGGCGCCGCTGGCCTTGACGTAGGGAGTCGGGGCCCGGAGGACCGAGGCCCAGGCGAGGATGAAGGCGACGCCGACGATCGCGACCGCCAGCAGGCCGGTCTCCCAGTAGAGGCTCAGCCAGCTGTTGTCGATCGCCATCACGTCGATGTCGCCCTCGCCCCGGCGGAGCAGCACCCGCTTGTTGCCCAGACCATGGCCGATGATCGCCGTCTGCAGGGAGACATCCTCGTCCAGCACGTACTGCCAGCTCGTGGTGCGACCGCTCAGGGAGCTGATCTGCTTGGTCCCCTGTCCCCGCAGCAGCCACGTCTGCAGCGACGGGACCACCAGGAACGCCAGCCCCAGCAGGGCCGGCACCGAGATCGACGCTATTCGGCTGAACCAGCTCTTCCGGGTCAGGAAGAGGGCCAGGACCAGACCGACGGCGACCGCGGCGGCCGCCGTCCGGGTCCGGCTCGCCGCGACCAGGACGACGCCGATGGTGATCATCACCCCGGCCGGGATGAACGAGATCTTGCGGGCGAAGAAGGCGATGATCGCCAGCCCGAGCAGGATCGCGCCGACCTCGCCGACACGCGGTGGCAGCATCGGGATGAGCACGCCCTGCAAGCGGTAGCCGGTGCCGAACGAGCTGAGCGGCCGCCAGGCCACCGAGGGCCGCCAGACCACGCTGAGCACGACCGTGAGCGCCAGCAGCAGATGCGCGAACAGATGCGCCCGGATCAGCCGCTCCGGCACCCGGATCAGCGGCCGCCACAGCATGAACAGCAGGATCAGGCCGATCATGAACCGCGCGAGCCGCAGCAGCGGGCCGCCCGGATCCGCGAGCAGGAAGGCCGTGGCCGTGGCGAAGAGCGCGTAGGCGACGTACAGGGTGGTGGTGGGGCTCGCGCGGGTCCGGAAACCCGGCTTGGTGGCGGCCAGGCAGATCAGGAAGATCGCGCCGAGCAGGACGCCCTTCATCAGGCTGTTGGTCGAGCCCGTCGACCCCTGCGGCGCGGCGGCCCGTGAGGACCAGGGCTGCACGCCGAGCACCAGCAGGCACCACATGGCGAGCCAGAGCCAGGTCGCCTTGCCTGTCTCCGCGTCCTCGGTGGTCCCCGGCACCGGTGGTGCCGTCAGCGTCATCGTCACAGCCCCGTCAGCATGGTCGACCCTGTCAGCGCAACGGCGGTGCGGCGGTCTCGGCCGGAGTGAAGTTGAGCGGGATGCCCAGCGAGTCGTCGTGCTTCGAGCAGCCGATCAGTACGACGCCGAGCACCGGCGCGCCCGCGAACTTCAGCGCGGCCGTGAGCCGGGTCAGGTCCGTCTCCTTGTCCTGACCGACCTGCACGACCAGCACCGACGCGTCGACCGCCGCGGCCAGTGGCGTGATCCCGTGCCGGCCGACCGAGGCCGGGCCGTGGATGACCACCGAGTACCCCGGGGGCAGGTCGGCCACGATCCCCGGCACCAGCGACGGGCCGATCGCGAGCGCGGACTCGTCGTGGCTCAGGCCGGGCGGCAGCACGTAGAGATCGGCGACCGTGCCAGGGCGGAACAACTTACGGGCCCGCACCGCGCGGGTGGCGGCCGGCTCGTTGACCAGATCGGTGAGGCCCTCGTGATCGGTCAGGTGCGACAACACCGGCGTACGCCGCAGGTCGGCCAGGACCAGCAGCGTCTCGCGACCGTCACGGGCGCTCGCCTCTGCCATCGCCAGCGCGATACCGGCCGAGTTCGGCGTGGGCGAGGCCGAGACGACCAGCAGTGCACCGGCGCCGCTCGAGCCGATCCCCTTCGGGTTCAGCTCACGGCGTGCCAGCGCGCCACTCGCCTCGGTGCCCAGCGCGGTGATCTCGGACGGTCCCAGCTGCGGGGAAGCGCGAAGCCAGAAGCGCAACCGGAAGCCGAGCCGGTAGCGCCGGTGGCCGATCGCGGCCGTGATGACCGGGGCGCTCGCTGCCCGCGCGGCCTGGTCGCGAGTCAGGATGAACGGGCTCAGATGGGTACTGACCAGGGCCAGGCCGAAGCCGAGCACCAGCCCGAGGATCGCGCCGACGGTGATGTCGCGCATCACCAGCGGCGACGACGAGGCGGTGTCCTTGGTAGCGGGCGTGACGAGCGTGCTGCTCGCGCCGACGCCGGTCAGCGCCTTGTTCATGGCGGATGCCTCGTCGGCGGCCTGCCGGGCCTCCGACGCGAGCCCGACCCGCTGGTCGCGCAGCGAGCTGGCTTCCTGGGTGTCGCCGCGCCCCTGGGCGTCGGCGATCTGCTCGAGCAGGTTCTTCGACTGGAGATTGGCGCTCTTGGCGCGGTCGGTGGCCTGGCTGGCCAGCGTGACCAGCAGCGTCTTGGCCTCGGTACTGCGCTGGGCCAGGTAGATCTGGGCGATCGCGTTGGCCCGGCGGACGGCCTCGTCGGCGGTCGGGCCGTCGATGGTGATCAGGTAGGCGTTGTCGGTGACCGCCTTCACCCGGGTCACTCCGGCCAGCGCCTGGACCGAGTCGTCCGTGGTCGGCATCTGCAGGAACTTGGCGACCTCGCGCAGGATCTGCGGGCTCGCCATCACCCGGGCCTGGGTCTCGGCCGGCAGGTCGAGGCCGAGTGGGCCGCTCTTGTCGCCACCGGTCGGCAGTTTGCCGACCAGGGCCGGCGGGACCGCCGGCCCGATCACGACCTGGCTGGACGCGGTCCAGCGCTCGGTCTGCGACAGTGAGAAGAACGCCGAGCTGCCGATGCCGAGCAGCACGCAGCCGATGATCAGCCATTTGTGCCGCAGGAGTGACTGTGCGGTGTCCCGCCAGACCACAGTGCCCGGTTCCATCCGGTGGTCCCCCAATTCCTCACTCAGCGCACTCCGACAGACAGGACTGCGCCGCTCCCCCGCCCGGCCGACCGGGCTTCCCGAGCCCTCACGGTGACCGGATCCCAACACTGATCACCACTGGCGACCGGATCCTTGCCGGGCCCAGGATATAGGCATCGGGTGGGCACCGAAACCGGACCGAGGTCACGGTCGGTACCTCGGTTCGGCCGGATCCGCTCCGGCCGGAAGCGGCAATCGTCCGTAACGTTCACGCAGAGTGACGATTGTGGGCGACTCGCCGGGTCTGACCGTTTGCAGACTGGTCAAAGCTCACTTTCTGTGGCCTACTCTGTTCTCGGGGGAATTCGGGGTTATCACGTAACGGGATCACTGGTACGGCGTCGGGGTAGACGCCGGTCCGAGGGGGGACACCGCAGGATGAAGAAGAGATGGCTTTTCGCGCGCCTGGGCACGGCCGGCGCGCTGGTGGCAGCGGCCGGAGTGATGGTGCTGGCACCGCCGGCCCAGAGCATCGAGGCCTCGCTGTCGGCGCAGAACAGCCCGGTCTGGCAGACCAACGCCAGTGTCCAGGGCATCACCGTGGCCGCTGGGAAGGCCTACGTCGGTGGACGGTTCACCAGCGTCCGCCCGCCGGGCTCGCCGCTGGGCACCAACGAGGTCGGCCAGGCCTACCTGGCCGCCTTCGACGCGACCACCGGCGACCTGGTCGCCTCGTTCAACCCGGTCCTCGACGGCCAGGTGTACGCCGTGGCCGCCTCGGCCGACGGCTCGCGGGTCTTCATCGGCGGTGACTTCACCAACGTCAACGGCGTGACCCGCAACCGGGTCGCCGCCTTCGACACCGCCACCGGCGCGCTGGTGCCGAACTGGAAGCCCTCGGTCTCCTACCGGGTCAAGTCGATCGCGGTCTCCGGCGACACCGTGTACTTCGGTGGCTCCTTCGGCCTGGTGAACGGCATCGACCGGCTCCGGCTCGCCGCCGTGACCGCCGACCTCGGCACCTTGTTGCCCTGGGCCCCTTCCACCAACGGCGACGTGTACGCCGTGGACGTGGCCGACGACGGCTCCAAGGCCTACGCCGGTGGCCAGTTCAGCACCGTCAACGGCACCAACCAGAACACCGTCACCAGCCTCGACCCGGTGACCGGCGCGGTGCTGCCGTTCGCCGGCGCCTCCGCGGTCCCGCCGCCGAACGGCTCCTGCACCACCCGGGTCAAGTCGATCGACGCCTCGGGTGACACCGTCTACTTCGGCAACGGTGGTGACGGCGGTGGCTGCTTCGACGGCACCTGGGCCGTCGACATCGCGACCAACACGCTGAAGTGGAAGAACCAGTGCCTGGGCGCCACCGAGGCGGTCAAGATGGTGAACGGCTGGCTCTACAAGGCCTCCCACGCGCACGACTGCGCCTACAACGGCGCCGGCGCCTTCCCGCAGGGCTTCGGCTACCGCTTCCTGCTCGCCGAGAACCCGGCCGACGGCAAGATCGGCCCGTGGTTCCCGAACACCAACGCCGGTCCGCCCACCGAGGTCGGCCCGCTGGCGCTCGCGACCGGCGGCTCGGACCTGTGGGTCGGTGGCGACTTCACCACCACCAACGGTGCCGGCCAGCAGGGTCTGACCCGCTTCACCAACGCCGGACCGGGTGCCGCTCCGGCCAAGCCGGCCAAGCTGCTGCCGTCCTCGGTCAAGGCCGGCGAGGTCCAGATCCACTTCCCCACCGTCGTGGACAACGACGACAGCACGCTGACCTACCGGCTGCTGAAGGGGTTCAGCAACACCACCATCGCGACCTGGACCGCCACCTCGACGCCGTGGGACAAGCCGTGGCTGCACTACACCGACACCGACGTGACACCGGGTGAGGTGACCAACTACCGGGTCGAGGTGACCGACGGTACGACGACGATCCGGGGCAACTACTCCGATCCGCTCACGGTGGCGAGCGCCACCAGTACGGCGTACGACGAGATCATCAAGTCCGACGGCCCGCAGGCGTACTGGCGGCTCGGTGAGGCGTCGGGCACGACCACCTCGACCGACTCCTCCGGCCAGAGCAACAACGGCACCTACAGCGGCATGACGCTCGGCAGCTCCGGCAAGGTGAGCGGCAACACGGCGGCCACGACCAGC
The DNA here is from genome assembly GCF_027627575.1 of Kribbella sp. CA-293567. NCBI lineage: Bacteria > Bacillati > Actinomycetota > Actinomycetes > Propionibacteriales > Kribbellaceae > Kribbella > Kribbella sp. CA-293567. Next base: position 4,885,048 of record NZ_CP114065.1, read on the forward strand.
TCGAGCAACGGCCGGATGGCCGGCGAGAAGGCCTACAGCATGCCGCAGCAGTTCACCGTGGAGGCCTGGTTCAAGCAGAGCTTCCTGCGCGGTGGCCGGATCGTCGGCTTCGGCAACTCCAAGACCGGCAACAGCAGCTCCACCGACCGGATGCTGTACCTGCGCTCCAACGGCCAGGTCACCTTCGGCGTCAACGACGGCAGTCAGCGCACCATCAACAGCACGTCGAACAAGAACAACAGCGCCTGGCACCACGCGGTCGGCACCTACGACAACGGCGTCATGAAGCTGTACGTCGACGGGGTGCTGGCCGGCAGCCAGACGGTCGGTCAGGCCTCCCTCTACTACGGCTGGTGGCGAGTCGGCTACGACACCACCAACTCGTGGTCCGGTGGCGGCGCGACGCAGACCGGCATGGTCATCGACGAGGCGGCGGTCTACCCGTACGCACTCACCGCCGGTCAGGTCCTGAACCACTACAACGCGGGCTGACCGGAGACCGGCGGACCGGTGCACGCTGAGCGGACGATCGAAGTTCCATAGCACAAACTCATAACGCCGGTGGGAGCCTGCCTTCCAGTTGGTCTCCCACCGGCGCTAGATTTCGGACGCTCATGGACTTTCCCCCCGCCCAGTCCTAAGGAAGTTATGAAGAAGCTAGTTCTGGCCGTTGTGACCGCTGCCGCCGTGCTCGGCGCGGCACTGATCCCCTCCGGTCCACCGGTGGAAGCAGCCACGTCCGGATTCGCCTCCGCCGTGTCCGCGATCAAGCAGCTGTCGTGGCAGACCAACTCCAGTGTCAACGCGCTGGCAGTCACCGGTAACACGGTGTACGCCGGTGGCCTGTTCACCCGGATCAGGCAGCCCGGCAAGCCGGCCGGTCAGGGCGAGGCGGCCCGGACCTACATCGCCGCGTTCAACCGCACCACCGGCGCGCCGCTGGCGTTCGCGCCGAAGCTCAACGGCGCCGTCTGGTCGATCGCGACCAGCCCGGACGGCAACTGGGTCGTCATCGGCGGTGACTTCACCACCGTGAACGGCATCAAGCGCAACCGGATCGCGATGTTCAGCGTCAAGACCGGCAAGCTGGTCCAGGCCTGGGACCCGTCGGTGTCCACCCGGGTCAAGGCGATCGCGATCTTCGGCAACAGCGTCTTCTTCGGCGGCTCGTTCGGCCGCGTCGACAACGTCACCCGCAACCACCTCGCCGCCGTCCGGTTGATCCAGGGCGATCTGCTGCCCTGGAACCCGAACGCCGACGACGAGGTCTACGCGATCGATCTGTCCGACAACGGCACCCGGGTGTTCGTCGGCGGTCCGTTCCGGCGGATCAACAACAAGGACCACTACTCGCTGGCGATGACCAACAACACCACCGGTGCCGCCTACACGATGCCCGCCGCGGCGGCCATCCCGAAGCCGACCGCGACCTGCACGACGCGGGTCAAGGACATCGACACGCTCGGCAACAAGGTGTTCGTCGCGAACGGCGGCGACGGCGGCGGCTGCTACGACGGCGTACTGGCGGCCGACGCGACCACGGGCCAGCTGCTCTGGAAGAACAACTGCCTGGGCGCCACCGAGGCGATCAAGGCGATCGGGAACTGGGTCTACAAGGGCTCGCACGCGCACAGTTGCCCGGGCGCCTTCCCGGACGGCACCGGCACCCACTACCTGCTGGTGGAGAGCGCGATCAACGGCAACATCGGGCCGTGGTTCCCGAACACCGACGCCAACCAGAGCAGCACCACCAAGGTCGGCCCGCTGGCGTTCGCGTCCGGCGGCAACGACCTGTGGGTGGGCGGTGACTTCGTGCACGTCAACGGCAAGATCCAGCAGGGTCTGACCCGGTTCACCAACGCCGCGGGGGGCGCGGCGCCGGCGGCACCGAAGGTCCCGGCCGTTTCGCGCGCGGTGACCAACCAGATCGCTGTCCACTTCAAGGACAGCTACGACCTGGACAACCTGTCCCTGACCTACAACGTGTTCCGCGGAGCGACGAACATCAGCTCGCAGAAGCTCACGACGTACTACTGGCAGCCGCGCAAGACGATCATCGTGGTCGACAAGGGCGTCAAGAAGGGCCAGACGGTCAGCTATCACATCGAGATCCACGACGGGCGCAACATCATGAAGGGCCCGGCGGTCACGGTGAAGGTCCCGTAACGGGGGCTGTCTGACCTCCCCGCCGCACCAGGCGGCGCGGAGGACATCCTTGAGGGGGGATGTAGTGAAAAAGGTGGGGATTCTAACGCTGGGCGGTCTGCTGGTGGCAGCGTTGCTGTCACCAGCACCCGCGCAGGGCATCGGTGCTTCACTGTCGGCACTGCCGAGTCCGGTGTGGCAGACCAACGCCAGCGTGCAAGGACTCGCGGTGGCGGACGGCAAGGCGTACGTCGGGGGGCGTTTCACCACGGTCCGGCCACCGGGGGCGGCAGCCGGCACCAGCGAGACCGCGCGGACCTATCTGGCCGCGTTCAACCAGAGCACCGGTGCACTCGACACCGGGTTCAACCACGTACTGAACGGGATGGTGTGGTCGGTCGCGGCCTCCGCCGACGGCTCCCGGGTCTTCGTCGGCGGTGACTTCACCAAGGTCGACGGTCAGACCCGCAACCGGGTGGCGGCGTTCGACACCGCCACCGGCGCGCTGGTGTCCAACTGGAAGCCGTCGGTCTCCTACCGGGTCAAGGCACTCGCCGTCTCCGGCACCACGGTCTACCTGGGCGGCTCGTTCGGGCTGGTCAACAACGTCGCCCGGCCCCGGCTGGCGGCGGTCACCACGAGCACCGCGGCACTGCTGCCCTGGGACCCCCAGGCGGACAACGACGTGTACGCGATCGACGTGGCCGACGACGGCAGCAAGGTCTATGCCGGCGGCAACTTCTCGACCATCGGCGGTACTTCGAGCTGGGCCGTGGCCAGCCTGGACCCGGCCGACGGTTCGCTGCAGCCGTTCGCGGCGGCCGCCGCGGTACCCGCGCCCAACGGCGGGTGCGTCTCGCGGGTGAAGGACATCGAGACCAGTGGTGACCGGGTGTACTTCGCCAACGCCGGTGACGGCGGCGGCTGCTTCGACGGCACCTGGGCCGCGGATGTTGCCTCCGGCAACCTGATCTGGAAGAACAACTGCCTGGGCGCGACCGAGTCGGTCACCGTCGTCGACGGCTGGCTCTACAAGGGCTCGCACGCGCACGACTGTGCCTACCAGGGCGGCAGCGGCTTCCCGCAGGGGCCGGGCCGGTTCCTGCTGACCCAGAACCTCGACACCGGCGAACTCGGTCCCTGGTTCCCGAACACCAACACGGGCTCCCCCACCGCGGTGGGTCCGCTGGCCTCCGCGACCGGCGGCTCGGACCTCTGGGTCGGTGGCGACTTCACCACCGTCAACGGCTCCGGACAGCAGGGCCTGGCCCGCTTCACCAACACCGGACCGGGTGCGGCACCGGGCAAGCCGGCCAAGGTCGTGCCGGTCAGCTACAAGGCCGGCCAGGTCAAGGTGAACTTCCAGACCGTGCTGGACAACGACGACATCACGTTGACCTACCGGGTACTCCGCAGCTTCAGCAACACCGTCGTCGCGACGTACTCGGCCGATTCGCGCTTCTGGAACCGGCCGTGGCTCTCCTTCACCGACAGCGGACTCACCCCCGGCTCGTCGCAGGTCTACCGGATCGAGGTGACCGACGGAAACAGCACGTTACGGGGTGACTACTCGGTCGCGGTGACTGTGGCCAGTGTGGACGCGCCGTACGACCAGCAGGTGATGGCAGACGGCCCCACGGCGTACTGGCGGCTCGGGGAGGCCAACGGGACGGCCAACGCGACAGACTCGTCCGGCCAGAACAACACCGGCCCGTACTCCGGCGTCACGCTCGGGGTGCCCGGCGCACTGAGCAGCGGCGGCAACACCGCCGGTGACTTCGCCGGTTCGAGCCGGCTGATCGGGCAGACCGCTGTCAGCCAGCCGCAGAACTTCAGCGTCGAGGCCTGGTACAAGACCACCTCCGGCAGCGGCGGCAAGATCGTTGGCTTCGGCAACAGCCCGAACGGAACCAGCAGCCAGTACGACCGGCACATCTACCTGCAGAACGACGGAGCCGTCGTGTTCGGCGTCTACGACGGTTCGACCAGGACGATCAGCTCGGCACCCGGCACCAACGACGGCCAGTGGCACCACGTGGTCGGCACCTTCTCGCCGGGTTCGCAGAAGTTCTACCTCGACGGGGTCCTGCTCGGCACCCAGAACGTGGCCGCCGCCGAGGCGTACACGGGGTACTGGCGGATCGGCGCCGACAACCTCAACGCCTGGCCGAACAACCCGTCCAGCGCCGGTGTCGACGGCACTCTCGACGAGGTCGCCGTCTACCCGGTCGCGCTCGACGCCGACCAGGTCGTAACGCATTACGAGGCTCGCTAGATATACGGGGTGGGGCCTGCCTTCGACAGGCGGGTCCCACCGCAGCCGGTGAGGGGTCACCGGACTTTCAAGGGGTGCCGGAGGGGTTCGGCACGACAGGGGGAAACCATGCGTTTACGGAGGATGACTGCTGCGCTCGCCGCCGCAGGACTCGCGCTGGCCGTCGTGCCGGCGCTGCCGGCGACCAGTACCGGGGCTTCACTGACAGCAGTACCGGGGACGACCTGGCAGACCGACGCGGCCGTGCTCGGTCTCGCGGTTGCCAAGGGCAAGGCGTTCGTCGGCGGCCGGTTCACCCGGGTCCGCCCGCCGGGCGCCGCCGCCGGCACCAACCAGACCGTCCGGACCTACCTGGCGGCCTTCAACCAGACCACCGGGGCACTCGACACCGGCTTCAACCACACGCTGAACAACACCGTCTGGTCGATCGTCGCCTCGCCCGACGGAACCAAGATCTACATCGGCGGGGACTTCACCCGCGTCGACGGCCAGGTCCGCAACCGGATCGCCGCCTTCGACGCGACCACCGGGGCGCTGCTGCCGAACATCAGGCCCAACGTCTCCTACCGGGTCAAGACGGTCGCGGTCGGCGGCGACAGCCTGTACTTCGGCGGCTCCTTCGGCCTGGTCAACAACGTCGCCCGCAACCGCGCGGCGGCGATCAGCACGGTCGACGGCAGCCTGCTGCCGTGGAACCCGAACGCCGACGCCGACGTGTACGCGATCGACGCAGCCGACGACAACTCCAAGGTGTACCTGGGCGGCACCTTCGCCAGGATCGGCGGCATCAGCCGCTGGGCGGTTGCCAGTGTCAACAACTCGACCGGGGCGCTGCTCCCGTTCGCGGCCGCCTCCGCGGTACCGCTGCCGAGCAGCCGGTGCACCTCGCGGGTCAAGGACATCGAGACGAGCGGCGACGTCGTCTACTTCGCCAACGCCGGTGACGGCGGCGGCTGCTTCGACGGGACCTGGGCGGCGAACATCGGCACCGGCAGCCTGATCTGGAAGAACACCTGCCTCGGCGCCACCGAAGCGATCACGATGGTCAACGGCTGGCTCTTCAAGGGCTCGCACGCGCACAGCTGCCCGGGTGCCTTCCCGGACGGCACCGGAGCACACTTCCTGCTCCTGCAGAACCCGGCGAACGGCAACCTCGGTCCCTGGTTCCCGAACACCAACGCGGGTCCGCCCACCGAGGTCGGTCCGCTCGTCTCGGCCACCGGTGGCTCGGACCTGTGGGTCGGAGGCGACTTCACCAAGGTGATGGGAGCCAACCAGCAGGGCCTGACGCGCTTCAACAATCTGGGGGCGGGCGCCAAGCCCCTGGGCCCTGTGCTGCCGACACTGTCCAGTACTACGACCGGTCAGGTGCGGGCGACCGTCCAGACCTCCCTGGACAACGACGACATCACGCTGACCTACCGGCTGCTGCGGGGCGGCTCGAACACGGTGGTTGCCACCACGACGGCCAACTCCACCTTCTGGAGCCGCCCGACGGTGACACTGACCGACACCACGGCACCGTCCGGCACGTCGCAGCAGTACCGGATCGAGGTCTACGACGGCAACAACGTGGTACGAGGCGGGTTCGCCGGCATCACTGTGCGCTAGCCACCCGATGGGCTGCGATGGCGCGATGGGCTTCGTGCCACCACAGCAGCAGAGTGCAGAACGAAGCGACGGCAAGGCCCCAAGCCGCACCCTTGGGGCCTTCCAGGAAGGCTCCTCCGACCCCTGAGACGATCAGGACGATGGAGGAGACCAGACGGACCCGCAGGCCTCTGGTCGCGGCCGTCAGGGCACGCAGGATGGCAAAGGCACCCGCGTTGGAGGCTCCGAAGGCCTGCAGCAGGATGACCGGCACCAGCACGGTCCTGGCTTCGGCCCAGACGCCAGGACCGAGCAGTTCCCTACCGACCACCTCGGGCAGCAGCAGGAAGACCGCACCCCAGGCCAGCGCGCCTGCGCCGACACCCAGCGAGATCGCCAGGCCGACGAGCCACAGACGCCGGTAGGAGTGCTTCAGAGCCCGCGCGGCCTCCGGTACGGCGATCATCCGGATTCCCTGGTTCAGCACGTTCACCGGGCCCAGCAGGACCTGCGCGCCACGGATACCGGCCGTCGCGACCAGCCCCGCGGCGACGGTGATCCCCAGCATGTACACCTGGATCGTGCCGCTGACGGCCAGCATCTCCCCGACGTACTTCGGTGTCAGATCCCGGTGGCTCACCAGCCACTCCCGGATCAGCTGGCGCCGCGGTGCCACCCCTGCCTGGAACCGGCCCGCCACCGCGGCGATGACAGCTCCCAGGCCCCAGCCCAGCGTCAGCGAGAACGCCGTCACCGCGTCGGCCAGGTAGAGCCCGCCGAAGATCCCGCCCATCGCGAGCAGCCAGATCAGGTCGTTGAGAAAGGCTTTCTGGCCCTCCCCCACGACGAAGAAGGCCCAGCGCCAGGCGTCCTGCAGCAGCAGACCGGGCAGCGTCACCGCGAAGGCGATCAGGACACCCTTGGACGGTACGCCGGGGAACAGCGCGATGGCCAGGCCGACCACCATGCCCATCAGGCCGGCGAACAGCGCGGTCGCCGTACTGGCCCGGACAGCTCGCTCCCAGGCCGGGCTGCGGTCGCCGGAGTGCCGGACCGACAGCGGCTCGGTGGCGACGGCGCGGGAGACGTTGAGGGCGATCGTGTAGCCGCCGAAGGCCAGCGCGTAGACACCGAAGTCGGCCACGCTGCTGCTGCGCGCGATCAGCACGCCGACGGCCAGGTTGCTCAGGCTCGACAGCGCTTGATCGGCGAGCCCCCAGCTCGCCCGGCCGGCCGGCCCGGCCAGCCTCGACAGCTTCAAGCGACCGGCCGCGGCGGCTGACGCAGGATGCCGACCCCGAACCTCGGGATCCCCAGGACGTAGCGACGCCACAGCCGGCGCGGCTCCTTGTAGAGCCGGTAGCTCCACTCGAGACCGGCCCGCTGCATCCAGTCCGGCGCGCGGTCGAGCCGGCCGGTGTGGAAGTCGAAGGCCGCGCCGACCCCGATCAGGATCGCCGCGTCCAGGCGGTCCCGGTGCTCGGCCATCCAGCGCTCCTGCTTCGGCGCGCCCAGCCCGATCCAGATGATGTCCGGCTTCGCCTCGTTCAGCCGGTCGACGATCTCGGCGTCCTCTTCGGCGCTCAGTGCCCGGTACGGCGGCGAGTAGACCCCTGCCACCTTCAACCCGGGATGCCGCGCGGTGAAGGTGTCGCGCAGTTGCTCTGCGACCCCGTCGGCGCCGCCGTAGAAGTACTGCGACCAGCCGCGTTGCTCGGCCTCGGCCATCACCCGCTCGATCAGGTCCGGCCCGCAGACCCGCTCCATCCGCTCGAAGCCGGCCTTCTTGCCGGCCCAGACCAGCGGCATCCCGTCGGGCAGCGTCATCCCCGACGTGTTGTAGACCTTCGTGAGCTCACCGTCCGCCCGGGCGTGCAGCAGCGCGTTCATGTCCGAGACGCAGACCAGGTGCCGCTCGCCGGCGTCGATCCAGCGCGCGAACGTGCCGACGGTGTGGTCCATGTCGGTCACGCTGACATGGATCCCCAGCACGTCGACCCGGTCCTGCGTCGTCCCAGTCATCGCTCAGTCCTCGCGGGTCAGCGCTGCGAGGTCGGCGTCCACCATGATCCGGACCAGCTCCGGCACGTGCACCTGGGCCTTCCAGCCCAGCTCGGCGTGCGCCTTCGAGGCGTCACCGATCAGCGAGTCGACCTCGGTCGGCCGCTCGTAGCGCGCGTCGTAGTCGACGAAGTCGTTCCAGTCCATCCCCGCGTGCTCGAACGCCAGCGCGACGAAGTCCTTGACCGAGTACGACGTCCCGGTGGCCACGACGTAGTCGCCCGGCTGGTCGTGCTGCAGCATCCGCCACATGCCCTCGACGTACTCCGGCGCGTAGCCCCAGTCGCGGCAGGCGTCCAGGTTGCCCAGGTAGAGCCGCTTCTCCCGGCCGAGCTTGATCCGCGCCACCGCCCGGGTGATCTTGCGGGTCACGAAGGTCTCGCCCCGGCGCGGGCTCTCGTGGTTGAACAGGATCCCGTTCACCGCGAACATGTCGTACGCCTCGCGGTAGTTGCGGGTCATCCAGTACCCGTAGAGCTTGGCCGCGCCGTACGGCGACCGCGGGTAGAACGGGGTTTCCTCGTTCTGCGGCGGCGGCGTCGCGCCGAACATCTCCGAGCTGCTCGCCTGGTAGAAGCGGCAGTTCAGGCCGATCATCCGGATCGCCTCGAGCAACCGGGTGGTGCCCATCCCGGTGGTGTCACCGGTGTACTCCGGCTCGTCGAAGCTGACCCGGACATGGCTCTGCGCGGCCAGGTGGTAAACCTCGTCGGGCTGGATCGAGGCGAGCAGCGTGACGAGGCGCGAGCCGTCGGTCAGGTCGCCGTAGTGCAGGAACAGGCGCTTGTCCTGCTCGTGCGGATCGGTGTAGAGGTGGTCGATCCGGTGCGTGTTGAAGGTGCTCGCGCGGCGGATCAGGCCGTGCACCTCGTAGCCCTTGCCGAGCAGCAGCTCGGCCAGGTACGAACCGTCCTGACCGGTGATCCCGGTGATCAGGGCCTTCTTCGCGGCGCCCGACTCCGGGCCTCCCGCGGCGTGCTCCGGTGCGTGGCCGCCAGACGTCGCGGTCATCGGTCTTCCCTCCCGTTGGCGAGGTACCAGGCGTAGACACTGGCCACGCCCTCCTCGAGGTCGATACCGGGCTTCCAGCCCAGGGCGCCGAGCTTGCTCACGTCGAGCAGCTTGCGCGGGGTGCCGTCCGGCTTCGACGGATCGGTGCCGATGGCACCGGTGTAGCCGACCACCTTCGCGATGATGCCGGCCAGGTCGCGGATGGACACGTCGGAGCCGACGCCGACGTTGATCGGCCCCGGCTCGTCGTAGTGCTCGAGCAGGTGCAGGCTGGCGTCGGCCAGGTCGTCCACGTGCAGGAACTCCCGCAGGGGTGTCCCCGTCCCCCACAGGACGACCTCGCCGGCGTTGCTCCGCGCCGCGTCGTGGAAGCGCCGGATCAGCGCCGGCATCACGTGCGAGCTGGTCAGGTCGAAGTTGTCGTTCGGCCCGTACAGGTTGGTCGGCATCGCCGAGATCCAGCGCAGCCCGTACTGCCGGCGGACCGCCTGGACCTGCATGATGCCGGCGATCTTGGCGATCGCGTACGCATCGTTGGTCGGCTCCAGCTCACCGGTGAGCAGGCTCGACTCCTTGATCGGCTGCTCGGCGAACTTCGGGTAGATGCAGGACGACCCGAGGAACAGCAACCGCGGTACCCGGGCGTCGAGCGCCGCGTCCATCAGGTTGACCTGGATCCGCAGGTTGTCGCTGAGGAACTCGGTCGGGTGGTCGCGGTTGGCCAGGATCCCGCCGACCTTGGCCGCCGCGTCGATCACCACCTGCGGGCGGTGCTCGGCGAAGTACGCGAAGGTCTGGTCGCGGTCGCGCAGGTCGACCTCGGAGGAGGTCGCCCCGATCAGATCGGTGAAGCCCTCGGCCTGCAGTCTGCGCCAGATGGCCGAGCCGACCAGGCCGCGATGTCCCGCGACGTACACGCGGGCGTTCCGGTCGAGCCGGCTCACTTTCTCCCCCATCAGTAGGCACCCGACCCGCGGATCACCGCGCGGGCCGTCTTCCACAGGATCAGCAGGTCGAGCGTCATCGACCAGTTGTCCACGTAGCGCAGGTCGAGCACGACCGACTCCTCCCAGGACAGGTCGCTGCGGCCGCTGACCTGCCACAGGCCGGTCAGTCCCGGCTTGACGAGCATCCGGCGGGTGTCGTCGGCGGCGTACAGGGCGACTTCCCGCGGCAGCGGCGGGCGCGGGCCGACCAGGGACATCTCGCCGCGCAGCACGTTGAACAGTTGCGGCAACTCGTCCAGCGAGAACCTGCGCAGGATCCGGCCGAGGCCGGTGACCCGGGGGTCGTCGCGCATCTTGAACAGCATCCCGTTGCCGTCGCTGAGGGCGTGCAGCTCACCGAGCCGCTGCTCGGCGTCGACGTACATGCTGCGGAACTTCAGCATCGAGAACTCCTCGCCGGCACGGCCGACCCGGCGCTGCCGGAACAGCACCGGTCCCTTGCTGGTCAGCCGGACCGCGACAGCCAGACCGAGCAGCAACGGCGACAGCATCGCGACCAGGACCAACGCGAGGATCCGGTCGAAGACACCCTTCAGCAGGTGCGGGCCGCCGCTGACCGACGGCCGCTCCAGGTGCAGCAGGGACAGCCCGGCAACCGGGCGGACCGAGATCCGCGGACCGGCGACCTCGATGATGCCCGGCGAGACGATCAGTTCGACGCCGCGTTGCTCCAGCGCCCAGGAGAGCCGCCGCAGCGACTGACCGGCGAGCTCGGGATCGGAGGCAACGGCCACGACGTCCACGGCGTGCCGGTCGACAGCCGCCATGATGTCGGCCTCGTCCAGCTCGTCGGGACCGAGCAGCAGGGCGTCGTGCTCCCGGTGCGGCCGGCCGTCACCGCGAGGACGGCAGGTGGCGACCACGCGGAAACCGTCCGACGGACGCTTCTCCAGGTGTTCGCTCAAGGTCGAGGCCTGGCCGTTGCGGCCGACGACCAGCACGCGGCGCATACAGCGGCCGCGGTACCGGTGGCGGCTCAGGTCGCGGCGCAGACCGTACCTGAGCAGCAGTGCGAGCAGCACCGTGGCCGGGATCGCCAGCACGACGAAGCCGCGGGCGATCTCGCTCTTGGTCGCGTACGACACGATCGCGACGACCGCGGTCAGTCCGGCGCCGGAGCGCAGGATCGAGCGGAACTCGTCGGGCCCGGCGCCGAAGAAGCGTGGCTCGTAGCCCTTGGACATCGCGACCGCGGCGACCCATGCCAACGGCAACAAACTGCCGAAGACCAGGTAGGCGCCGCCGACCTGGTACCCGAAGCGGGTCAGCAGGGCGATCGAGACGCCGATCACGGCCGCGAGCAGATCACCGCCGAGCGCGGCCCAGCGATAGACCGCGACCCACTGCGGCTCGGTCAGCCGGGCCGAGCGCGGCACGATCGCGGGCACCGAGTCCGGCACCACCCAGACCGGCCGACGGCGGTCGAAGTACTCCGCCGGCGTCACGGCCGTCTGCAAGGTCGCTGATGGCATGCCTGTCGACGACAGGCCGGTAGTAATGGTCGCGTCCGTTGCGGACGCGGTTTCCCCCATGACGGCATGATCCGTCACCCTAAGTCACCCCCCGGTGAACCGGCTACAACTCGAGTCACACTCTGTCACAATCTCCAGTGGACCCGGTCGTGTTACGCCGTGAAGTACACCGTCCCGTCGACGGCAGTTCACCGAGGGTACTACGCCCAAAGCCGGTCCGTCAGTAGTAACTACGGAGTGTTGGGAAGCGTTACGCACAGAGCGTTCCCGATCTCCGGCCGAGGGTTTTCCCGGCCCCGGACCAGGACCGGCTTCGCCATCGGAGGACCGGCCCCCAACACGCCGCGGGACCGCCGAAGCGGCCCCGCGGTGCGCGAAGGGGTGGCAGTGGCAGGAATCAGCCCGCGATCAGGCCGTCTCCGCTGATCAGCTCACGCATCTCCCCCAGCGAGCTGTCGCTCGGCGGCAGGATCGCGTCGGAGTCGTGCAGGACGTCGTCCGGCACCCGCTCGCCGGCCCGGACGAAGTCCAGCAGCGCGGCGAAAGCGGTCTTGAAGGCTTCCTCGTCGTTGGCCGAGACGGCCTTCTCCAGGTCGGTGTCGACCAGGTTCAGCTGGTCGAGCTTCTCGTCGGCCAGCTGGTACTGACCTTCGCCCATGATCCGGACGATCATCGTGCGTCTCCGTCCTGCGGTCGGGCCGGCTGCTGCGTGGGTTGCTGCGCCGGCTGCTGGGGCTGGGCCGCGCCGGGCGCGTCCTGGGCGATCTGCTTCGGCGCCTCGGCCGGAGCCAGCTGCGCCTTCATCGCGGCGAGCTCGGAGTCGACGTCGGATCCCGTCGACATCCGCTCGAGCTCGAGGGTGATGCTGTCCTTGGAGCTACCGGAAGCGTCGTCCAGCGCGCCGGAGGCGAGCAGTTCGTCGATCGCGCCGGCCCGGGCCTGCATCTGCTGGGTCTTGTCCTCGGCCCGCTGGACCGCGAGGCCGACGTCGCTCATCTCCTCGGAGATGCCGGAGAAGGCCTCGTTGATCCGGGTCTGCGCCTCGGCCGCCGTGTAGGTGGCCTTGATCGTCTCCTTCTTGGTGCGGAACGACTCGACCTTCGCCTGCAGCCGCTGCGACGCGAGGGTGAGCTTCTCCTCCTCGCCCTGCAGCTGGGCGTGCTGGGTGGTCAGGTCGTCGATCTGGCCCTGCAGCCCGGACTTGCGGGTCAGCGCCTCGCGAGCGAGGTCCTCCCGGCCCATCGAGAGCGCCTTCTGGGCCTGGTCCTGCAGCTTCTGCGACTGCGACTGCAGTTGCGAGGCCTGCAACTCGACCCGCTTCCGGCTGGTGGCCACATCAGCCACGCCGCGGCGTACCTTCTGCAGCAGTTCGAGCTGCTTCTGATACGAGTAGTCAAGGGTTTCGCGAGGATCTTCGGCCTTGTCCAAGGCCGTGTTGGCCTTGGCCTTGAAGATCGTCGACATCCGCCTGAAGATGCTCATCGATATCCGTACCCCTTCTGTGCCGGAGGTGACCCGGCGTGCGTGTCAACCACCCTATGTCCCTGCGGGTCACCACACCATCAGGACCGGCCCGGATAAAGTGGTGCAAAGGCCGGGGACCACCCCGAGGCCGGCGTCGTCAGTTCCCTGAATGAGGTTCAGTCCCCGTGTTCCGTCGTACCAAGTCTGAGACATCGCCCCAAACCGAGTCCACGGCACCCCAGCCGAAGCCCGGTGGCAAGGGACGCCCGACCCCGAGTCGCCGGGAGGCAGAAGCCGCCCGCAAGGCCGCGCTGAAGAAGCCTCGCAACCGCAAGGAGGCATCGGCCTACCGGCGCGAGAAGGTCCGGATCGAGCGGGCCAAGATGCAGGAGGCGCTGAAGACCGGCGACGACCGGTACCTGCCGGCCGCCGACAAGGGCGCGGTCCGCCGGTTCGCCCGCGACTACGTCGACGCCCGCTGGTCGGTGATGGAGTTCGCGCTGCCGGTGCTGCTGGTCGTCTCGCTGCTCGGCGTCGTCTTCTCCCAGGCGCTGCTGTGGCTGCCGGGCGTGGTCAACATCCTGTTCCTGGTGATGATCGTCGCGATCGGCGGCGACTGGTTCATCCTGACCCGCGGCCTGCGGCGCGCGGTCAACGCCAGGTTCCCCGACGAGCCGGCCAAGGGCATCGGCTTCTACGCCGTCCGCCGCACCATGCAGATGCGCCGCTGGCGCCTCCCCAAGCCGATGGTGGCGCGCGGCGAGAGCCCGGCATAACTTTCCGGTCCGCCGCGGTATCGGAGTAGGTGACAAGCACTACTCCGTACTGCGAACCGAGAGGGCTGGCCATGTCCGGTCGACTGAGAACAACGGGGCGAGCGGCCACAGCCGCACTGCTGGTGGCAGGACTCACGCCGGGCGCCGCGGTCGCGGCGCCCACGAGTTCGGCAGCGTCCACTGCGGCCTGTCAGCTGCAGTCGGGGTCGGTGACCGCCGGTGGCGATCACACGGCCAGGGTCATCACCGCGGGCTCGCCCCCGACTGTGCTGGAGAAGCGGCGCTATACCGACATCTTTCCTGACGGGCAGGTGCGGTTGAGCGGGCTGGTCGCGCATGACCCGGTGGTGGACCAGTTCGGCGGCGGGTACCACGGCCACGTGGTGATGGGCGCTGGTCTCTACCGGAGCTTCTACCTCCTCACGGAAGCCGGCGAGGTCGACCGGTCGCAGGCTCTCAACGACCGGATCGGTGGCGGCTGGGGCGAGGTCACCTTCCTCGACTCGAGCTACCCGAAGAACCCGGATCCCTTCGCCCTGGCCCACCACTACTCGCTCCGCGCCGACGGCACGATCACCCGGTGGGACCAGCGCGGGTCGGGCTGGCTGAACCCGCGAACCGCGAGTGGGTTCTCGGCGGTGAAGACGATGGCGCTGATCAGCCAGACCGCGACGTACGACACCTTCCTCGCCAACACCCGCGGCGGCGCGCTCTACACGATCCGGCTGCCCAAGACGTCGCCGCTGAAGCCGGTGGTGAAGAAGCTGCGCGGCACCACTTGGCAGGGTTTCGACGCGCTGATCGCCGAGAGGTGCGGCCAGTACGGCACGCTGTTGCTCGGCATCGACAAGGACACCAAGTCCGGCTACCTGTACGCCGTCGGCCACGCCAACGGCACCGCCACGGTCATCCAGGGTCTCGGCAAGGTGCCGGCCATCTTCGCCGACGCGGTCAACTTCCGCTACACCAAGGAGCCCGGCGAGGCGCCGCTGCTGTTCGGCGAGTGATCACTCGTCGAACGGGGTGACCTCGATCGGCACGGCGCAGGCCCGGCTGGCCCTGGTCGCCCACTCCTGGGCAGTGGCCAGGTCGGGCGCCTCGATGACCCAGAACCCGGCCATGTACTCCTTGCTCTCCGCGAACGGCCCGTCGGTGACCAGTACGCCGTCCTGAGTGGCGCGCACCACCGACGTGGTCGAGCGCGGCTCGAGCCCGCCGCCGAAGACCCAGACGCCTTGAGCGACCATGTCGCGGTTCAGCGCCTCGACGGCGCCCGGCTCGTTCTCGGTGGCCTGCCCCTCGACCATCTGCACTCCCAGCAGGTACTGCGTCATCGCACTTCTCCCTCGGCTCGGCACGCTGTCAAGATCTCTGTCATCCACTACACGAGCGGGACCCGCCCGGATCGACACCGCGTGCACGAGTTTCTCGCAGTAGGGTCGGGACATGGACTTTCGCTATCTCGGAAACAGTGGTCTGAAGGTCAGCGAGATCTCGTACGGGAACTGGCTGACGCACGGGTCCCAGGTGGAGAACGAGCAGGCCAAGGCCTGTGTGAAGGCGGCCCTGGAGGCCGGTATCACCACCTTCGACACCGCCGACGTCTATGCCAACACCGCCGCGGAGACGGTGCTCGGTGAGGCTCTGGGGGGGCAGCGGCGCGAGTCGCTGGAGATCCTCACCAAGGTCTACTGGCCGACCGGCCCGGGCGGACCGAACGACGTCGGCCTGTCCCGCAAGCACATCCACGAGTCGATCAACGCCTCGCTCAAGCGGCTGAAGACCGACTACGTGGACGTCTACCAGGCGCACCGGTTCGACACCGAGACGCCGCTGGAGGAGACGATGGAGGCCTTCGCCGACGTCGTCCGGACCGGCAAGGCGCTCTACATCGGCACCTCGGAGTGGACCGCCGACCAGCTGCGGGAGGGCCACCGGCTGGCTCGCGAGCTGCACATCCCGCTGGTCTCCAACCAGCCGCAGTACAGCATGCTCTGGCGCACGATCGAGGCCGAGGTGGTGCCGGCGTCGGAGGAGCTCGGGATCGGTCAGGTGGTCTTCTCGCCGATCGCGCAGGGCGTGCTGACCGGCAAGTACAAGCCGGGCGAGCAGCCGCCGGCCGGGTCGCGGGCGACCGACGACAAGGGCGGGTCGAACATGATCAGCCGGTTCCTGAACGACGACGTGCTGACCCGGGTGCAGGAGCTCAAGCCGCTCGCGGACGAGGCCGGGCTGTCGCTGTCCCAGCTCGCGATCGCCTGGGTGCTGCAGAACCCGAACGTCTCCTCGGCGATCACCGGCGCCTCCCGGCCCGAGCAGGTCGTCGAGAACGTCAAGGCGGCCGGCGTGAAGCTGGAGGACGGGCTGCTGAAGCAGATCGACGAGACGCTGGGCAGTATCGTCGAGCGTGACCCGGCCAAGACCGCGCAGAACTCGCCGCAGACCCGGCCGGGCTCATGAGCTGGACGTGGCGGTTCGAGACCGCGACCGGCGAGGCCGCCGATCCGGGTGAGCTGACGGGCGCGGAGTTCTCCGCCCAGGGTGACGCGGAGAGCTGGCTGGGCGAGATCTGGCGCGAGCTGGCCGAGAAGGGCGTCGCGCAGGTCTACCTGCTCGAGGACGAGCGCGAGGTCTACGGCCCGATGAGCCTGGCGGCTCAGGAGTAGCTGCACCACCGGCAAGCCCGTACGGCGCCGTGTGCCCTGCCGCACACCCGCCGTACGGGCTCCTGCTGTGTCCGGATGCCGGGCGATAGGCTCCGGCCATGATCGCAAAGCGCTTGATCCTCTCGCTGCTGGCCGGCGTCCTGCTGGCCGGTACCGTCGCCACCACGGCGCAGGCCGAGGACGGCTACCGCTTCTGGGGTTACTACCAGTACGCCGGCGGCCAGTGGACCTTCGCGCAGAAGGGCTCCGAGGCCGTCGTACCGGCCGATGGTTCGGTCGAGGGCTGGCGGTACGCCGTCGGCGGCACCAAGCCCCGCACACCGCGGGCGGCCGGTGACTTCGCCACGATCTGTGGAGCCACTCCGGCCGAGACCGGCAAGAAGCGGGTCGCCCTCGTCATCGACCCCGGTACTCCGGCCGACTCGGCCTCGGGCGAGGCTCCTCCCCCGGCCACCGGCACCTGCGTCGTCACCGACCTCAAGGCGACCGGCGCGAAGGTCCTGGCCGCCGTGAAGCCCGTGCGGATCGAGAAGGGCCTCACCTGCGGGATCGGCGGTTACCCGGCGACCAGTTGCGGCGACCCGGTCAAGGACATCAAGGTGCCGGCCACTGACGAGCCGGTGAAGCTGGAGATCGGCCCTGCGGTCGGCTCGGCCACGACGCCGTCTCCGGCCGCCGTACCGACGAACTCCAACCAGGCGCCCACCGACGACGGCGGCGGTACGCCGCTGACCGGCATCCTGGCCGCTGCCTTCGTGGTGCTGCTTCTCGCTGGTGGTGGGCTCGTGCTCGCTCGCCGGCGCGCGAGTCAGCACTAGTGTCACTGGCGGGGCGCTAGGTGCGCGCTGTTGATCGGCTGACTCTGCCCCGGGCGTTGCACCCCGGGGCTTGGTGGCTTTGGGCGCTGGGGCTGGCAGTAGCGGCCAGCAGGACGCGTAACCCCGTGCTGCTGATCCTGATCCTGGTCGTGGCCGGCTTCGTGGTCGCGGCGCGGCGCAGCGACGCCCCCTGGGCCAACAGCTTCGTCGCTTTCCTCAAGCTCGGCCTGGTCGTCATCGCCATCCGGGTGGTCCTGCAGGCATTGCTGTCGACCCGCTCGCAGGGCAACTACATCCTCTTCACACTGCCGCAGCTCCCCCTGCCCGACTGGGCCAGCGGCGTGAAGCTCGGCGGCGAGGTTACCGCCGAGGCCGTGCTGACCGCCCTATACGACGGGGCCCAGCTCGCGGTGATGCTGTGCTGCATCGGCGCCGCCAACGCGCTGGCCAGTCCCCGCCGCTTGCTCAAGTCACTACCGGGTGCCCTGTACGAGATGGGCGTGGCCTGCGTGGTCGCGCTGACCTTCGCGCCACAGCTGGTCACCGACGCGCGCCGGATCCGTGCGGCCCGCCGTCTGCGCGGCCGTACCCGCGGTTCCTTCCGCACGACGGCCATGCCCGTCCTCGAAGGCGCCCTCGATCGATCGGTCGAGTTGGCCGCGGCGATGGACTCGCGTGGCTACGGCCGCACTGCTCAGGTCCCCCGGCGCCAGCGCCGGATCACCGGCGCTTCGGTGCTTCTCGGCTTGCTGGGGATCGCTCTGGGCGTCTACGCCTTGCTGACTGATGCCATGGCCTTCCCTGTGGCCGCCGGGGCGCTCGCCGTCGGCCTGCTGCTGGCAGTGGCCGCCATGGCAGTCGGGCGTCAGCGGGTGACCCGGACGCGCTACCGGCCCGACCCGTGGGCCTTGCCGGAGTGGCTGGTGACGGCCTCGGGTGCCGCGAGCGCTGCAGTGATGATCGTCGCCGCGGCCAGTGGAGTCTCGGGTCTGGTCCTTGCGGGACCTCTGATGGTTCCGCCGGTTCCGGTCCTGCCGGTGATCGGGCTGCTGCTCGGACTCGTACCGGCGGTCGCCGCACCACCACTGACCCGACGACGTGAGCTGGTGCCCGCATGATCGAGTTCGACCGCGTGACGGTCACCTACGACGGCGCCGACCGGCCTGCCATCCGCGACGTGAGTTTCACCATCCCCGAAGGCGAGCTGGCGCTGGTGATCGGCCGGACCGGGTCCGGCAAGTCCACGCTGCTCCGCACCATCAACGGTCTGGTTCCGCACTTCACCGGCGGCACTCTGGCCGGCCGGGTCCTCGTCAACGGCCGGGACACCCGCGAGTACCGGCCACGCGATCTGGCCGACGTGGTCGGCATCGTCGGCCAGGACCCGATGTCCGGCTTCGTCACCGACACTGTCGAGGACGAGCTCGCCTACAGCATGGAGTCGCTCGGGATCGCGCCCGACGTGATGCGCCGCCGGGTCGAGGAAACGCTCGACCTGCTGGGGCTGGCCGACGTACGGGATCGAGCACTGACCTCCCTGTCCGGCGGGCAGCGACAGCGGACCGCTATCGGAGCCGCGCTCACCTCCCACCCGGCGGTACTCGTCTTGGACGAGCCCACCTCCGCCCTGGACCCCCAGGCTGCCGAGGAGGTGCTGGCCGCGCTGCAGCGACTGGTGCACGACCTCGGCGTCACTGTGGTGATGGCCGAACACCGGCTGGAGCGAGTCATCCAGTACGCCGACCGCGTGATCGAGGTGCCAGGCGGCTCAGCGGCCGTCTCTACTGGGCTGCCGGTCGACCAGATGGTCACGGCACCAGTGGCCCCGCCTGTGGTCGAGCTGGGCCGCCTGGCGGGTTGGTCGCCGCTGCCGCTCTCGGTGCGAGATGCCCGCCGGGCCGCCGTAGCGCTGCGGAGTCGCCTCACCGATTTGGCGCCGCTGCGGCCGGTGCCGGTCGAAGGTCGCGAACTGGCACAGTGCAAGAACCTGGTTGTTGCCTATGGCGGCACTCCTGCGCTGCGTGGAGTGTCACTGAGCATCAGGTCCGGCGAAGTGGTCGCGCTGATGGGCCGCAACGGCGCAGGCAAGTCCACGCTGCTCAACGCGCTGGTCGGACTCGTCCAGCCTCGCTCCGGGAGCGCCAGTGCGGCCGGGGCCGACCCCCGGCGTACGAAGCCGTCGCAGTTGGTGAAGGCCGTCGGCTTGGTACCGCAGGAACCCGCAGACCTCTTGTACGCCGCCACCGTGGCCGACGAGTGCGCGGGAGCCGACAGCGACTTCCGGGTGCCGGCAGGCAGTTGCCGCGCGCTACTCGACCGGCTGGCTCCAGGGATCGACAACCAGATGCATCCGCGAGACCTGTCCGAGGGACAGCGACTCTGCTTGGCGCTGGCCGTCGTACTGTGCAGTGCTCCTCCGCTGCTGTTGCTGGACGAGCCCACTCGTGGGTTGGACTACGGCGCGAAGCACCGGCTGGTCGAGATCCTGCGAGAGCTGGCAGCGGCCGGCCACGCGGTGGTGCTGTCGACCCACGATGTCGAGATGGTGGCCGAGGTCGCCAACCGCGTCCTGGTGCTGGCAGAAGGCGAACTGGTGAGCGATGGTGAGACCGCGACCGTCATCGCGGGCTCCCCCGCCTTTGCTCCGCAAGTCGCGAAGATCCTCGCGCCACTGCCGTTCCTGACCGTCGGTGAGGTCGCCACCGCTCTGGGACGCGCCTCATGAGACTCGTCCGGCTCAGGCCCCGCAGTACCGCGGTACTGGTACTTGCCTCTGCCGTCGGCATCCTCGCCTTCGGCTGGCCTCTGCTCTGGTCGTCCTCCCAGGCCGGCGCATCTGCCATCGGGCACACCACGGACGCGCCCTGGCTCTTCGTCCTGCTGCTGCCGCTGCTGGTGGCCGTAGTACTGGCTGAACTGGCCGAGGACGGGATCGACGCCAAGGTGATCTCCCTGCTGGGCATGCTCGCCGCAGTGGGCGCCGCACTGCGTGCGCTCGGGCCGGGTACCGCAGGACTCGAGCCTGGGTTCTTCCTGCTGATCCTGGCCGGTCGCGCCTTCGGGGCCGGGTTCGGCTTCGTACTGGGCGCCGTGTCGCTGCTGGCCGGTGCACTGGTGAGTGGCGGCGTTGGGCCGTGGATGCCGTTCCAGATGCTCGCGTGCGCCTGGGTCGGGTGCCTTGCCGGGCTACTGCCCCGGGTGAGTGGGCGAATCGAGTTGCTGGTGCTGGCGGCGTACTCGATGGTGGCCGGGGTGCTCTACGGCTTGGTGATGAACCTCTGGTTCTGGCCCTACGCCACTTTCGGCAGCGACTTCTCCTTCATCCCAGGCGACTCGCTGCTGGAGAACCTGCAGCGCTACGGGCTGTTCGTGGCGGCGACCTCACTCGGCTGGGACATCCCGCGCGGCGTGCTCTGCGCAGTACTGGTGCTGGCGCTCGGGCGGCCGATCCTCAACGCGTTCCGGCGTACTGCGAGGAAGGCAGCGTTCGACGTACCGGTGGTGTTCGACCGTGGCTGAGCTGATCACCGGACCAGACGGCGCTGTGGTGGACGGCGTACTGCGGCTAGGGGCTGATGGTGTCGTTGCAGCAGCCGGGTACGAGGTCACGACGACGAAGACCTCCCGCGGACTCCGGTACGACGTACTGACGCCGATTGGTGAGCAGTTGTCGTGGACCGCCCCGGCAGCAGCCCAACGGACCTTGGTGCTCGGCGGCGCCCGCTCCGGCAAGTCCACCGAAGCAGAGCGCTTGCTGGCCGACCACGCCGACACGGTCTATGTCGCCACCGGTGGAGACGGCTCCGCCGACGCCGAGTGGGCCGAGCGGATCGCGCTGCACCGCTCTCGCAGGCCGGCCTCCTGGGGACTCGTCGAGACCATCGAACTGGTGCCTCTCCTGGAGACGCCAGGGCCGCCGTTGCTGATCGACTGCCTCACTCTGTGGCTTTCGCGCACGATGGACGCCTGCGAGGTGTGGGCGGATCACAGCCGGACGGTGCAGGTCGAACAGCGGATCGAACAGCTGGCCGAGGCCTGGTCCGCAACGACTCGGCTGGTTGTTGCCGTGAGCAATGAAGTGGGCGCGGGGGTGGTGCCGGCCGACGCCGGCACCAGGCTTTACCGCGACCTGATGGGCCGGGTGAACGCTACGCTCGCCAGGCGATCGGAGACGGTGTTGTGGTGCGTCGCGGGACGGGCCGTCGCGCTCTGAGCGGCTGAGGGGGTTCGATGTTCGACGCGGCGAAGCTGTCGTTCGGCACGCTGTCGGTGCTACCGGCAGGCATGCCGGCGACGGTGAATCGCAAGGTCGCCGGGCGAGCGATGACCCTGGCGCCACTGGTCGGGCTGCTGCTGGGCGGGATCGCCGCGGCGGTCGTCTACGGCGTCGACCGGTTGAAGCCCGAGGCAACGTTGCTGTCGGCCGTCCTCGGTGTCCTGGTGCTGATGGTCCTGTCGGGTGGCCTGCACCTCGACGGGCTGGCCGACACCGCCGACGGATTCGGCAGCCGGAAGGACCGCGAGACCAAGCTGCGGATCATGAAGCAGAGCGACATCGGCCCGTTTGGTGTCATCTCGATCGTGGCCGTGCTGCTGCTCGACGTCGCCGCCCTGCAGGTCTGTGTGCAGAACGGCTTCGGCTGGCAGGCGATCCTGATCGCCGCGGTCGCCAGCCGCCTCACCCTCCCCTGGTCCTGCCGTACGTCGGTCCCGTCCGCCCGTCCCGACGGTCTCGGCGCGATGGTGGCCGGCTCGGTCCGCCCGTACGCCGCCGCGCTGGTCACGCTCGCTGCCGTCGCCGGGGCAGTCGTCCTCGGCTGGTTGACCTCCCGCGCCGCCGAACGAGGCTGGTTCGCGTTCACCGGAACCCGACTGCAAGACGACTACGGCTACCCAACGATCGGGCTTGCCGGCCGGCCTGTGGGTGGTGGGCTGTGGGGTAGCGGGACAGACCGGGACGCCACCTGGCTGGGCCGGATCGCCGACGCCCCAGCGCTGCACGTCACCCTGCTCGGCACGCTCGCCGCAGTACTCACCGTGGTTCTCATCACCTTCGCCGCGACCCGGCGAACCAACCGGGCACTCGGCGGCATCACGGGCGATACCCTCGGCGCAACCGTGGAGGTCGCGCTCCCGGCCACTCTCCTGGTTCTCGCCCTAACCACCTGAGGTAGCCATGTTTCGTCAGTGTTGCAAACCCCTGCCATCCGTTATCTTTATGTAATGAACGCAACCCGCTCAGCGCCTGGCTCGCAGGCTTCGCTCCGCGAAGCCAACCGCGAGCGCGTCCTGGGGGTTGTCCGGCAGCACGGTCCGCTCACCCAGGTCGAGATCGCCGCGGCGTCCGGGTTGTCCGCCGCGACCGTCTCGAACATGGTCAAGGAGCTCGACCAAGCCGGCATGGTCGGCCTGTCCCGAGCGATCCGCAACGGCCGCCGCGCGGTGCTGGTGTCGCTGGCGTCCGGCGGCAGCCTGCTGGCCGGCGTCGCCTTCGGTGAGCGCGACGTCCGGGTCGCGATCGCCTCGGAAAGCCGGGAGATTCTGGCTCAGCAGTCGATGCCGTTGCAGGCCGACCACGTCGCCGACGACGGGATGGAGCGTGCCGCCCGGCTGCTCGCCGACCTCTGCGAGACGGTCGGCGCGGGAGTCGAGGACATCGGCGCGATCGGTTTCGGCCTGCCCGCGCCGGTCGACTCGGTCAGCGGCGAGGCGGGTTCCGACGCGGTCCTGCCCGGCTGGCGCGGCGTCAATGTCGCCGAGGCGATGGCCGGTCACCTGCGCGCTCCCGTCGCGCTCGACAACACCGCCAACCTGGCGGCGCTGGGCGAACTGCGCGAAGGCGGCCTGCGCGGCGTCCAGACGGGCTGCTACCTCAAGTTCTCCTACGGCGTCGGCGCGGGCATCGTGCTCGGCGGCGAGGTCTTTCGCGGCTCGGCCGGTACGGCGGGCGAGATCGGCCACCTCACCATCGACGAGAACGGCCCGATCTGCCGCTGTGGCAACCGCGGCTGCCTGGACACCTTCGTCGGCTCCCGCGCGCTGCTTAGCTCACTGCAGGCGTCCCACGGCGCGCTCCGGCTGAGGGACATCGTCACCCGGGCCCTGGCCGGTGATCTCGGCTGCCGAAGGGTGATCGAGGACGCCGGCCGCCGGGTCGGGGTCGCGATCGCCGGTCTGGTCAACCTGTTCAACCCCGAGGTGATCGTCGTCGGCGGCAAGATGGCCGAGGCCGGCGACCTGATCATGGTGCCGCTGCGGGAGGCGCTGGACCGGTGCGCGATCCCGAGCGCCGCCGCGACCGTCGAGTTGCGGCGGGCCGAGCTCGGTGACGAAGCGGATGTGCTCGGTGCCATTCAGCTGGCCTCGGTCCTCAGCCACGCGCGGACGGCCAGGGCACTGGAGACAACCCTGTAACAACGATATGTCTATTTCTTGAATTCAAGCCTTGACGTCAAGCCAGTTCTGCCTTTGACTCTGGTCAGGCCTACTCGGGCCCTCACGTCAAGGAGTCGCTCTATGTCCGTCTCACCAACCCGTCTTGTCGGCCTCGGCATCGCCGTCTCGGCCCTTGCCCTCTCCCTCGTGGCTTGCGGGTCGGACGAACCCGACACCCCGGCCGGCGGTGACAGCAAGGCCAGCGGCAAGATCGCGTTCTTGCTCCCCGAGTCGAAGACCACTCGCTACGAGTCCCTCGACCGGCCGCTGTTCACCGAGGCCCTGAAGACCGCCTGCGCCGACTGCGAGCTGATCTACAGCAACGCCGACCAGGACGCCGCGAAGCAGCAGCAGCAGGCCGAGGCCGCGCTGACCCAGGGCGCCAAGGTGCTCGTCCTCGACCCGGTCGACGGCAAGGCCGCCGCCGCGGTCGTCGCCTCCGCCAAGGGCCAGAACGTCCCCGTGATCGCCTACGACCGCTTCATCGAGGGCGCGAACTACTACGTCTCCTTCGAGAACGAGGCCGTCGGCAAGCTCCAGGCCCAGACCCTGGTCGACACCCTGAAGGCGGCCGGCAAGACCGCCGGCAACCTCGCCGTGATCAACGGCTCGCCGACCGACCCGAACGCCGCCGACTTCAAGAAGGGCGCGCACAGCGTCCTGGACGGCTCCGGCTTCAAGATCGCGGCCGAGTTCGACACCCCGGACTGGAGCCCGGACAAGGCCCAGGCGTGGATGGAAGGCCAGCTCAGCGCCATCAAGTCCGGCCTGGTCGGCGTGTACGCCGCCAACGACGGCACCGCCGGTGGCGCCATCGCCGCCCTCAAGGGTGGTGGCGTGAAGCCGCTGCCGCCGGTCACCGGTCAGGACTCCGAGCTCGCCGCGATCCAGCGGATCGTCGCCGGCGACCAGACGATGACCATCTACAAGGCCGTCAAGCCGCAGGCCGAGGCCGCCGCCAAGGCCGCCGTCGCGCTGGTCGGCGGGGGCAAGCCCGAGTCCACCGGTGACTTCAAGGGTGTCCCGTCGACGATCCTCGACCCGATCGCCGTCACCAAGGCCAACATCAACGACACTGTGGTCAAGGACGGCATCTACAAGGTGTCCGACATCTGCACCGCGTCGTTCGCCACCGCCTGCGCAGCCGCCGGCCTGAAGTAACTCCCGGCCGTACGGAAACCGGCCCGCCCCCGGGCCGGACAGCAGCAGAGGCCAGGTCCGGGTGGGCACTCCGGTGCCCACCCGGACCGAGGCCGGATAGCAAGCCCTCAGGAGGCTGATCGATGACTGTCACTCCCACCCCCGCGCTGGCCACGACCGGCACGGTGCTCGCGCTTCGGGGAGTCTCGAAGCGGTTCGGCGCGGTCCAGGCGCTGAAGAACATCGAACTGGACGTGCGCGCCGGTGAGGTGCTCGCCCTGGTCGGCGACAACGGCGCCGGCAAGTCGACGCTGGTCAAGACCATCGCCGGGGTCTACACCGCCGACGACGGCACGATGGTGTTCGACGGGCGCACGGTGCGGGTGAACAGCCCCGCCGAGGCTCAGCAGCTCGGCATCGCGACCGTGTTCCAGGATCTGGCCCTGTGCGACAACCTCGACGTGGTCGCGAACCTCTACCTCGGCCGCGAACTGCGCAAGGGCCGGGTGCTCGACGAGGTCGAGATGGAGCGCCACTCCTGGGAGCTGCTGCGGCAGCTGTCCGCCAAGATCCCCAGCGTCCGGATCCCGGTCGCCAGCCTGTCCGGCGGTCAGCGCCAGACGGTCGCGATCGCGCGCAGCCTGCTCGGTGAGCCCAAGGTCGTGATGCTGGACGAGCCGACCGCCGCGCTGGGCGTGGCCCAGACGGCCGAAGTACTGAACCTGGTCGAGCGGCTCCGCGAACGTGGGCTCGCGGTGATCCTGATCAGCCACAACATGGCCGACGTGATGGCGGTCGCGGACCGGGTCGCGGTGCTGCGGCTGGGCCGCAACAACGGGATCTTCACCGTCAGCGAGACGAAGTCCCAGGACATCATCGCCGCGATCACCGGTGCCACCGACAACGCAGTCTCCGAGCGCGCGGCGCGCCGGACCCAGCAGGAAGGTTCCGCATCATGAGCACCCCGGTCGACGGTTCGACGGCCCCCGTGCAGGATGCCGTGCCGGAGGCGACCGACGCGGCCGCTCTGCCCGCGGACCTGCAGGACGAGCGCCTGATCGCCAGCCACGGCGTCTCCGGCGCGATCTCCGCCTTCACCTCCCGGCTGCGCTCGGGCGACCTCGGGTCGGTCCCGGTGGTGGTCGGCCTGGTGATCATCTGGGCGGTCTTCCAGATCGCCAACAGCTCGTTCCTGACCAGCCGCAACCTGGTCAACCTGACCCTGCAGACCAGCTCGATCGGGGTCATTGCCCTCGGCATCGTGCTGGTGCTGCTGCTGGGCGAGATCGACCTGTCGGTCGGCTCGGTCAGCGGCCTGGCCGCCGCGGTGATGGGCGTGACCTTCGTCAACGAGGGCTGGCCGCTGCTGGTCTCGCTGCTGGCCGCGATCGCGCTCGGCGTACTGATCGGCTTGTTCTACGGCGCGCTCTACACCCGGTTCGGGGTTCCGAGCTTCGTCATCACCCTGGCCGGTCTGCTCGGCTTCCTCGGCCTGCAACTGCTGGTGCTGGGCAAGAAGGGCACGCTGAACCTGCCGTTCGACTCGGGCATCGTCAAGTTCGCCACCCAGAGCTTCCTGTCCCCCGCGCTGGCCTACGGCCTGGTCGCGGTGGTCGTCGCCGGCTACGTGCTCAGCCGGCTGCGCAACCGCGTCGCCCGGACCAAGGCCGGTCTGTCCGCCGCGCCGACCACGGTCATCGGCATCAAGGCCGCGGCTCTGGCGCTGGCGCTGCTCGTTCCGGTGGCGGTGCTGAACGGCGACCGCGGCGTCTCGTCGATGTTCCTGCTGTTCGTCGCGCTGGTGGTGGCGACCGACTTCATGATCACCAAGACCCGCTGGGGCCGCTCGGTGGTCGCGGTCGGCGGCAACGTCGAGGCGGCCCGCCGGGCCGGTATCAACGTCCGGATGATCTACCTGTCGGTCTTCGCGGCCTGTACGACGTTCGCCGCCGTCGGTGGCATCCTGGCCGCCGCCCGGCTGGTCGCGGTGGGCCAGAGCAGCGGTGGTACCGACACCAACCTGAACGCGATCGCCGCCGCCGTGATCGGTGGCACCAGCCTCTTCGGCGGCCGTGGTTCGGCGTACTCCGCACTGCTCGGCGCGCTGGTGATCATGTCGATCTCCAACGGCCTGGCGCTGCTCAGCCTCGACTCCAGCATCCGCTACATGGTGACTGCCGGCGTCCTGCTGATCGCCGTCACGATCGACTCGCTCAGCCGCCGCAGCCGTCAGGCGCACGGCCGGGCGTAGCCCAGACCCGGTGGGTTGCTACCTGACCCCTGCCTCGGTAGCAGCCCGCCGTTCCAACGACGGATCGCCACTCCCCGCCCGGAGTGGCGATCCGTTCTTTGTCTACAGTGCGGGCATGACGTCACGCCGGATGCCGATCAAGAGCCAGGCCACCTCGGAGAACCAGCCGGTCACCACGCTGGAGCTGTTCTTCGACCTGGTCTTCGTCTTCGCGCTGACCCAGATCACCGCGTTGATGGCGCACGAGCTCACCTGGACCGGCGTACTGCGCGGGGTGCTGCTGATCGGCCTGCTCTGGTGGAGCTGGATCGGCTTCTCCTGGGTGTGCAACCTGGTCAAGGCCGACGAGGGTTCGCTGCGCGGCGTACTGCTGGCGGCGATGGGCGCGATGTTCGTGATCGCGCTGGCGATCCCGGAGGCCTTCGACGACCTGCCCGGCGGCCTGCCCGGCCCGGTGGTGATCGCGGTCGCGTACTTCGCCTTCCGCGCGATGCACCTGTGGTTGTTCTGGCTGATCGCGGACGGCGACAAGGTGCTGCGGCGGACGTTGCTTCGCTTCGCGCCGTCGATGGTCGCCGGCACCGCGCTGCTGCTGGTCGCCTCGCAGTACGAGGGCACCACCCAGACGCTGCTGTGGGGAGCCGCCCTGGCCGCGGACTACGTCGGCACGTTCCTGATCGACGCCCGCGGCTGGCGACTGCGCTCGGCCGCCCACTTCGCCGAGCGGCACGCCCTGGTCATCATCATCGCGCTGGGCGAGTCGATCGTCGCGATCGGCGTCGGCGTCACCGACCTGCCGATCTCCTGGCCGATCCTGATCGCCTCGGTGCTCGGCCTGGTGGTGACCTCGGCGCTGTGGTGGATCTACTTCGACGCCACCGTCCACTACGGCGAGAAGGCACTCGCCGCGGAACCGCCGGAGACCCGCCCGAAGCTGGCCCGCGACGCCTACACGTTCCTGCACTTCCCGATGGTGGCCGGCGTCGTGCTGCTCGCCCTGGGCCTGAAGAAGGTCCTCGAGTACGTCGGCGACACCGAGCACCACCACCTCGACGACCCGCTCAAGGGCATCGGCCTGTACGCACTCTTCTTCGGCGTCGTCCTCTACCTGCTCGGCCACGTCGGCTTCAAATGGCGCACCACCCACCAGGTCGGCATCAGCCGCCTGATCACCGCCGCCCTGTGCGTCGCCGCCGTACCGCTGCTCGCCCACGTCCCGGCTCTCGGTCAACTAGCGGTGCTCGCCGCACTGATGATCGGCCTGGTCGCCTTCGAATCGGTCCGCTTCGCCCAGGAACGCGAACTCCTCCGCCACGGCGACCACGCCTAGGTCAGCTCCGCGTCAACGACGGTTCGCGGGATCTCGGTCGTCGGTGTCGATGAGGTGCTGGAAGTACTCGCCGATCGAGGGAAAGCCGGTCGCCTGGGCACGCTCGATCAGATCGCGGCGGAGCTGCCGGCCGCGCTCGACCTCGCCCCGAGCCATCGCCACGTCGGACTCGACGGTGGCGATGGAGATCTCGTGCGCCCACAACGGGGCTTTCGCGTGTTGAGCCCTGACCACGTCCAGCAAGGCCTCGGCGTCGCCCACTCTGCCCTGCCGCGCGGCCAGTGATCCGCGCAGCCCGGCGACCGTCGCGACGTACTCTCCGCTGACGAGTCGAGCGAAGATCTCGGCGGCCCGGACCAGGTTCGCCTCGGCCGCGTCGTACTTCGGAATCTGGATCTGGATCTCGCCGAGCATCAGCAGCGCCTCGCCCTGACGAATACTTCCGGGCCGGCCGGCCTCGACTGCCTGGCCGGCCCACTTCTCGGCGGTGACGTAGTCGTGGGTGTCGGCATAGAGGTGACCCAGGATCCGCAGGACGACCGATCGCCAGCGCTCGAGCTCACCGAACCGGTCGATGATCTCGATCGCCCGATTGAGCGCCTCTTTGGCCCGGTCGATGTCGAGGGTCTGCATGGCACTGCCCCCGGCCAGCCGCAACGCCTGGACCTCGAGGTCAGGCTCGCCGACCTCCACCGCCAGCGTCAGCAGGTTCTCGCTGTGCGTCAGCCGGTCGCTGGGGTTCCACTCGTACGCCGTGACGGCGGCGAGCTCCACCCGTACCCGAAGGGCGATCTTTCCTGCCGTGATCGCCGCGTCCCTGATCAGCTCGAGCACCGCGATCCGCACCTCCCGCAGATCGCGCATGGTCAGATACCCGTTCGCCGGCAGGGCGATCGCCGCCGCCTGCTCGAGAGCGCCGATCCCGACGGCCGATCCGGCGGCCGCGATCACCAGCGGCCAGGACTCGTCGAACCAGCTCGCTGCGTCGGACTCGATCGCTCGCTCCACAGCAGGCAGCGACGGCGAGCCTTCCGGTGCGGACCGCCCGATCGGCGCCATACCGTCGTAGTTGATCCCCGCATCCGCCACCGCGGCAAGTCGCTGTACCGCACTGAGATATCGCTGCTGTGGCCTCTCGGAATCACCTTCGGCTACCAGCCGCTCGGCGGCGTACGAGCGGACCAGGGCGTGCATCTTGTACTGCTGGTCGTGCACGAGCTCGACCAGGCCGAGGTCGACCAGGCGGTCGAAGGCGGCGGCGCCGGTGGGTTCGTCGCAGTCCAGGAGCGGGGCGGCCACCCAGGACGGGAACTCCGTGACGCCGACCAGGGAAAGGCGTTCCAGCAGGTGACGGGCTTCGGGGTCGGCCAGCGTCAGCGTGCGGCCGAGGCTGGTCCGGACGGCGAGGTCGCCGGCCACCATCGAGTCGAGGCGTTGGCCGTCGTCGGCGAGGGCGCCGGCGACAGCCTGAAGAGCGTCGTCGCCGGACAGCGCCAGACGAGAGCCGATGATGCGCAGCGCCAGTGGGAGGCCCACGCACTCGTCGGCCACCGCGTTGAGGACCGCCTGCTCGCGCAACGTTCGGCCGATCAACCGGGTCAGCAGAGATCGGCTGGTCGGTGAATCGAGCGGCTCGACCTGATGATGGACCGCCCTGGTCAACTCCGGCAGCGGTTTGCGTGAAGTGACGATCGCCGCGCAACGGGCACCGGCCGGCAGCAAGGACGTCACGGTGGCCGCGTCGAGGGCGTCGTCCAGCACGACGAGCACAGCAAGATCCTCGGTACGGCGCCGGAACACCTGCTCCCGTTCGGCCAAAGTCGGCGGCACCTCCGCCGACCGCATCCCGAGCGAACGCAACATCCGTCCGAGCAGCGTCGAGGCCGGCAGCGCCTCTCCCCCGACGTCCTGCAGTCGCGCGAACAACTGCCCGTCCGGAAACGCCTCCGCGACCAGGTGCCCGATCCGCGTCCCCGCCGCTGACTTACCGACCCCCGCGCCACCCCACAAGCAGTAGACGGCAGCCTGCCCGGCGCTCACCTCCCGTACGGCGTCCGCCAGCAACTCGTCACGGCCGACCAACAGCGAGATGTCGACCGGCAGTTCCCTCGGCACCGGACCGTCCGGACGTTGTGCCGCCGTCAACTGGAGGGCCGGATCGTCGCGCAGGATCGCCAGGTGCAGCCGTCGCAGCCGCGGCGCCGGATCCAGGCCGAACTGCTCGACCAGTCGCTCGGCCAGGTCCGCGTAAGCCTGCAACGCGTCGGCTCTGCGGCCCGATCGGTACAGCGCCGTCATCCAGGCGACCGTCAACCGCTCGCGTTGCGGGCCCGCGCTGACCAGTTCGGCCAGCTCGTCGGCGAGCTGCTCGTGCCGGCCTGCCTGCAGATCCGCCTCGACCCGCTCTTCGATCGCCGTCGAGCGTTCCTCGTCCAGTCCCGCTGCCAGCCGGGCACGCGTTGCCGGGGGCAACAAATCTGCGAGCGGGTCGCCACGCCAGAGGTCAAGCGCTGCCCGTAGACCGTCGCTTCGCAGTACGGGGTCCTGCTGCTCGCGCGCGGCGGCCGTCCGCAACCGGAAGCGCTCGACGTCGATCGACTCGGGCGGCACCTGTACGGCGTACCCGGCGGCGCTGCTGGTGATGGTGATGCCGGGCAAAGCCTTGCGGAGCCGGGACAGATAGACCTGCACCGAGCCGCGGGGATCAGCCGGCGGCGAGTCCGGCCAGAGCAGATCGACCAGTTCGGCGGGCGGTACCGGTTCATTTGCCCGAAGCAACAAGATGGCGAGCAGCGACCGCTCCTGCCGGCGCAGTACGCCGGTCTGTCCCTCGATCTCGAAAGCCCCCAGCAACCGGAAGTCCATGACCGACACCATAGGCCCGGGCAAAAGCAGGACCCCGTCGGCACGGGACAAGCCGACGGGGTCCAGCGATCGAGCGGTACGTCAGGCCGTGGCGGCCGTCAGGTCCACCTTCGGCTCGGCGAAGTGGCACGCGGCGGCGTGACCGGGGCCCGACTTCGGCTTGCCGATCAGCAGCGGCTCCTGGGTGGCGCAGATGTCCTCCGCCTTCCAGCACCGGGTGCGGAACCGGCAGCCGCTCGGCGGGTCGATCGGCGACGGCACGTCACCGACCAGCCGGATCCGCTCCTTCGGCGGGACACCACGGATGGTGCCGAGGTCCGGGGCGGCCGAGAGCAGTGCCTGGGTGTAGGGGTGCTGCGGAGCGGTGTAGATCTGCTCCCGCGGCCCCTGCTCGACGATCTTGCCGAGGTACATCACGGCGACCTCGTCGCAGAAGTGCCGGACCACGCCGAGGTCGTGCGCGATGAAGACGAAGGCGATACCGAGATCGCGGCGCAGATCCTCCAGCAGGTTCATCACCTGGGCCTGGATGGACACGTCCAGCGCGGACACCGGCTCGTCGGCGATGATCACCTCGGGCTCCACCGCCAGCGCCCGGGCGATCCCGATCCGCTGCCGCTGACCACCGGAGAACTCGTTCGGGTAGCGGTTGTGGTGCTCGGGGTTCAGGCCGACCCGCTCCAGCAACTCCTGCACCCGGGCCAGTTCCTGGCCCTTCTTGACCAGGTTGTGCACCCGCAGCGGGGTACTGATGATGTTGCTGACGGTCTGCCGCGGGTTCAGCGAGCTGTACGGGTCCTGGAAGACGATCTGCAGTTCGCGACGGAACGGCCGCAGGTCCTTCTCCTTCATCCGGGCGATGTCGGTGCCCTTGAAGAGGATCTGGCCCGAGGTCGGCGTCAGCAACCGGCTGATCATCCGGCCGGTCGTCGACTTGCCACAACCGGACTCACCGACCAGACCGAGGCTGCCGCCGGGCTTGAGGTCGAAGCTCACGCCGTCGACCGCCTGGACGACCTTCCGGGTGCGGCCGAGGCCGGCCGCCTCCTTGATCGGGAAGTGCATCTTGAGGTCGCGGACCTGCAGCAGCGGGCTGTCCGCGGTAGTTCTGGCGTCTACGGGACGCACTGTGTCGCTCATCTCTCTCCTCAGCCCAGTCTCGGCTCGACCTCGGCCTCGTAGATCGAGGCCTTGTCGTGCAGGTGGCACCGGGACGTGTGCGCTCCCGCACCGTCGACCGGAAGCAGGTCGGGCAGGTCGGTGGTGCAGCGCTCGCCCTTGACCCGGTCCTTGTAGGGACAGCGGGGATTGAACGAGCAGCCGGTCGGCAGCGACAGCAGCGACGGCGGCAGGCCCTTGATCGGGCGCAGCCGCTCGTTGGCCGCCGAAACGGTCGGGATCGACTCCAGCAGACCCCAGGTGTACGGCATCCGCGGCCGCGCGAGCACGTCCTCGGCGGTGCCGTACTCGACGCACCGGCCGGCGTACATCACCAGCACGTCGTCGGCCATCTCGGCCACCACCCCGAGGTCGTGGGTGATCAGCACGATCGCCGAGCCGAACTCCTTCTGCAGGTTGTTCAGCAGGTCCAGGATCTGGGCCTGGACGGTGACGTCGAGCGCGGTGGTCGGCTCGTCGGCGATCACCAGCTTCGGGTCGTTGACCAGACCCATCGCGATCATCGCGCGCTGCCGCATACCGCCGGAGAACTCGTGCGGGTACTGCTTGAACCGGCGGATCGGGTTCGGGATGCCGACCAGGTCGAGCATCTCCAGGGAGCGCTTCTTGGCCACGTCCTTGGAGACCTTGTGGTGCACCCGGTAGGCCTCGGAGATCTGGGCGCCGACCGTGTACAGCGGGTGCAGCGACGACTGCGGGTCCTGGAAGACCATCGACACCGCGTCACCGCGGACCTTCATCAGGTCCGCCTCGGACAGCCCGACCAGTTCGTCGCCGCCGAGCTTGATCGAGCCGGTGATCCTGGTCCGCTTGGGGTCGTGCAGGCCCATCACGGCCATGCTCGACACCGACTTGCCGGAGCCGGACTCGCCGACGATCGACAACGTGCGGCCGAGCGGCACGGAGTAGCTCAGCCCGTTCACCGCGCTGACCAGACCGTCGGCGGTCGGGAACTGCACGGTCAGGTCCTCGACCACCAGGTACGGCGTCTCGCCGCTGGGCGACATCGCCGTCGAGCGCCGCTCGCGGGTCGCGACCGAGGGGTTGCGCGGGACGTCCTGGGTGGTCATGCGAGCCTCACTCTCGGGTCGATCAGGCTGTAGGCCACGTCGACGAGGAAGTTCATCGTGACCAGGATGACCGAGGCGACCAGCACGGTGCCCATGATGACGGGCAGGTCGTAGGTGGTCAGGCTCTCCAGCACCAGGTTGCCCAGTCCCGGCAGGTCGAAGATCCGCTCGGTGAAGATGGCACCGGCGAGACTGCCGGCGATGTCCAGACCGAAGATCGTCACGACCGGGATCAGACCGGACCGGAGCGCGTGCTTGTAGGTCACCACCCGGTCCGACAGACCCTTCGCCCGGGCCGTCCGGATGTAGTCCTCGCTGAGCGTCTCCACCATCGAGCCGCGCGAGTATCGGGCGTACTGCGTGCAGTTGTAGAAGCCGATCACCAGCCAGGGTGTCAGCAGTCCGGCGAACCATTTGCCCGGACTCTCCGAGATCGGCGTGTAGCCGCCCCGGGGCAGGATCGGGTACAGGATCGTCAGGTAGAGCGAGATCATCAGCGCGACGATGTAGTACGGGATCGAGCTCAGGATCAGGGTGGTGCTCATCAGCACCCGGTCCCCGGTCGTCCCGCGTCGCTTCGCGGCCATCGAGCCCACGAAGACACCGATCGTCAGCACCAGGACGGCGTATCCCGCCACCAGGGAGACGGTGACCGGGAGGCGCGTCTTGAGCATCTCGGTGACCGGCCGGTTGTTCTTGAAGGAGAAGCCCAGGCAGGGTGCGTCGCACTTCTGCTCGAGGCCGGACGTCACGAAGGTCCGTCCGACGAAGATCCCCGCGGTGTACTCGGCGAACTGCTGCACCTTGGGTCGGTCGAGGTGCAGGTTCTCCTTGATGTCGTTGTAGCGCTGCTGGGTGCAGTTGCGCTCACCACAGATCGCCGCGGCCGGGTCGGTCGGAGCGACGAAGAACAGCGTGAAGGTCGCGATCAGCGTGACCAGCACGACACTGAGCGCGCTGACCAGCCGGCGCGCCACGAAGTAGAGCACGAGGTTTCTCCTCACCGGTCGGGGTGGTGACCGGACCTGGGTCCGGCCACCACCCCTTCGTTCAGTTCAGATCGGTCGGCTGCCTGCTGGCAGCCTCAGATCACGGCTGCTTCAGGTACAGCGAGGTGAACTCGGGCAGACCCTGGGTCGGGTCGTTGACCGCGCCACCGATGTTCTTGCCGACCGGCATCGCGCTGGCCGAGTAGTACAGCGGAACCGACGGCAGGTGATCGGTCATGATCATCTTGTCGACCTTCGACCACTCCTTGACCTGCTCGTCCGGGGTCAGCGCGGCGACCCGGTCGATCTCGGCGTCCAGCTTGGTGTCCTGGAGCTGACCCTGGCTGTTGCCCAGGGCGATCGCGTCGGACTTGTAGAGCACCGGCAGCCAGCTGGTACCGGCCGGCCAGTCGGAGCACCAGCCGGCAGGGGTCTTGCCCATGTTGACCGGGGCGTCCTGGTTGCCGACGAGGGTACGGATCTTGGCCTTCGGCACACCGATCGCCTTGACCTTGAAGCCGGCCTTCTCATAGGTCTGGGTGCGCAGCTGGTTGACCTGGGTCGCGATCGGGTCGTCGTTGGAGTAGTACCAGGAGAGCTCGAAGTTCTCCTTGCCCAGCTCCTTCAGCTTCGCCTTGATCTCGTCGGCGACGGCCGGGTCAGCAGCACCCTTGCCGGTTCCGGTCAGGCCAGGGATCTCGTACTTCTCGTAGCCTGGGACGGCCGGCGGCAGGTAGGTCGAGGCCGGGATGGCGACGTCCGGGGTCAGA
Organism: Kribbella sp. CA-293567; assembly: GCF_027627575.1. Taxonomy (NCBI): domain Bacteria; kingdom Bacillati; phylum Actinomycetota; class Actinomycetes; order Propionibacteriales; family Kribbellaceae; genus Kribbella; species Kribbella sp. CA-293567. The sequence continues at coordinate 4,920,362 of NZ_CP114065.1, forward strand.
CCGGCGACCTTGCGCCAGTCCTCGATCGGGTAGCCCTTGGCGATCAGCTTGCGGACCTCGAGCGGGATCTTCCGGCTGTCCATCGGCCAGGTGATCGTGCAGGGGCCGGTGCCCTTGATGATCTGTGCCTGGTCCTTGACCTCGTTCAGGAGGCTGGCGTCCAGGTTGCTGTAGTTCAGCGCGTTCGCGTCGACACCGGAGCTGGCCAGCACCTGGCGCTGCACCTTGATGGTGTCCTGGGCGAACTTGAAGTTGAAGCCGTCGACGTACTGGTGCCGCACCGGGTCGGTGTTCGGGTCCCAGTTCTCGTTCTTGACCAGCTTCAGCTCCGAGCCCGGGGTCAGCGACGCGAGCTTGTACGGGCCGGTCGACTTCGGCTTGAGCTCGTACTCCTTCTTGGTGTCGGCCGCCTGCGGGATCGGGGTGAACATCGGGAAGGCCGCGTAGAACGGCAGGTCGTCGAACTTCTTGGCCAGCTTGATGACCAGGGTCGACTCGTCCGGCGTCGAGACACCGGCGTAGTTGTCGCCACCGGCGGCGTACGGGCCCTTGTACTTGTCGCCGTCCAGGAAGAACTGCTGCTGGTACGTCGGTCCGGCGTCGTACAGGTCGTGCGCGAAGGAGCGCTTGATCGCGTACGCGTAGTCGGCGGCCTTGACCGGGGTGCCGTCGTCGTACTTGATGCCCTGCTTCAGCTTGAAGGTCCAGGTCAGACCGTCGGCCGACTTGGTGCCCAGGTCCTCGGCGAGGTCCGGGACCAGGGTCGGCTTCTGCGTCTTCGGGTCCAGCCGGTACTGGGTCAGAGCGCGCATGTACAGCTTCGCGATCTGGTTACCGTCGGTGTAGTAGATGTTCGTCGGGTCGAAGGTGTCCGGCGTGACGTCGGACAGGATCTGGATCGTCCCGCCCTTCTTCGCGCCCTCGATCTCTGCCGCCGGGCCCTTGGCGGTCGGGTCGGTGGCCTTGACCTGCGCCTCACCCGCGTCGCCCCCGGTACTTCCGCCGGGCTTGTTGCTCGCCGACGGGCTGCCACACGCCACGGCGGTCAGCATGACCGTCGCCGTGACCGCGGTGATCCGTTTCCACTGCATTGTCGTGTTTCTCCTTTTCTGCCGCTGGGGCAACGTCGGGCTACCGACGAGTCTTGGGGTCGAAGGCGTCGCGCACCGCGTCACCGAGCAGGGCCAGCGCGAGCACCAGGATGGTGATGCCCAGCACCGGCAGCCACAGGTAGAGCGGGTCCGCCTTGAACCAGTTGGTCGCGTTGGCGATCGTCTGACCCCAGGACGGGATCGGCTCGATCAGGCCGACGCCGAGGAAGGACAGGCCTGCCTCCGCGGTGACGTAGGCCGGCAGGGACAGCGAGGCCGAGATGACGATCGGGGCGACCAGGTTCGGCAGCAGCTCCTTGAAGAGCACCTGCCGGGTCGGTACGCCGATCGCCTTGGCGGCCAGCACGAACTCACGCTCGCGCAGGGACAGCACCTCGCCCCGGATGATCCGGGCCAGGCCCGCCCAGCCGAAGAACGAGAGCACGAAGATCAGCACGAAGAACCGGGTCGAGGCCTGCTCGCTGGGGCTCAGGTTGAACGAACCGCCGCGCATCGACTCGACGATCGGCACCATCGCGATCGCGAACAGCAGGTAGGGCAGGCTCAGGACGAAGTCGATGATCCAGGAGATGATCCGGTCGGTCCAGCCGCCGAGGAAGCCGGCCAGCAGGCCCATCACGACGCCGACCACGGTACCGAAGATGGTCGCGACGAAGGCGACCATCAGCGACGGCCGGGCGCCGTACACCCAGCGGGCGAAGTTGTCCCGGCCGGTCTTCGGTTCGACGCCGAACCAGTGCTGGGCGTTGGCGACGAACGTCGGGTAGCCGTACTCGTCGACCAGGTCGGAGTTGAAGGTGCCGATGTCGGCGCCTTCGAGCTTGGTCAGCAGCGGCGCGAAGATCGCGATCAGGACGAAGAACAGCACGATCACCGTGCAGACGACGGCGACCTTGTCCTTGCGGAGCCGGTCCATCGCGATCCGTGTCGGGGACTTGCCGTGCGCGACCGAGGCCGAGCGAGCCGGCTCCGCCGACGCCGGATGGTCCTCGACTCCTACGGTCGAGTCGGGTGCCCCAATACTCATTCGCGCTCCGTCAGCTCGGTCAGCAGAATTCCGGGATTCAGCCCCGGCAACGGTCGGTGGATCGTGCCGGGCCATGGCCCTGGATGCCATTGCGTCAAATTCCCTTGACAAGGCCGAACTCCTGGGCCGCGGGCTAGCCTGCCCGACGCGATGACGGCAAACCAGCGGTGTCCGGGACCAGTGCACAAATCGTTACCGGAACGCGTACCGGACCGGAACATTTGTGGCCGATGGTTACTCTACGCACACATTCCAGCGCGAACAGCGTCGGCACAGCACCGACAGTGGCAATTTTGTGCCAGTTTATTACTGACGGTGAAACGAACGGGACGGAGGGCGGTGCTTGGGAGCTTGATCACAAAACGTCGTCACTACCGATATCCGGGCAGCCTTCGGGGTCGATAAGGGCCCAGTGCTGCAATAGCCGGGCGCGGCCATAATGGAAATCGCTGTCGACATATTCCTGCAATTGAGCGCCGAGCATCTTCCGCGCGGCCGCCGGAAGCCCCAGCGCGAACTGCAAGCAGGTTCGTCCCATCGTCACCGCCAATTCGCCGATCGGGTCCGGTCTGCGTCGGAACACCGATGCGGCCTGCTCCAGGTGCTCATCGGCGCCGTTGAGATCGCCGACCACCACCAGAAGGCGGGCTTGAGTCGCGCTGACGTACGCGCCGCCGAGCTCGTCTCCGAGTTGCTGAACCGTCTCGCGCGTACGGCTCAGCAGTTCCGTCACCTCAGAGACATGGTCAGTGCCCTGATCGGGGCCGGAAAGCAAGCTCTCGGCGAGGTTCACTGAGCGAATAGCATTCAGCCGGGTCCCGCCAGGCGTCAGCTCGACGCTCCGGCGATACGCATGCTGTGCCTCGTCTATCCGACCCAACTGGTGCACTGCTCCACCCAGGTGGTCGAGGGCCCTCATCATCAGAGATTCCGCAGCCGGATTCTCCTCGGCCAGCGCCAGCATCTGGAGTGCGAGTTCGAGGTGGCGGCCGGCGTCGGCGCTCGCTTCCGCCGTCCAGGCGACCTGGCTGAGTGCGCGCACCAGCGCCTCCATGCCGCCCGCACGCTCTGCCGAATCCAGGCAGCGCTCCGCGAGCGTCGTCAGTTCCGCGATAGGCGCGGACCACTGCGCGCTCGCCGAAAAGACAGCCTGGTCGAGTTCGGCCTCCAAGCCCACGTGCCCCGCGGCAGCTACCTCGTCCCTGACCTCCCTCAAGATTCCGTCACGGGCTTCTCGGTGATCTCGCACCGCCAGATAGCCGTGCAGCCGCAGTGCGAGCATGCCTGCCAGCCGCGGCTGGCTCCGCACCGCCAGTTGGATGGCTGCCGTCATCACGGGCAGCTGCACGTCGAGCCAGTTGGCGCCTTGAGCAGCGGCGGCCTCAACGCCCGGTAGCGACCGATCACTTCCGCTGTCCATCTGGATCAGCACTTCGATGCCGTGCTCGACCTGTTCGTCGGCGATTGTGAGCAGCCGCAGTACCGTGCCGAGGTACCGCTCCTCGATGCCGGTCCTGACCTCCGGCGAGATCTGCTGCAGCAGCTCCGCGGAGTACGAGCGGACCAGCCCGTGCATCCCGTACGTCGGTGGCTCGGTCCGCCGCTGTTGCAGCAAGCCCAGCGCGACCAGTCCGTCGAAGACCGCATCGGCGCGGGGTTCGCTGAGGCCGAGCAGCGGGGCCGCGACCCAGGAGGAGAACTCGTCCGCGTCAACCAGATGCAGCAGCGCGAACAGTCGTTGAGCGGCGGGGTCGGCGCTGCGCAAGGTGACCTCGAGGCTGGCGCGGACCGCGCGGTCACCTGCTACCAGGTAGTCGAGCCGGCTCGCGTCGTCCGCCAACGCCTTCAGTACGTCGGCGGTCTTCTCTTTGGCGATACCGAGCCGCGCGCCGACAATACGCAGGGCGAGCGGCAGGCCGGCGCAGTACTGGATGATCTCTGCCAACTCCGCCTGCGGTAGGCCGGTCAGTGATCGGAGAAGCTCACCACTCCGCTCATCTCCCAGTGGCAGGACCTCGCGGTGAACGGCATCTTCCAGGCCTAGCAGCGGCTGCCGGGAGGTGGCCACTACCGCGCAGCGGCCGTCGGCGGGGAGCAGGGGGCGCAGCTGGCCGGCGTCGAGGACGTCGTCGAAGACGAGCAGTACAGCGCGTCCGGCCAGGGTGCTGCGCAGCAGAGACGATCGCTCCTCCAGCGAGTCAGGGATGAGCTGGCTCTCCACACCTAAGGAACGCAGTAGTCGGGCGAGGACGACTCGCGCCGGTACTGCGTCGCCCTGGACGTCTTGCAGCCGGACGAACACCTGCCCGTCGCCGTACTCGTCAGCAAGCCGCCGACCGAGCCGTACGGCCGCAGCCGACTTGCCGGTTCCAGCGCCGCCGTACAACGACACCACAGCCGGTACGCCGTTCCGCCGCTTCGCGCTCAGCAGCACGTCCGACAACTCGTCCAGCAACTCGTCGCGCCCGACCAGGAGCCCCACGTCGGCCGGCAGCTCTCGCGGACCTGTAGGAGCTGCCGGGAGACTCAACGACTCGTCCTGCCGCAGCATCGCCACCTGCAGGTCGCGGACCTCTTCGCCGGGCTCTACTCCCAGCTCATCATCCAGGTGACGCACCAACTCCGTGTAGACGGCTAGCGCCTCGGCCTGCCGTCCGGAGCGGTACAACGCGATCATCCGAGTCGCTGCCAGGCCTTCCCTCGTCGGTTCGACTCCGGTGAGCTGTGCAAGCTCGGGCAGCAGCTCCTGGTGCCGCCCCAGTGCCAGGTCGGTCCTCAACCGCAACTCGTGCGCCGCCCACCGCGACTCGTCGAGCCCACCGCACAGCCGACGGCGTACGTCCTCAGACGCAACGTCCGCCAGCGCCGGCCCGCGCCAGAGGTCCAGTGCCTCGACAAGCAACTCGCGGCGCTGCTCCAGCTCCTGCAAAGCTCTAGCGCGGCCCACCAACTCGTTGAACCTCTCCAGGTCCGTTCGCCCGGCGGCGCCGTGCAGTGCGTAGCCCTGGCGTTCCGCCACCAGCTGCGCGGCCGGGTCCGCGGCGGTCAGCGCGGCTCGCAGCCGGGAGACATAGACCTGCAGCGCCCGCTTCGGACTACCTGGCTGTTCCTCCGGCCACAACAGCCCGATCAGCCGGTCTGTGGGCACGACCTTCCCGGGCGCCAGCAGCAGGACAGCGAGCAGCAACCGCTCCTGCCTTCGCTTGAGCACAACCTTCCGGTCGTCGGCCCAAACCTCGATCGGCCCCAGCAAGCGGTACTCCACGTGCGCAGAGTAGCTCGGTGGTAGGCGCTGGGTAACAGGATTCCCACATGCTGCACCAATGCATTGGTGGCGAAGCAATCAGTTGGTCCTGGCAACAGTCGTGCTCGGGGTGCTGTCGAGTCTGCTGGCACCCGCTCCGCCGCCTGGGCGCGGTTGGTGCGTGAGCGCTCAGGGCGTGCAAGCCAACTGCCGCGGTACTGCGGCGCCGCGGGTGCGGGACGAACCCCGGGTCCGGACCTTGACGGCCGGGGTTCGCCGCCGCAACCGGCGTACGGATCGGGCGCGTTGCCGCCGCGGTCAGCTCTCGCGGACGTTGACGGTGACGAACGGAGGCTTGACCACCTCGAACGCCTCCTGCCGGCCGCGGATGTCGACGGCGACCTGGTCGCCCTCCTTGATCGCGGCGTCGAGCAGCGCCAGCGCGATGCCCTTCTTCAGCGTCGGGGAGAACGTGCCGGAGGTGACCTCGCCCAGCGCCGTACCGGCCGGGTCGACGACGGCCATGTGAGGCCGCGGGATGCCACGGCCGACCGCGCGCAGGCCACGCAGGATGCGGGCCGGGCCGGCCTCCTTCTCCGCGCGCAGCGCCTGGTCGCCCCAGAAGTGCTCCTTCTTCCAGCCGACCGCCCAGCCGGAACGAGCCTGCACCGGGGTGATCGTGGGCGAGATGTCCTGGCCGTGCAGCGGGTAGCCCATCTCGGTCCGGAGCGTGTCGCGGGCGCCGAGACCGGCCGGGACGATGCTGTACTGCTCGCCCGCCTTCAGCAGTGCGTCGAAGACGGCCACGGCCGCTTCGTTCGGCACGACCAGCTCGTAGCCGCGCTCACCGGTGTAGCCCGTGCGGCAGACGACGACCGCCGTACCCGCGAAGTCGGCGACGGCGAAGGACATGTAGTCGTGACCGGTCGGCAGCCCGATCGCGGCGACCACGGCGTCGGAGTCGGTGCCCTGGACGGCGAGGATCGCGTAGTCGTCGTGGGTATTCGTCACCACGACGCCCTCCGGTGCGTGCTCGGCCAGCCGGCGGACCACCTCGGCGGTGTTGGCCGCGTTCGGGATCAGGAACACGTCGTCGTCGGCGTGCAGGTAGGCGATCAGGTCGTCGACCACCCCGCCGTCCTCGGCACAGCACAGCGTGTACTGCGCCTGGCCGGGGGCGATCTTGCCCAGATCGTTGGTCAGGCAGGAGTTCACGTACGCCGCGGCGCCCGGCCCCTTGACGGTGGCCTTGCCCAGGTGGCTCACGTCGAAGACGCCGACGGAGGTCCGGACCGCGGTGTGCTCGGCGACCACTCCGCCGTACTCCAGCGGCATCTCCCACCCTCCGAACTCGGCGAACTTGGCGCCGAGGGCGACGTGCCGCTCGTGCAGAGGGGACTTCTTCAACGCGGAAGACTCGGTCATGCAGCGGAACCTACCGGATGCCGGCCGGGGTGCGATGCGGCCGAGATCACTGCCCGCGCGTCGCATCCGTGACATGGCACCGTCCTTTACCGGGCCCGGTGCTTTGGCGCGTAGCATGCGGAGGCAGCATTCACGTACCGTCACGACCGGCCCCTGTCACCCGGTCAAGGAGGACTGAGGATTTCGTGAGCACCATCACTTTGAGCAAGTCCGATCCCGCCGGCGTCAAGACCGACGTCCTGGTGATCGGCGTGGTCAAGCTCGACGGCGGGGTGACACTGCCCGCCGGAACCGAGTCGCTGAACGCCGCCTACGGCGGGAAGCTGGTGGAGGTGCTGTCCGGCCTCGGCGCCACCGGTAAGGCCGGCGAGGTCACCAAGGTCACCGGCCCGAAGCCCGGCCGGTCCGCCGTACTGATCGCGGTCGGCCTGGGCGCGGCGCCGGACGGCGCGCTGAAGACCGAGGACCTCCGCGTCGCCGCGGGGATCGGTGTCCGCGCCGCCAAGGCGGGCCAGTCGATCGCGTTCGCACTGCCGACCCCGGACGCCGAGTGCGTCCGCGCCGTCGCCGAGGGCGCGCTGATCGGCCGCTACACCTTCAACGCCTACAAGTCCGAGGCGAGCTCCGAGGCGCCGGGCAACGTGATCGTGCTGACCGACCTGGCGCGCAACCGCGACGCCAAGGTCGCGCTGGAGCGGGCCCAGGTCACCGCCGACGCGGTCCACCAGGTGCGCGACTGGGTGAACACTCCCCCGTCCGACCTGCACCCGGTCGAGTTCGCCGCGCACGCCCAGAAGCTGGGCAAGGAGCACGGCGTCAAGGTCGAGGTACTGGACGAGAAGGCCCTGGCCAAGGGCGGGTACGGCGGTATCCTCGGCGTCGGCCAGGGATCGACCAACCCGCCGCGGCTGGTCAAGCTGACCTACACCCCGAAGAAGCCGGTGACGCACCTGTCGTTCGTCGGCAAGGGCATCACCTTCGACTCCGGCGGCCTGTCGCTGAAGACCGCCAGCGGGATGATCAGCATGAAGTCCGACATGGCCGGCGCCGCCGCGGTGATCGCGGCCACGATCGCGATCGCGCGACTCGGTCTGCCGGTCCAGGTGACGACGTACGCCGCGATGGCCGAGAACATGCCGTCCGGCTCGGCGGCCCGTCCGTCCGACGTGCTGACCATGTACGGCGGCAAGACGGTCGAGGTGCTCAACACCGACGCCGAGGGCCGGCTGGTACTGGGCGACGCCCTGGTCCGGGCCTCGGAGGACAAGCCCGACCTGATCGTCGACGTGGCCACCCTGACCGGCGCCTGTGTCGTTGCCCTGGGCACCAAGGTGGCCGGCGCCTTCGCCAACACCGACACCGCGCGCGACCGGGTGGTCGACGCCGCCGTCGCGGCCGGTGAGGCGATGTGGCCGCTGCCGATCCCGACCGAGATGCTGGACAAGCTGCGCTCGCACTCGAAGATCGCCGACCTGGCCAACATCACCGGCGAGCCGTGGGGCGGCGCCCTGGCGGCGGCCGCGTTCCTCGGCGACTTCGTTGCCGAGGGCATCGACTGGGTGCACCTCGACGTGGCCGGTCCGGCCTTCAACGACGGCGGCCCCTCCGGCTACACGACCAGCGGCGGCACCGGGTACTCCGTCCGCACGCTGGTGGAGCTCGCCGCTGCCGCGAGCTAGTCGGTCAGTAGCGGATCTCCAGCAGCACGCATCCCTCGCCGGTCCGGTACGGCCCATGTGGCATACCGGGCCGGCGAGCTGCGTACTGCCCCTGCCGGAAGGTCCTGCCAAGGGTCAGATCGGTCAGCGAACCCTCCAGCAGATAGACCTCCTCGAAGTACTCGTGCCGGATCACCTCGGTGCCGGAGTTGGTGCCGGGTGCCCACCGAGCGATCCGGGTGAGCTTCCCGTCCGGACTCGTCGTGAGCAACCGCTGGGTGATTGCCGGGACGTCTTCGGTCCACGGCACGTCGCTGACGGCGAAGAACTCGTGTTCGGCCTTCATTCCCAGGCCGCCGCGAGCTGCTCGACCGAGTAGACGATCCGGCTGGTCAGTCCGCGCGGATCGGTCAGCTCAACCCGCCAGGCGTCGGCGAACTGATCGACTCCGGCGATCATCGGGATCGTGCCGCTGAGCAACACGGTGCCCGGCCGGAGCAGGTGCCCCAGCTCCCCCACCCAGTACGCCGGGGGCAGCAACTGCGCGAGCGTGCCGTCCTGGATGAGCTGCTCGGTGTCCCCGTGCCGCACCCAGGCCTTCAACGTGAAGTCGTCCAGCTCGTCCTCGACCATGGTCAGCGGCCACGCCACGTCCCCCAGGACGTCGGGCGCCGTCTGCTTGCTCCACGCGACGCCGTGCACCTCGAGCGCCCGGTCGGTGTGGTCGCACGCGACCGTCAGCAACAGGTCGTCCGGCCCGTCACCGACGACCAGCGCCCACTCCGCCTCCCCCGACGTTCGGCCGTGCGCGACCTGGACCACCTCCGGCCGGCTCACCAGGCTGGCCGACAGCGGGTAGAGCGTCGGAATCCGCCCCGGAGCCGGCACGCCCAGTTCAGCGAGCTCGTCGACGTGGTGCTGAACCTGTCGGGTGTCGCGGCCGGCGTACCCGGCATTGAGCGCGTAGCGGACCTCGATCGACCGCTCGGTGCCGTCAGGGAGCGTGAATCGCAGGGTCTCGGGCATGGCAGCCACCACCGAATCTGAATCAGAGCTTGCGTGAACACGTTGTATACAGCAAGTATGGAGCATCGACGCAAGGAGGTCCACCGATGTCCAGCCCCACCGCCCCCGCCGGGGACCGGCGAAGTCTGTACAAGGCGTTCGCCGCCAGCCTGTCCGGCACCTCGCTGGAGTGGTACGACTTCGCCGTCTACAGCTCCGCCGCGGCGCTGGTGTTCGGCGACCTGTTCTTCCCGGGCAGCGATCCGCTCACCGGCACGCTCCAGGCCTTCGCCACGTACGCCGTCGGCTACGTCGCCCGTCCGCTCGGCGGCATCGTCTTCGGCCGCCTCGGGGACGTGATCGGCCGGAAGAAGGTGCTCGTCGCCACCCTGCTGTTGATCGGCGTCGCCACCTTCTTCATCGGGCTGCTGCCGACCTACGCCCAGGCAGGCGCCCTGGCGCCCACCCTGCTGGTGTTCCTCCGATTCGTGCAGGGCGTCGGCGTCGGTGGCGAGTGGGGCGGCGCAGTCCTGCTGAGCAGTGAGTTCAGCGAGGCCGGACAGCGGGGCTTCTGGGCGTCTGCCGCTCAGGTCGGCCCACCGCTCGGGACGTTGATGGCCAACGGCGTACTGGCCGTACTGGCCGGGCTGCTGTCCGAGGAGGCGTTCCTGAGCTGGGGCTGGCGGATTGCGTTCCTGCTGTCCGCAGTACTGGTCGCCTTCGGGTTGCTGATCCGGACGAAGCTGGAAGAGACCCCTGTGTTCCGCGAGTTGGAGGCGCGCGGCGACCGCCCTACCGCCCCCGTGACCGAAGTACTGCGCACGCAGACGCGCGCACTGGTGGCCGCGATCCTGGCGCGAGTGGGTCCGGACGTGCTCTATGCGATGTTCGCCGTGTTCGTGCTGACCTATGCGACCAAGGACCTGGGGCTGAGTCGCGGCCAGGCAGTCACCGCGGTGCTGGTCGGGTCGGCGTTCCAGGTCGGGCTGATCCCGTTCTCGGGCTGGCTTTCCGACCGCTACGGGCGGCGGCTGATCTATGGCATCGGTGCCGTCGGCGGGGCGATCTGGAGCGTGGTCTTCTTCGCCATGGCATCTTCGCTGGCGACGGTGCTGCCGGGCGTCGTGATCGGACTGGTGTTCCACTCACTGATGTACGGACCGCAGGCAGCCTTCGTGGCGGAGCAGTTCACCGCACGCCTGCGCTACACCGGCAGCTCACTCGCCTACACCTTCGCCGGCATCATCGGCGGGGCACTGGCTCCGTTGGCCTTCACCTACTTCCTGGCGAAGACAGGCACTGGCTACGTGATCGCGCTGTACATCGTGGTGGCGAACCTGATCACTCTGATCGGGCTGCGACTCGGGCGAGCGGTGCAGGACGATGAGGCACTGTCGCCCGCCGATGCCGTCAGCCCTGCATGAGGATGGAGCCGGTGGTGTCGAGGTGGCGGAGGATCGCCGCCTCGGCCGCAGCCGGGTCGCCCGACGCCAGACCGTCCACAATCGCCTGATGCTCGACCAGCACGTCCTGGCGCCGAGTAGTGCTGCGCTGCAGGACTACTACTCCCAGCAGCACATGCCTGGCACGCAGGCTGTCGTACAGCCGACCGAGCACGGTATTGCCGGCCGCCTCGACCAGCAGTGCGTGGAACTGGCTGTCGAGCTCGATGAACTCCTTGGCGTCGCCTGCCTCGACTATGGCCCGCTGCTGCTCGAGCACTGCGGCCATCGGCTCGACCGGAGCGCCGGCAGCAGAAGCCAGGCAGGTCGCAGCCGCCCAGGACTCGATGACGCCACGCGCCTGCATCATCTCGGCGATCTCACGACCAGGAAGGGGTGCGACGAAGGCGCCTCGGTGCGGGACGAGCTGCACCAGGTCTTCGGCCGCCAGCATCAGCAGGGCCTCTCGGACCGGCGTACGGGAGATGCCGACCTCGGTGGCGACAGCCTGCTCGTTGATGAACGTCCCGGAGACCGCGGGATCGCTCAGCACGGTCCCCCGCAGGTATTGGTAGGCGCGGTCACGGCCGGAGTCCCCACTCAATTGCATACCCAATGTATACAGCTTTGGAGGGTGAGATGACATCCCTGCGCGTCGCGGCGGGACAGCTCAGTACCGGCGCCGATCCGGTGGCCAATCTAGCCATTGCCACCGAATCCGTTCGCCAAGCGGCTGAGGCCGGCGCCTCGCTGGTGGCACTGCCGGAGGCGACGCTAGCTGCTTTCGGCTCCGACCTGGGCGCTGTCGCGGAACCTCTGGACGGGCCGTTCGCCACCGGACTGCGCAAGGTGGCGGCTGAGCTCGGCGTCGTCGTCATCGCGGGACTGTTCGAGCCGGCCGACGACGGGCGGGTGCACAACACGCTGCTCGCGACCGGGCCGGGCGTTGAGGCGGCGTACCGGAAGATCCACCTGTACGACGCCTTCGGGTCGCGCGAGTCCGACCTCGTCGCGCCCGGCAAGGAGCTGGTCACGATCGAGGTCGGCGGCGTACGGGTCGGGCTGGCCACCTGCTACGACCTACGCTTCGCCGAGCAGTTCACAGCTCTCGGGCGAGCCGGCGCGGAACTGATCGTCGTACCGGCGTCCTGGGGCGCAGGCCCGTCCAAGGAAGACCAGTGGGACCTGCTGACCCGGGCACGCGCCTCAGACGCACAGTCCTGGCTGCTGGCCTGCGACCAAGCCTGGACCCCACCTCGCGGCACCAACCCACTGGGCATCGGCCGCAGCGCCCTGATCGACCCACTAGGTCACCCGCGCGCCCGCCTCGGCGCAGAGCCCGACCTGCTGACGGGCACGATCCACACGGAACTGACGGCCGCGGTCCGCCTCCGGGTCCCGATCCTGTGAAGCCGGGTCAGGCTAGGCCGTTCTTTTTCTGGCGGGCGTTGTACTCGCGCATGCGGGGCGGGTAGCCGACCACGGCCGCGTCGTACGACGGGATGCCGAGCTTGTTGGCGAAATTGTGAGCCCACTGGACCGAGGGGACCCGGCGACGGGTCCACTCGCCGTCGATGGCGACCAGCAGCATCGTGTAGTCGGTCACCGCCGTTCGCGGCTCGACGAATCCCTCGACACCCTGACGTGTCTGGGCGAACTCCCGCAGGTGCGCCTGGTCGGGGTTGTCCGACTTACGCATCGTGCCCGGCTTCTGCCGGCGACCGAACCACTTCATGGGAGCAAGTGTCCACTATTCCCGCAAATCCGGCCCGGGAGCGACGCGCACGGCCGACGGTGACAAGATGACGCCCGGGCCGGAACTCCGCGATCCGGGGCCGCCCGCCGACTTGTTGACGCCCACGGAGGAACTCGTGACGAACACGGCAGACAGCGCGACGACGTACGACCTGGTGATTCTCGGCGGAGGCAGTGGTGGCTACGCCGCCGCGCTGCGTGCCGCCGTACTGGGTCTGTCGGTGGCTCTGGTGGAGAAGGACAAGCTCGGCGGCACCTGTCTGCACCGCGGCTGCATCCCGACCAAGGCGCTGCTGCACGCGGCCGAGGTCGCGGACTCGGCTCGCGAGGGTGAGCAGTTCGGGGTCCGGTCGACGCTCGAGGGCGTCGACATGGGCGGCGTGAACAAGTACAAGGACGGCGTCGTCGACCGGCTCTTCAAGGGCCTGCAGGGGCAGATCAAGTCCCGCGGCATCACCGTGATCGAGGGCGAGGGGCGGCTGACCTCGCCGACCACGGTCGCCGTCAACGGGACGACGTACACGGGTACGAACATCATCATCGCGACCGGCTCCTACTCGCGCTCACTGCCCGGCCTGGAGGTCGACGGCCACCGGGTGATCGCCAGCGAGCACGCGCTCACGCTGGACCGGGTGCCCGAGTCCGCGGTGGTTCTGGGCGGCGGCGTGATCGGTGTCGAGTTCGCCAGCGCCTGGACCTCGTTCGGCACCAAGGTGACGATCGTCGAGGCGCTGCCGCGGCTGGTGCCGGCCGAGGACCCCGACTGCTCCAAGACGCTCGAGCGGGCCTTCCGCAAGCGCAAGATCGCCTTCAAGACCGGTACGTCGTTCGAGTCGGTCGAGACGCACGACAACGGCGTCCGGGTGACGGTGGCCGGCGGCGAGGTGATCGAGGCCGAGCTGCTGCTGGTCGCGGTCGGCCGCGGCCCGAACACCGCCGGACTCGGCTACGAGGAGGTCGGCGTCGCACTCGACCGCGGCTTCGTCACCGTCGACGAGCACCTACAGACCAGCGTGCCCGGCGTCTACGCGGTCGGCGACATCGTCCCCGGCCTGCAGTTGGCCCACCGCGGCTTCCAGCAGGGGATATTCGTCGCCGAGCACCTCGCCGGGCTGAAGCCGGCCCTGATCGACGAGGCCGGCATCCCCCGCGTCACCTACTCCGAGCCCGAGGTCGCCTCCGTCGGCCTGACCGAGGAGCAGGCCAGGGCGAAGTACGGCGAGGTGGAGATCCTCAACTACAACCTCGGCGGCAACGGCAAGAGCCAGATCCTCAAGACCCAGGGTTTCGTCAAGCTCGTCCGCGCCAAGGACGGCGCCGTGGTCGGCCTGCACATGGTCGGCTCCCGGGTCGGCGAACTGATCGGCGAGGCTCAGCTGATCTACAACTGGGAAGCCTTCCCCGCCGACGTCGCGCCGCTGGTGCACGCGCACCCGACCCAGAACGAGGCTCTCGGCGAAGCGCATCTCGCCCTGGCCGGCAAGCCCCTGCACTTCCATGAGTGAACACAGTGATGAATAGATCCTGACTGCTCCGGCCGGCGGGTCGGGTGTGACCCAGATCCCGCCGGTTCGAGCGGCACCGTAGGCTGAACACGACCGATCAGACGAAGGAGCAACGACCGTCATGCCGACCTCAGTATCCCTGCCGGCCCTCGGGGAGAGCGTCACCGAAGGAACCGTCACCCGCTGGCTCAAGCAGGTCGGTGACACCGTTGCCGTCGACGAGCCCCTGCTGGAGGTCTCGACCGACAAGGTCGACACCGAGATCCCGTCCCCCGTGGCCGGCACCCTGCTGGAGATCAAGGCCGCCGAGGACGAGACCGTAGAGGTCGGCGCCGAGCTGGCCGTCATCGGTGACGCCGGCGAAAGCTCCGGTACTCCGGACGCATCCGCCCCCGCCGCTGACGCGTCTGCCGAGCAGGCGTCCGCCGACGCTCCGGCCGAGCAGGCCGCTCCGGCCGAGCAGACCCAGCCCGCGGAGCAGGCGCCCGCCGAGGCCTCGTACTCCGGCTCTGGCTCCGGCGGTCAGGCCGCCGACTCGGAGCCTGCCGCTCAGGCACCTGCCGAGCAGGCCCCGGCCGAGCAGCCTGCCGCGTCGTCCAACGGCTCCGGCGGCGGCTCGGGCACCTCTGTCACGCTGCCTGCTCTGGGCGAGAGCGTCACCGAGGGCACCGTCACCCGCTGGCTGAAGCAGGTCGGCGACGACGTCGCGGTCGACGAGCCGCTGCTCGAGGTCTCCACCGACAAGGTCGACACCGAGATCCCGTCGCCGGTCGCCGGCAAGCTGCTGGAGATCAAGGTCGCCGAGGACGAGACCGTCGAGGTAGGCGCCGAGCTTGCCATCGTCGGCTCGGGCGACGCTGCCCCGGCCTCCTCCGCGCCTGCCCCGTCGGCCCCGGCCGCCGAGGAGGCTGCCCCCGCGCAGGAGGCGCCCGCACAGCAGGCCCCTGCGCAGGAGGCCCCGAAGGCCGAGGCTCCTGCCCCGCAGGCTGCCCCCGCCCCGCAGGCGCCCGCCGCTGCTCCGGCACCGCAGGCCGCTCCGCCGGCACAGCCCACCGCGCAGGCTCCGACCCCGCAGCCCTCCGCTCAGGCACCGGCTTCGCAGTCCGCTCCGGCTCAGGCGCCGGCCGCTGCTCCGGCTCCGCAGTCGGCCCAGCCGGCAGCGTCCTCGAACGGCTCGTCCTCCGAGGGTCCGAACTACGTCACCCCGCTGGTACGCAAGCTCGCTGCCGAGCACCAGGTCGACCTCGGCGCCGTACAGGGCACCGGTGTCGGCGGCCGAATTCGCAAGCAGGACGTCATCGCCGCTGCCGAAGCCCAGAAGGCCGCGGCTGCTCAGGCCGCCGCAGCTCCGGCCGCTGCCTCCTCCGGCTCCGCTCCTGCGGCGAAGGCCGCCACCGCGGTCAGCCCGCTGCGCGGAACCACCGAGAAGATGAGCCGCATCCGCAAGGCCATCGCCAACCACATGGTCAACTCGCTGCACGTCTCGGCGCAGCTGACCACCGTGGTCGAGGTGGACGTCACCGAGATCTCCAAGCTCCGGAACGCGAAGAAGGCCGAGTTCGAAGCCCGCGAGGGCGTCAAGCTGTCCTTCCTGCCGTTCTTCGCGCTCGCCGCGGTGGACGCGCTGAAGCAGTACCCGAAGCTGAACGCCTCGATCAACGACGAGGCCGGCGAGGTCACGTACCACGCGGCCGAGCACCTGGGGATCGCCGTCGACGCCGAGAAGGGCCTGATGGTCCCGGTCGTGCACAACGCCGGTGACCTGAACATCGCCGGCCTGGCGAAGAAGATCGCCGACCTGGCCAACCGGGTCCGGATCAACAAGGTGCTGCCGGACGAGATGGCGGGCGGCACGTTCACCATCACCAACACCGGCAGCCGCGGCGCGCTGTTCGACACCCCGATCCTGAACCAGCCGCAGGTCGGCATGCTCGGGACCGGCGCGGTCGTCAAGCGCCCGGTCGTGATCACCCACCCGGAGCTCGGTGAGACGATCGCGATCCGGCAGATGGTCTACCTGGCGCTGACCTACGACCACCGTCTGGTCGACGGCGCCGACGCGGCCCGCTACTTGACCGCGGTCAAGCAGCGCCTCGAGGAAGCACAGTTCGACGTCTGATCCCCACCAGGAAGCCGGAGTTGTCCGACCGTGAGGACCGCGTGAACTCGTGAAGTACGTGCTCGCCGGATCCTCCGGCTTCCTCGGCAAGGCCCTCGCCCGTGACTTGGTGGCCCATGGCCACCAAGTCACCCGGCTGGTACGGCGTGAGCCGTCCCAGCCGAGCGAGGTCCGTTGGGACCCCGCGCGGGGTCAGGTGGATCTTCGCGCCCTGGATGACGCCGACGTCCTGATCAACCTGGCCGGTGCGAACATCGGCCGGCCGTGGACACCGGCGTACCGGAAGCTCATCCGGGAAAGCCGCGTCAGTACCACGGCCACGCTCGCGCAAGCTGCCGCTCAGCTGGATCGCAAACCGGTGTTCATCACCCAGAGCGGTATCGGCGGCTACGGCATGGACTGTGGCGACGAGATCCTCACAGAGGAATCCGAACTGGGCGACGGCTTCCTGGCAGACGTAGTACGAGTCTGGGAAGGCGCAGCCGATCCGGCCCGCGAGGCCGGCTGCCGCGTCATCGCCCTGCGCACCGGCGTCGTACTCGGCCGCTCCGCCCCCGCCTTCCAACTGCTGTCCTTGCCGTTCCGCCTGGGTGTCGGCGGCCGACTCGGCTCCGGCAAGCAGTACTTCCCGGTCCTCTCCCTGACCGACTGGCTCCGCGCCGTCCGCCACTGCGCCGAGACCGACCAGCTCTCGGGCCCGGTGAACGTGACCCTCCCGAACCCGGTCACCAACGAAGCCTTCACCAAGGCCCTGGGCAAGGAACTCCACCGCCCGACCCTGCTCCCGATCCCGTCGTTCGTCCTCACCACTCTCCTCGGCGAGTTCGCGTGGGAATTGATCGGCAGCAAACGAGCCCTCCCCAACGCGCTCCTCTCCACCGGCTTCACCTTCACCCATCCGACTGCACCCACCGCGCTCACCTCAGCCCTCAGCTGACGCGGCGGGCAGGCAGGCAGGTAGCCGACCTCGATCCGCAGGGCTCCGCGCTCCCGGGCTGCGGTCTATGCGCTGGCGGTTCTCGGCTCGCACCGCGCTACCCCCTGACCCAGCCCACAGCACTTCCTTTCTTCCTGCCTGCCTTGCTGCCTGCGTGCCTGCGTGCCTGCGTGCCTGCGTGCCTGCGTGCCTGCGGAACGTACCGAGATACCAGCAGATCAGCACTACGCCCGCGGCGGCCGACCCGCATCCAGCGGTCGCTCTTGCGGTCGACATGGCTGTTGCCGGGTTGATCAGGCTGTGCTGATTGCGGAGATGCGCCAGGTGGTGCCGGTTGCGGTGAGTGTTAGTCGACGTGGGGTTGGTGATCCGGTGGGGAAGGTCGTTCGTTGGCCCTCGGGGGTGATGGCTACGCCTGAGATGAGCCGGTCGACGATCCGCAGTACGGCGTGCTTCGCGCTTGCGCTTTCTACGGTCACCGAGTCGATCTCGAAGCGGAGTCCTTCGATCCGGAGGTTGTCCTTGCGGTACGAGGCGAGCAGCGCGCGGTCTGCCGACCAAGGTGAGCTTCCTGTCACGTAGACCGCGTTGAGTTCGGCGTCGTTGAGGGTGGCGAAGGCGCGGGATCTTCGGTTGTCGAGGGTTTTCAAGGTTTGCAGCCAGGTGGTGGGGCTCGTTGGCCGGCGGGTCGAGGTGTTTGTCGTGGGAGTCGCTGGCGGCGGGTGCGCGGCGGACGGTTGGCCGAGGGTTGTTGGCGTGCCGGTTGGGGTGGGGTCGTGAGTGGACGTGGTTTGGTCTGTAGCGGCTGCGGAGCTGTTGGGTGGCTGGCCCAGGACGCCGAGGATGATCAAGCCGATCGCGAGGGTCGCCAGTGCGCCGGCTCCGCAGGCGGCGAGGATTCCGTACGCGGCGCGTTTGGTGGTCAGGAATCGTCGTACGGCTTGGGTGATTGGTTGATGGGTGCCGCGGCTGTGGGGTGAGCGGGCGGTTCGGCGGCTGGATCGGCGGGTGGGTGATCTGCGGTGCGTGGGGCGGGATAGGCGGACGCTGTTGCGCGGGCTTGACGGCGATCGAGTTGAACCTGCGGTGCTTTGGGTTGGCGGTTCGTGGGTGCGGGATGAGCTTGGGTCTGGGTCGGTCCGCTTGGTCTGCGAGGCGGAGGCGGGTGTCGGCGAGATGCGGCCGAAGGGGTGGCCTGCGGCGGTCGGGGCCTCGGCCGCGGGTCGGCTTGGGGTGCTCGGACGTCTGTCGCCGGAGGTGGATGGGATGGCAGACGCGTTGGTGGACGCCGGAGAGGTGGTGGGCCTGGGCATGCGGCTGAAAGGCGACGTGGTGATGGGCCTACGGGTGAGGCTGAAAGGCGATCTGGTGATGGGCCTAGGCGTGGAGGTGAAACTGGTCGGCGAACCGGGTGCGGGTGTGGAGGCGCTCGGTGAAACGGATGCCGGTGTGGAGACGCCAGGCGAAACCGATGGCAGCGTGGAGTCGCTCGGTGGAACGGACGCGGGTGTGGAGACGCTCCGCGAAACGGGGTTGGTGGGTGGAACGGGTGTGGGGGTGGTGGGGCTGGCGTGGGTGAAGCCGAGGTCTATGGGGAGGGGGGTTGTCTGGTGGAGAGATTGGTGGGCCAGGTGGTCGGGGGTGGTGAACAGGGACGCGGGGAGGGTTTTGGGGGTGCTGCCTGCGGTTTGGGCGATGGTGGCGAGGGCTTGGAGGTCGGCTTCGGGGGTGGTGGGTGGGGCCAGGGTGCGGAGGCCGGGGTCGGTGATGACTGGGCGGCCGTCGGCGTCGAACATGATGTTGTCGGTGGTCAGTTGGCCATGCGGAAGGCCGGCGCGGTGAAGCACGGCCAAGGCTTGGGCCAGTGGGCTGATGAGCGTGACCAGTTCGCCTGGGGAGAGGGTTCCTCTGCGCTCCAGGAGTGACGTGAGGGTGCCTGCGGCGACGTACTGACTGAAGAGGAGCCACTCGCGGTCGGACTCGCGGAGCTCCAGCAGGCGGGCGAGGTGAGGATGGTCGAGGGTACGGGCCAGTTCGAGGTCGGCCAGGAACTCCGTCGGCTGCGGGATGGCGGATTTCGGGATGCGTTTGAGCACAGCGTGCCGCCCGGTGGCCAGGTCCCGGAGGAGCCAGACGGTGCCGGCCGATCCGGACCCGAGCCCCCGGCGCAGGCTGTAGCCGGAGATGTCGTGTGCCATACCCAAGAGAGTGCCCGGATCGGCGCCGGCGGTCCGGAAGTTATCCACAGCCCCGGTTCGGCCGGGGTCCTGTGGATGGCGGCGAACGGCTTCCGAGCGGGCGGCCTACACTCGAAGACGTGAGTGCGATCGAGTATGTGGAGGCCGGCTTCGGCGCCGACGCGGTGGACTACGAGCAGGCCTGGGCCGAGCAGCGGCGCCTGCACGCGCAGGTTGCCGAGGGCACCGGACCCGACACGGTCATCTTGCTCGAGCACCCGCCGGTCTACACGGCAGGCAAGCGCACCGAGCCCCACGAGCGCCCCCTCGACGGTACGCCGGTGGTCGACGTCGACCGCGGCGGCAAGATCACCTGGCACGGCCCCGGCCAACTGGTCGGCTACCCGATCATGAAGCTCGCCTCGCACGTGTACGTCGTGGACTACGTGCGCCGGCTGGAAGAGGCGCTGATCGCGGTCTGCGCCGAGCTCGGGGTCCGGAGCGGACGCGTCAAGGGCCGCAGCGGCGTCTGGGTGCCCGCGGACGAGCGTGGCCGCGAGCGGAAGATCGCAGCGATCGGGATCCGGGTGTCGCAGGGTGTGACCATGCACGGTTTCGCACTGAACTGCGACAACGACCTGACCTGGTTCGACCGGATCGTGCCGTGCGGGATCTCCGACGCCGACGTCACGACGCTGTCCAGGGAGCTCGGCCGGGACGTCTCGATCGCCGAGGTCCTCGAGCCCGTACGACGGCATCTCGACGTCCTGCTGTCGTGGCAGGACTACCAGCGCAGCCCCGACCTCGAGCACGAGGAAGACCCGGCACCGGCCGGTATCACCTACGGGCTCACCGTCTGACCTCTCGGGGCCGAGACGTAAAGATTGAGCGAAGTGTCGTCGCTGTGCGGAGCGTGATCGTCGCTACGGTGGGGATGTGTCCAAACTTCTCGGCTTCCTCCTTGGCATCGCGGTAGCGCTCGTCGGACCGGCGATGTTCGGTGTGCTCGCGGCGGACGGCGGTATCCAGCTGAACGCGAAGGAGATGGCGCTTGCCTACGGCATCGGTGCGCTGATCTTCTGGACCGTGGCGTCGTACTTCTCCGGTGCCGCGGCACTCGGTGCGGCGCTGACCTTCGGCGCGATGATCTACACCGTGCACTGGATCCCCAACCGGATGACGAACTTCCTGAACGACGTCCCGGGGATGACGACGGGGATGATCGACGGGATCAAGCAGTACACGCTGAACGGCGTGGTGCCGATCCTGGCGGTGATCTCGCTGATCTTCGCGATCCAGTCGATCGTGCGGTCGGTGCAACGGCGGCGGCGTCAGCGCGCCGAGGCGGATCGCCTGCAGCGTGAGCAGGAGGCCGCGGTCGAGGCACAGCAGATGCCTGCGCCGCCCGCTGCCGCGGCCGCTGCAGCACCGGCGTATCCGGTTGCCGAGGGCGACTATTCGCCCGACAACCGGTTCGGCAGCAACTTCGGGAACAGCAACTACGACGACCTGTTCGACGACGAACCTGCGCAGACGCCGTTCACCCCGCGGAACCAGGCGGACGAGCAGACCGCGCAGTTCGACCCGGCGACGATGGCGGCGCCGTCCGCCGAGCAGCGGGACGAGACGCGCGAGAACGAGCGACGGGGTGGCGACGAGACGGTTCTCGTGCCCACGGATTCCGATCAGACCGTGCTGGTTCCGGCTGGTGAGAAGACCGACGCTGATCGTGATGAGACGGTAGTTGCCTCCTCCCCGCAGGTTGAGACGCGGGGCGAAGGTGTTGAAGAGAAGCAGCGCGATGGTGACGCCACGCAGCAAGTGCCGGTCGCCTCGCAGGAAGCCGCTGCGCAGCAGGTGCCGGTCGATGAGCCGGTGAAGCCGGAGAGTGTTGAGTCGCCGGTGACGCAGAGCAGCGAAGCGCAGAAGGGCTCGACGGCCAGTGCGGGGTACGCGGTGGATGGTGGCGAGGCCACGCAGCCGGTTCCGGTGCCTGAGCCGGAGGCCGCCAAGCCTGTTGCCCCGCGAGTGGCTGGGAGTCAGCAGGGCGTTGTAGCGCCGGAGGCGGCGGTTGGTGGAGCGCAGAGCGCTGCCGCTCCGCAGCCTGCCGTGGATGAAGCGGCGGGCGCTTTCTGGCAGGGGACTTCGGCTGCCGAGACTGCGCAGCATGCAGCGCCTGTTGGTGAGACGCAGAAGGACGATGGCGGCGAGGCTACGCAGGCAATGCCGGTGAGTCGGCCGGAAGCTGCTGCACCGCGTACGTCGGGTGCGCATTCGGCGGAGCTTGCTCCGGAAGCGTCCGCGCCGCGAGCGGCTGAGGTTGCTCCCGAGACGGCCGCGCCGCAAGCGGCTGAAGTCGCTCCCGAACCTGTCGCACCGCGAGCGGCTGAGGTTGCTCCCCAGACGGCCGCGCCGCAGACGCCTACTCCTCCGCCGCCCGCGCCTGTTACTCCCCCGCCGTCCGTTCCGCAGGCGCCTGCTACTCCCCCGCCACCCGCGCCGCAGGCTCCTGAGCCGCAGCGTGGTGGAGCGCCTCACCCGGCCGCCGAGCTTGAAGATGAGGGCGAGGCCACGCAGGCGGTGCCGGTGACCCGTCCGGAGGCGACGAAGGCTGCGCCGCAAGCACCCGACGCACCGAAGGCATCCGCGCACGGCGGGTCGCAGGCCTCAGCCCTTGGAGCGCCTGGAGCGGCCACAGCGGCGTTCGGAGCGGTTGGCACGCAAACAGCGTTCGGGGCGCACGCAGCGACTCCTGAGCTGTTCGATCAGGAATTGTTGCCGGCCGAGGTGTTCGACCAGGAGACGTCGGGCCGGATCTCGCGGGCGAAGAACGATGCCGAGGCCACCCAGGCAGTGCCGGTGAGTCGTCCGCAGACCTCGAAGGTCGCCACACCGCAAGCGCCGGCACCGCAGGCACCGCAGCACGGACTGCACCGCAAGGAAGAGATGGGCCAGCAGTACCGCGAACGGATGGACCCGCCGGACGTCGACGACACCGGCGAGTTCTTCATCGGAGCTTTCGAGAGCCCGACCGAGCACCCCTCCCCGCGGATGGAGCTCCCCGGCCACTTCCGCCCCGGCGGCAACTGAGTTCACGAAAAAGGAGCCCTCGCAACTGCGGGGGCTCCTTTCTCGTGCCCGGGCATCGGGCAACAGCAGCTAGGCGACGTGCATCCGCTGGTGCTGGCCCCAGCGCGCGTGCTCGGCGAACGCCTCGTCGTAGGCGTGGACGGCCATCTGGCACACGTCGGCGGCCATCTGCGCCCGCGGTGACTCGGTGTTCCAGGCAAGCATCAGGCGGCGGTGGATCGGGTCACCGGCCAACGGCCGGGTGGTGACGTCGCTGGACAGCATCCGGTACGACGTGGGCGAGATCAGCGCGACGCCCTGGCCGCTGGTGACGAACCCCATCAGCACCGAGGTGTCCACCGAGTGGTGCTCGATCTTCGGCTGGAAGCCAGCCTGTTCGCAGGCTGCCCGAAACAGCACGTGGAAGCCGCTGTCGTCCGGCGGCTCACCGATCCACTCCTCGCCGGACAGCGTCGACAGCTCGATGTCACCGCGGTGCCGGGTCGCCAGCGCGATCGGATGATCAGCCGCCAGTACGACGTACGCCGACTCGGACTCGACGATGGTGCACGCCTCGACCCCGCTCGGCAGCCGCAGCTCGAAGCCCGGGAACTCCCGCAGCAGGGCGAAGTCGAGCCGGCCGCTCTCCAGCTGCTGCAGCAGCACGCTGGTGGCCCACTCGACCTCGATGCTGACCTGCTCGATGTCGCCGTGATCGCGCAGCCGGCTGGCGATCCCCGACATCGGCGCGGTCGGGAACCCACCCAGCCGGACGGCGCTCGACTCGACCGCGGTCATCGCCGAGACCGTCGCGGACAGGTGGTCCACGTCGACCAGGATCGCGCGGGCCCGGTCCACGGCGTACCGGCCCAGTGCGGTCGGGGTGACGCCGGTGCGGGAGCGCTCGAACAGCTCACCGCCGAACGCCGACTCGATCCGCTTGAGCTGCGCGGTCAGGCTCGGCTGGCTCACCTTCAGCCAGCGGGCGGCCCGACCGACGGACCCCGCTTCTGCCACCAGGACCACCACCCGCAGGTGGCGCAGCTCGACGTTCATGCGTTGTGACCGTAGTCCAGTTCCGGCCTACGGTCACAGTCGTCGCGTGTTGCGATCTCGTCACAGGGTGCAAAAAAGATGTAACACTCGTCGCATTCTCACGATAAGTCAGAACGCCTTGAGCGAGATCGCCTCTCGGTAACCGAGTTTCCGCCCGGTCTGCAGCAACGTCCGCTCGTACAGCCGCGCTCCCAGCCGGATGATCAGCACCGTGGCCAGGATCAGGATCGCGACCGCCGCCAGTGGTTGCCACAGCGGCACGTTCTCGGTCAGCATCCGCCCCGGCATCGCCATCGACGACGCGATCGGGACGAACGAGGCCACCGTCTTGGCTCCGGCGCCGGCGAAGACGGAGAAGAAGAACGGGATCATCAGGATCATCTGCCCCGGCAGCGTGGTCGAGCCGAGATCCTCCTGCCGGGTGGCCAGCGAGCCGGCCACCGCCCAGAGTCCGGCCAGCGCGACGAAGCCGAGCACGAAGAACAGGATGAACCAGCCTGCCACCGGTGCGACCACCTCGAGGATGTCGCCCTTCCCGGTCACCGCCAGGCCGATCAGGCCGACCGCCGCGAGCGCCACGATCTGGCCGAGCGCGAGCACCGTGTTGCCGATCACCTTGCCCCACAACAGCGCCCGGATCGGGATCGCGGCGGCCAGGATCTCGACCACCCGGCTCTCCTTCTCCTGTACGACGCTCTGCGCGATCATCATGCCGAAGCTGAGCGCGGTGACGTAGAAGACCAGCGCGAGCCCGACGTTGACGAAGCCCGCCACCGCCTCGGGCAACGGTCCGGGGTCGAGCAACCGCTCCTGCAGCAGCGTTCCGGCCCGCAACTGTTCGGGCGTCAGCCCGGCCCGCGCCGCGTTCTGCTCCATTCCCAGGTTGACCGCGGCCTCTCGCAGGCTGGTCTGCAGGTCGGAGTCGAGCCGCTGCTTGCCCAGTACTTCGAACCCGTCCTTGCCGGGCAGCAGCGCGGCCTCCACCTCGCCGTCCCGGACGAGTTGCTCGGCCGCCGCGACATCCGCCGTACGGGTGACCTCGAAGGTGTCGCCACCGTTGATCGAGTCGGCGACCTGGACCACCTTGGCCCCGGCGTCGTCGATCACCGCGACCTTGTCCGGTCCGCCGCCACCGATCAGCGCGGGCAGGAAGATCGCCGCGACCACCACGAACAGCATGAACGCCGTCGAACCGAGAAAGGTCTTGTCGCGGATCTTGGTGCTGATCTCACGCTCGGCCACCAGTTGCCACGGGCGTCGCAGAGTGTCGTTGTTCATCGGGTCGCCTCCCGGAAGACGTCGCTGAGTGCCTGCCGCTCGGGCCCGAAGGCGAGCACCGGGCCCCGGCTCATCGCCTGCTGCAGAATCTGTTGCACAAGGCCCCCATCATCGGCGGAGTCGATGTCGAACAGCGCCGTCGCGCCGGCCACGTCACGGACCTTGATCCCGCGGACGTCGCGCAGCCAGCCCGCGTCACCATCGACCACCAGCCGGTACGTCGTGGTGGTTCCGGCGGCCAGCTCGGCCACCGGGCCCGCGGCAACGACCTTGCCGCGGGACAGCACGATCAGGTCGTCACACAGGCGTTCGACCAGCTCCAGCTGGTGGCTGGAGAACAGCACCGGCACCTCCGGCGTGACCTCGTCGCGCAGCAGGTCGACCATCGCGTCGACGGCCAGCGGGTCGAGGCCGCTGAACGGCTCGTCCATCACCAGCGCGATCGGCTCGTGCACCAGCGCCGCGGCGATCTGGACCCGCTGCTGGTTGCCGAGCGAGAGCGTCTCCAGCGTGTCCGTCGCGCGCTCGGTCAGGCCGAGCTGGTTCAGGATCTTGTCGGTCCGCTCGGCCGCGCGGGCGGTGCTCAGTCCGTGCAGCCGGCCGAAGAAGACCAGCTGGTCGCGGATCTTCATCTTCGGGTAGAGCCCACGCTCCTCCGGCATGTAACCGAAGTCCTGGCGCACCTTCGCCGACAACGGCTGACCGTTCCAGGTGACCGCGCCGGCAGTGGGCGCGAGCACCCCCAGAATGATCCGCATCGTCGTCGTCTTGCCGGCCCCGTTCGCGCCGACGAACCCGGTCATCCGACCCGGGCGTACGTCGAAGCTGACGTCGTCCAGCGCGAGGTGATCACCGAACCGCCGGGTCAACCCAGCCACGCTCAGCATCCCGTTCACCGTTCCTCTACTGCTCCGGCCCCCAGAACCGGGCGGTCACCCGATCCGCTCCCAGCTCGGGGAGTAGCCACCACGCTAGCGATCCGGTACGCCGTAGTACGTCGCCCCGCAGAGTGATCGCCGGTGTCATCCGCACGGGGGACCAACCGCCCCGCCGGGCGGAGGTCAGTGCTCGTCCCCCGGTACGACGAGGCCGCACTCGTAGGCGAACACGACGGCCTGGACGCGGTCGCGCAGGCCGAGTTTGAGCAGCACCCGGGAGACGTGGGTCTTGACCGTCGCTTCGCCGACGAACAGGGAGGTGGCGATCTCGGTGTTGGTCAGGCCGCGCGCGATCAGGCCGAGCACCTCACGTTCGCGGTCGGTCAGGTCGGCGACCAGGTCGGGCCGGTAGACGCGCTCGCCGCCGCCGGTGAACCGCTTGATCACCCGGCGGGTCACCTCGGGGGCCAGCAGGGCGTGGCCGGAGTGCACCACCTGGATCGCCTCGACCAGGTCCTCGGGAGCGGTGTTCTTCAGCAGGAAGCCGCTGGCCCCCGCGCCCAGGGACTCGAACAGGTAGTCGTCGCGGTCGAAGGTGGTCAGGATCACCACCTTGCCGGCGTCCGCGGCGACGATCCGCTGGGTCGCGGCGATGCCGTCGAGGCCGGGCATCTGGACGTCCATCAGGACGACGTCCGGCCGCAGCTCCAGCGCGAGCTCGACCGCCTTCTCGCCGTCGGCGGCCTCGCCGATCACCTCGATCTCGGGCTCCACCGACAGGATCATCCGGAATCCGGCCCGGACCAGGTCCTGGTCGTCGACGAGCAGGACGCGCATCGGCGTACCGGGCTCACTCATGCTGGGGGTTCTCCTTCGGGCGTCGCCGGGGCCGGCGTGGGCTGCAGCGGGATCCGGGCGCGGACCCGGAAGCCGCCGACCGGACGTGGACCGATCTCGCTCTCGCCGCCGAGCAGGCCGACCCTCTCACGGATCCCGACGTGACCGAGCCGGCTGCCGACCGGAGCGTGTTTGGGCCGGCCGTCGTCGATCACCTCGATCTCGACGGCGGTACCGGCGAGATAGCGCAGCGTGACGTGCGCGGCCCGGGCGGTGGAGTGCCGCCTGACGTTGGTCAGTGCCTCCTGCACGATCCGGTAGACCGACACCGAGACGGTCTCCGGCAGCGTCACCGGCTGGCCGATCTGGTGGAATCCGACCGACAGCCCCTCACCGTTCGCGCTCTGCACCAGGGCCGGCAGCCGATCGGCGCCGGCCTGCGGAGCCTTGATCGCGGGCATCCCGAGATCGTCGTCCAGCTCGGGATCGGCGGCCCGGAGCATGCCGAGCAACTGGCGCATCTCGTTGACCGCGGTCCGGCTGGAGTTCTCGATCACGCTGAGCGCGTTCTTCGCGGCCGCCGGGTCCTTCTCCATCACCCGCCGCGCGCCACCCGCCTGGACGCCGATGCTGCTGATGTGGTGCGCGACCACGTCGTGCAGCTCCCGCGAGATCCGCAGCCGCTCGTCGATCACGGCCCGCCGGGCGTTCGCCTGCTGCTGGGTGGCCAGCTCGGTGGCCTGCTGCTCCAGCTCGTGCCGCTGCCGGGCGGTGCGCCAAGCCGTACGGCCCCAGAAGTAGGCGCCGAAGAAGTAGAGGACGTTGAGCGCGAAGTTCAGCAGCACGAAGGACACGTACGGCGACAGCACCCCGCCGCCCGGTCCCTTGATCGCGTCGTCGGCCAGGGCCTCGACGAAGCCGTGCGCCAGCCAGCCGAACATCCCCGCGAACACGAGCACCATCACGAGCTTCATCCGGCGCCGGTCCCGCGCCCAGGCCACCGCCGCGTAGATCGCCATGAACTGGGTCGCC
The DNA here is from genome assembly GCF_027627575.1 of Kribbella sp. CA-293567. Taxonomy (NCBI): domain Bacteria; kingdom Bacillati; phylum Actinomycetota; class Actinomycetes; order Propionibacteriales; family Kribbellaceae; genus Kribbella; species Kribbella sp. CA-293567. The sequence goes on from NZ_CP114065.1 coordinate 4,947,918, forward strand.
TGGGTGACCAGGTTGCCGGCGAAGGAGAACGTGTTGCGTTCCCCGTTGACGAAGAAGAGCACCGAGACGACCACCAGCACGGTCAGCGGGAACCGCCGCCGCAGGCACAGTGGCAGCGCGACGGCCGCGCTCAGCAGATAGGTCTCGATCCCGCCGATCCCCAGGTCGACCGGCATCGCGGCGGTACTACGGGCCAGGTCGGTGCCGACGACACCGGCCAGCGCCATCCCGAGACCGAGGAAAACGTCCTGGCGGAGCTCACGCCGGGTGGGTCCGGGCCGCCGCCAGCCGGTGGTGTTCGTCACAGGCTCGGCAGCCGGTGTCGCGGTGGGCCGCGGTAAAGCTCGCGGCTGCGAGGTGGACATGGTTGCCCAGCCTACGGGTGGGCTGGGCAGCGGCCCGGGGGCGCGGCGTACTCTGGTCGGCGTGACGATCGTTCCAGAAGGACGGAAACTACTCAGACTCGAAGTGCGCAACGCGGCGACCCCGATCGAGCGCAAACCCGAGTGGATCAAGACCCGCGCCAAGATGGGCCCGGAATACCAGAAGCTGCAGAAGCTGGTGAAGTCCGAGGACCTGCACACGGTGTGTCAGGAAGCGGGCTGCCCGAACATCTTCGAGTGCTGGGAAGACCGCGAGGCCACCTTCCTGATCGGTGGCGACCAGTGCACCCGGCGCTGTGACTTCTGCCAGATCGACACCGGCAAGCCACAGGACCTGGACCGCGACGAGCCCCGCCGGGTCGCCGAGTCGGTGGTCAAGATGGGTCTGCGCTACGCGACCGTGACCGGCGTCGCCCGCGACGACCTGGACGACGGCGGCGCCTGGCTGTACGCCGAGACGATCCGCCAGATCCACGCGCTGAACCCCGACACCGGCGTGGAGATGCTCGCGCCCGACTTCAACGCCGTACCGGAGCAGCTGGCCGAGGTGTTCTCGTCCCGCCCCGAGGTGTTCGCGCACAACATCGAGACGGTGCCGCGGATCTTCCGCCGGATCCGGCCCGGCTTCCGCTACGAGCGGTCGCTGGACGTGATCACCCAGGCCCGCGACTACGGCCTGGTGACCAAGTCCAACCTGATCCTCGGCATGGGCGAGACCCGTGAGGAGGTCAGCCAGGCGCTGACCGACCTGCACGAGGCCGGCTGCGAGATCATCACCATCACCCAGTACCTGCGCCCGTCGGTGCGGCACCACCCGGTCGAGCGCTGGGTCCGGCCGGAGGAGTTCGTCGAGATGAAGGAGGAGGCCGAGGAGATCGGCTTCGCCGGAGTCATGTCCGGTCCGCTGGTGCGTTCGTCGTACCGGGCCGGTCGGCTGTACCGTCAGGCTGTGGAGTCGCGGATGACCTCGACTGCCCAGGATGCTTAGCCCGGACCGCAGAAAACACGGACAAAGGTAGAGATGGCCAAGAACGACGCGCCCGCCGAGAAGACCAGCCGGCTCAAGCAGATCCGGTCGGCGTACCAGCTGACCAAGAAGTCCGACCCCCGGATCGGACTGATCCTGGCCGGGATCTTCCTCGGCGTGGTCGCGGTGTTCGTCGCCGGCGGCCTGTTCATCGGCCCGCTGCTGGTCTGGATCCCGCTGGGCGTCGCGCTCGGCTTCCTGGCCGCGACGATCGTCTTCGGCCGCCGGGTCGAGAAGGCGGCGTACAGCCAGATCGAGGGCCAGGCCGGTGCGGCCGCCTCGGCGCTGCAGACCCTGCGCCGCGGCTGGAACGTGACGCCGGCCGTCGCGGTGACCAAGAACGCCGACATCGTGCACCGCGTCGTCGGCCGTCCGGGCATCGTGCTGGTCGGCGAGGGCCAGGCCAGCCGGGTCAAGAACCTGCTCGCCGCCGAGGGCAAGAAGCACAGCCGGGTGGCCGGCGGCGCGCCGGTGATCCAGGTGATGGCCGGTCAGGGCGAGGGCGAGATCGACATCCGCAAGCTGACCAAGCACGTGATGAAGCTGCCGCAGGCGCTGCAGCCGTCGGAGATCACCGACCTGCTCCAGCGGCTGAAGGCGCTCGACGCCGTCCGCCCGCAGGTGCCGATGCCGAAGGGCCCGGTGCCGACCAGCATGAAGGGCGCCCGGCAGGCGATGAAGGGCCGCTGAGCCACCTCGCCGTAACGCGACAGGCCCCAGGGCCGTTTTCCCTGGCGTGAGGACTTCTGTGCCTCGTGTCGCGCCCGCAGGCCGTTCACCGGCCTTAAGGTGCGACCAGGGACGGGATCAGAACCAGGGGTAGACAGATGACGGATCTATACACCGCGGTCCACGAGCCTGCGGTGGAGACGTGGCCTTCGCTGGCGCCGCCACGCTCCAACCCGGTACGCCGGGCCGGCGCGCTCACCGCGTTGCGGCTGATCGCGCGGGATCTGCCTGCCACGATCACGCTCGACAACCGCAGCTACGGCCTGGGCGGACCGGCCATGCTGGTGCACCGCTCGGGCCCGTTCCTGGATCGGCTCGGCACCGACGCGGGCTCCGGGTTCGGCGAGGCCTACCTGGCCGGCGACTGGGACCCCGAGCCAGGGACCGACCTGGCCGACCTGCTGCTGCCGTTCGCTCAGCGGTTCAACTCCGAGCAGGACCGGCAACTGCTGCCGAAGTGGGCCCAGTCGCTGCGCTGGCTGGTCACCCGAACGCAGCCGGGCGAGCAGGAGAACGACCGGGCCGGCGCCCGGGAGAACATCAGCCGCCACTACGACCTGAGCAACGCGATGTTCTCGCAGTTCCTGGACCCGTCGCTGACCTACTCGGCGGCGCTGTTCGACCAGCAGCCCGAGTCCGACCTCGCGACCGCGTCGTACGACGAACTCTCGGGCGCGCAACTGCGCAAGCTCGACGCGATCCTGGACGCGGCCGGCGTCACCTCCGGCTCGCGGGTGCTCGACATCGGTTGCGGCTGGGCCAGCCTCGCGATCCGCGCGGCGCAGCGGGGCGCGTGGGTCACCGCCATCACCATCGCGTCGCAGCAAGCCTTGCTGGCGCAGCGCCGGATCGCCGACGCCGGGGTCAGCGACCGGGTGCAGGTCGCGCTGCGGGACTACCGCGACCAGATCGGGGTCTTCGACGCGGTCTTGAGCGTGGAGATGATCGAGGCGGTCGGCGAGAAGTACTGGCCGGTGTACTTCGACGTGATCGAACGGCGGCTGGCCCCGGGCGGCAAGGCCGTCGTCCAGGCGATCGTGATGCCGCACGAGCGGATGCTCGCCACCCGCAACACCTTCACCTGGGTGCAGAAGTACATCTTCCCCGGCGGCCTGATCCCGTCGGTCCAGGTGATCGACCAGGTCACCGCGCAGCACACCGGCCTGCAGACCGAGGTACTGCGGCACATGGGCGCCGACTACGCCCGCACCCTGCGGATCTGGCGCAACCGCTTCATCGAGCACTGGCCGGCCATCGCCGAACTGGGCTTCGACGCGACCTTCCGCCGGATGTGGGAGTTCTACCTGGCCTACTCCGAGGCCGGTTTCCGGGCCGGCTACCTGGACGACGTACAGATCCTGCTGACCAAACGCTTCGGGTAGGCCCCGAGGTCTGGTGGGATGGGGTCCATGAGTGACGGAACCCGCGGTACCGACCTGCTCACCCGGTTCGCCGATCTGGTGGTCCGGGTGGGCGTGAACGTCCAGCCCGGCCAGGGGGTGGTGATCAACGCGGACCTGGCCCAGGCCGAGATCGCCCGGGCAGTGGTCGAGCAGGCGTACGTGGCCGGCGCCGGCTGGGTCGAGGTGCTGTGGACCGACGGACCCGTCCGGCGTTCCGAGCTGACCCACGCGACGACAGAGACGCTGAGCGAGGATCGCCCGTGGGCATTGCAGCGCACCCGCGAGTGGGTCGAGGCCGGGATCGCGGCCATCACGCTGACCGGTACGCCGGACCCGCACCTCTTCGCGGGCATCGAGGCGGCGAAGCTGACCGCGGTCCGCAAGGGCGAGTCGGCCGCCAGGCGGCAGGCGGCGATGACCAACCAGTGGCGCTGGACCGTCGTCGCGGCCCCCAGCGCGGGCTGGGCTCGGCAGGTCTACGGCGAGCCCGACCTCGAGCGGCTTTGGGCGGCGGTCGGCCAGGCGATGCGGCTGGACGAGGCCGATCCGGTCGCAGCCTGGCGCGAGCGGGCCGCGACGCTGGCAGCCCGGGCCGCTGCTCTCGACGCTTTGAAGATCAGCGAACTCACCTACTCCGGTGACGGCACCGACCTGACCGTCGGCCTGATTCCAGGGTGCCGCTGGACCGGCGGCTCCGTCACCGACGGCGCCGGGATCACGTCGATGCCGAACATCCCGACCGAAGAGGTGTTCACGAGTCCGGACCGGCGGCGAGCTGACGGCGTACTGCGGGTGACCAGGCCGGTCGTCATCGCCGGCCAACTGGTCGAGGGACTGCGGTTGACCTTCGCCGGCGGCCGGATCACCGAGGTCTCGGCCGACAGCGGAGCCGACGTCGCGCGAGCCGAACTCGACACCGACGAGGGTTCACGGAGCCTGGGTGAGGTCGCCCTGGTCGACCGCGAGTCTCGGATCGCACAGGCGAACACTGTGTTTCACAACACGTTGTTCGACGAGAACGCCGGTTGCCACGTCGCCTGGGGCCAGAGCTTTCCCTTCGCGATCGAGGGCGGAGTGGGACTGAGTGCCGACGAGCGGTACGCCGCCGGGCTCAACACGGCGAGCGTGCACACCGACGTGGTCGTCGGGGGCGAAGGACTGACCGTCACCGGCAGAACTCCGGAAGGTGACGTGACGATCCTGGCCGACGACGAGTGGGTGCTGAGCTAGCGGCGTACGACGATCGTCTTCGCCGCGAGGTCGTGCAGGCCCCGGTGCTCCTTGTCGAAGATGATGGCCGGCAGCACCAGGCAGATCAGGAAAGTACGGATCGCTCCGCCCAGAAGCCCTACCTGCGCGGCATATCCGGTGCCACCGGGCTGCGAACGGATCACCCGCAGCCCGAGCAGCCGGTGGCCGATGGTCGCGCCCGCCAGACCGGTCAGGATCGCCGACATGGCGAAGAAGATCACCAGCTGGGCGGTGTTGAAGTCGTTGCCTCCGGCCCAGATCGGCTTGCCGACCACGGCCGAGGCGATCAGCCCGGCCACCAGCCAGTCGACGAACAGCGCCGCCAGCCGGCGGCCCCAGCCCGCGACCGACCCGGGACCCTCCTCGGGCAGCCCGAGCCGGTTGCCCGGATATCGGTACTCGTCGGTGGGTCCTGCCCCGGATCGCGCAGATGATGCCATGATGACGAGGCTACCGAGGCGGTGCGGGATCTCACTCCCCTGCCCGCCGAAACCAGTGGGTCAGCGCGGACACGCTGGGCGTAACATCCGCGAAACACTGGGGTCACGGCCGAGTAATCGGCAGGGCCTACGTTCAGAACAATCTCTGAGCCACCCCGAGGAGTCTGTATGTTTTCCAGCGCTGAAGAGCTGCTCACCTACGTCAAGGACGAGGGTGTCGTATTCATCGATGTCCGGTTCTGTGACCTGCCGGGCACCATGCAGCACTTCACCGTCCCGGTCGGATCGTTCGGTCCGGAGGTCTTCGAGGACGGTCTCCAGTTCGACGGTTCGTCGATCCGGGGCTTCCAGCAGATCCACGAGTCGGACATGTCGTTGCTGCCCGACCCGACCACGGCGTACCTGGACCCGTTCCGCCCGGACAAGACGCTGATCGTCAACTTCTTCGTGCACGACCCGCTGACCGGCGAGGCCTACTCCCGTGACCCGCGCAACATCGCGCGCAAGGCGCAGGAGTACCTGAAGTCGACCGGCATCGCCGACACCGCGTTCTTCGCGCCGGAGGCCGAGTTCTACGTCTTCGACGACGTGCGGTTCGAGACGAAGCAGAACGAGAGCTACTACCACATCGACTCCGTCGCCGGCGCCTGGAACACCGGCCGGGTCGAAGAGGGCGGTAACCGCGGCTACAAGGTCCGCTACAAGGGTGGCTACTTCCCCGCGCCGCCGGTCGACCACTTCGCTGACCTGCGCAACGACATGACCAAGCACCTCGAGGCCAGCGGCCTGATCGTCGAGCGCGCGCACCACGAGGTCGGCACCGCCGGCCAGGCCGAGATCAACTACCGCTTCGACACGCTGCTGACCGCGGCCGACGACGCGATGAAGTTCAAGTACATCATCAAGAACACCGCCTGGGAGGCCGGCAAGACCGCGACCTTCATGCCGAAGCCGATCTTCGGTGACAACGGCTCGGGCATGCACTGCCACCAGTCGCTGTGGAGCGGCGGCCAGCCGCTGTTCTACGACGAGTCCGGCTACGGCGGCCTGTCGGACGTGGCCCGCTGGTACATCGGCGGCCTGCTCAAGCACGCCCCGTCGCTGCTCGCCTTCACCAACCCGACGGTGAACTCCTACCACCGCCTGGTCCCGGGCTACGAGGCGCCGGTCAACCTGGTCTACTCGTCCCGCAACCGTTCGGCCTGCATCCGGATCCCGATCACCGGCTCCAACCCCAAGGCCAAGCGCGTCGAGTTCCGCTGCCCCGACCCGTCCGCCAACCCGTACCTGGCCTTCGCGGCCCAGCTGCTGGCCGGCATCGACGGCATCCGCAACAAGATCGAGCCCGCGGACCCGATCGACAAGGACCTGTACGAGCTGCCCCCCGAGGAGCACGCCTCGGTCCAGCAGGTCCCCACCTCGCTCTCGGCCGTGATCGACGCCCTGGAAGCCGACCACGACTTCCTGCTCGAAGGCGGCGTCTTCACCTCGGACCTGATCGAGACCTGGATCGAGTTCAAGCGCGAGAACGAGATCCTCCCGATCCAGCTCCGCCCGCACCCGCACGAGTTCGAGCTGTACTACGACGTGTAGGCCCACGTTCTAAATAGACAAGGGCCGCTAACCACCACAATGGTTAGCGGCCCTTGTCGTGCGTTCCCCCTCCCGTGGCCCCAGCCACTGAGACCGCTTCCAAGAGTTCCCTGAGTACTGCGACCGCCCGCGCCGCAGCTGAGGCGCCGGCTCACAGAGTTCTCCCAGGAGTTCTCAGAAGCCGGTCAGCTCGGCCGGACAGGCTTCGGGCATGACGACGATCGAAGTACGCGAACTGACCAAGCGGTACGGGTCCGAGCTGGTGGTGGACGACTTGTCGTTCACCGTGGAGCCGGGCCGGGTGACCGGCTTCCTCGGGCCCAACGGTGCCGGGAAGTCGACGACGATGCGGATGATCCTGGGTCTGGCCACGCCCACCCACGGTTCGGTGCGGGTGGGCGGTTCGGAGTACGGCCGGCTGCCGGTACCGCTGACCGAGGTGGGCGCGTTGCTCGACGCCGGAGCGCTGCACCCCGGGCGGCGGGCCGAAGATCACCTGCTCGCCATCGCGCAGAGCAACGGCATCGGGCGCAGGCGAGTGGCCGAGGTACTGGGGATGGTGGGACTGGAGAAGGTGGCCCGCCGGCGAGCAGGGGACTTCTCGCTCGGCATGCGTCAGCGACTCGGTATCGCGGCCGCGCTGCTGGGCGACCCGCAGGTCCTCATCTTCGACGAGCCGGTGAACGGGCTCGACCCGGAGGGGATCCGGTGGATCCGGGACTTCATGCGGGAGCTGGCCGCCGAGGGGCGCTCGGTGTTGTGCTCGAGCCACCTGATGAGCGAGATGGCGCTCACCGCCGACCAGCTGGTCGTCATCGGCCGGGGCAGGCTCATCGCCGACACCAGCATGAGCGAGTTCACCCGCTCGAGGGGCGAGGGCACCGTGCTCGTCCGGGGGGAACACGGCGACGAACTGGCGCGCCACCTCACCACCGCAGGCGGCGCAGTACGGCGAGGTGTCGAGCGATCGCTCGTCGTGTCCGGTCTGGGCCCCGCCGAGATCGGGAAGCTGGCCTTCTTCCATGGCATCGCGCTCCTCGAACTGACCCCGCAGGCGCCTTCGCTGGAAGAAGTCTTCATGGAGCTGACCCGGGACAGCGTCGAGTACGAGGGAGCAGCAGCATGACTACCACCCGGACCAGCGTGCACTTCTCCGACCTCCTCCGTTCGGAGTGGACCAAGTTCCGCAGTCTGCGCTCGACCTGGTGGGCACTGCTGGCCATGGTGGTGCTCAGCACCGGAGTCAGCCTTCTGGTCGGCAGCAGCGCCGGCGCGCAGTACGGCGAACTCAGTCCCGCGGAGCGGCTGACCTGGGACCCGACCGCCCTGTCGCTGAACAGCTTCTTCCTCGGCCAGTTGTGCATCAGCGTGCTCGGCATCCTCGTGGTCACCTCCGAGTACGCCACCGGCATGATCCGTACGTCGCTGGCCGCGATGCCCCGGCGAGGAACGTTGCTGGCGGCAAAGACTCTGGTGTTCGCCGGGGTCGCGCTGGTGGCCGGGCAGCTGACCACCTTCCTGGCCTTCCTCGCCGGACAGGCGATGATCGGGCGCTCCGGCGAAGTGCCTCAGGCGTCGCTGGGCGACCCCGGTGTGCTGGTGGCGGTGACCGGTACTGGGCTCTACCTGGCCGCGATCGGCCTCCTGGCGGTGGCGTTGGGGACCCTGACCCGGGCTACGGCGGGTGGGCTGGCCGTCATCGTCGGCGTCACGCTACTGGTGCCCGCGTTCGGTTCCACTCTCCCCTCCTGGGCACAGAAGGCTTTCCAGTACTGGCCTTCGCTCGGCGGCCCCGAGGTGCGGAATCTCCATCCCACGGCGGAGTACCCCGACGCCTGGCAGAATCTCGGCGGTATGACTCTCGGGACAGCGGTCGTGCTGACGGTGGCCTTCGTCGCGTTCCGGCGGCGTGAGGTCTGACGGCCGTGATCGACGAGCACCCGTCCGTATCGTGGCTGGTATGACCACGGGGAAGCGGCAGGACAGCCCATGACCGAGCGCCTGCTGGTGGTGGACGACGAGGACACCGTGCGGGAACTCCTGTCCGCGACGCTGCGCTTCGCCGGATTCGCCGTGACGTCGGCGGCGACCGGTGCCGAAGCCGTCGCCGCGGCGACCCGGGAGCCACCCGACCTGGTGTTGCTCGACGTGATGCTGCCCGATGTGGACGGATTCGAAGTCGTCCGGCAACTCCGCGAGCAACGCCTCGGCGGCACCGGCCCGGTGCCGGTCCTCTTCCTCACCGCTCGCGACCAACAGGCCGACAAGGTCACCGGGCTGTCGCTCGGTGCCGACGACTACGTCACCAAGCCCTTCGACCTGGAGGAACTGATCGCCCGGATCCGCGCGATCCTGCGCCGTACCTCGGGTTCGACGACCGGCCTGCTGACGATAGGCGACCTCGAGCTCGACACGGACGGGCACCAGGTGACCCGGGCAGGCCTGCCAGTACGGCTGTCGGCCACCGAGTTCCGTCTTCTGCGCTACCTGATGCGGAACACCGGTCAAGTCGTCTCCAAGGCCCAGATCCTCGAACGGGTGTGGGCCTACGACTTCGGCGGCGACGCCAGCATCGTCGACACCTACATCTCCTATCTGCGCCGGAAGGTCGACACCACGGAGCCCAAGCTCATCCACACCGTGCATGGCGTCGGCTATGTGATGCGTGAGCCACGTCGATGAAGCGGCTGTCGCTGCGCGTGCGGCTGTTGCTGATCACCCTCGCCCTGCTGCTGGCCGGGCTCGGCGCCGGCAGCGTGATCGTCGCGACGCTGCTGCAGACCCATCTGCAGCAGCGAATGGACTCGGAGTTGCGTTCCGTCGGGGAGCTCCTCCGGCTCTCCCCGATCTCCGCCGATCCCCGGCCGGGCGAGCTGGATGCCCAGCGCCTCGCCCTGGGCCTCGAGCTGTTCGGCAGTCCGTACTTCGTCTTCCTCGATCCACAGGGAAACGTGACCTCGGAGGTGCACTCCCCCAGGATCCCGACCGATCAACTGCCCGGGCTGGAACGCCTGCGGCGTGTTCAACCGAACGGGCCGGTGGTCTCGATCCCGACAGCTGACGGCTCGTGGCGTGCCGTCGCCCTGGAGCGTCCCGGGCAAGGCGGGCTTCTCGTGGTGGCTGGCTCGTTCGCCGAGGCGGATGCCACTGTCGCCCGGGTCCGGACCAGCAGCCTGGTCGCCGGCGCGGCGCTGCTCGTAGTACTCACGGTCGCCGGTTGGTTCGCCGTCAACGGCGGGCTGCGGCCGCTGCGCCGGATCGAACACACGGCCGCGGCCATCGCGGCCGGCGACCTGTCCCGCCGGGTGCCCGAACTGGCCGCGCCCACGACGGAGATCGGCCGCCTGTCGATCTCGCTGAACACGATGCTGGGTCAACTGGAACGCGCCTTCGCCGACCGGGCCGCGTCCGAGGCGCGGATGCGGACGTTCGTCTCCGACGTCAGCCACGAACTGCGAACCCCGCTGTTCGGCATCAAGGGTTCCACCGAGCTGTACCGGATGGGCGCCTTGCCTCACCGTGCCGACGTCGACGCCACGATGCAACGGATCGACCGAGAAGCCAGCCGGCTCGCCATCCTGACCGAGGACCTCCTGCTCCTCGCCCAGCTCGACGAGGCGCCCGGCGGACAGCTCGACCCGGCTCCCCTGGATCTGCGCACCCTCGCCAACGACGCCCGCCACGACCTGCGCGCTCTCGACCCCTCCCGACCGGTCGAACTCACCGGTCCCGGCGGCGGCCCACCCGGACCGGCCCCCATGAACGGCGACGAGGCCCGCCTGCGCCAGGTCGTCACCAACCTGGTGGGCAACGCCGTGGCCCACACTCCGCCCGGTACCGCGGTCCGCATCGGCGTCGGCACGATCGGAGATCGGGCGATCCTGGAGATCGCCGACGCGGGACCGGGGATGACCGCCGAGCTGGCCGGACGAGCCTTCGATCGCTTCTACCGGGCCGACCGCTCCCGGGACCGCTCGGGTGGAGCCAACGCGGGCCTCGGACTGGCCATCGCTCGCTCGCTGACTCAGGCCCATCACGGCGAGATCGAGCTGGAAACGTCCGTGGGTAACGGCGCCCGCTTCCGGTTGACGTTCCCCTGTCTGCCGGCTGAGACGGCCTAAGTGCAGTAAGTTCGTCGGAATAGACTTCTTTTCATGAGTCCTGAGCTTCTCTGGTACATCCCCAATCAGATCGAGCCCGGTCATCGTGGTGACGACACCGGGGCCGGGCACAACAGCCTCGGGCGTCTGACCGAGTTGGCGCGACTGACGGAGAATCACGGGTGGGGTGGTGCGCTGCTCGGGACAGGATGGGGCCGGCCCGACACCTTCACGGTCGCGACGGCTCTCGCGGCGCGGACGACCACGTTCCAGCCGTTGGTGGCGATCCGGCCCGGGTACTGGCACCCGGCACACTTCGCGTCGGCGTCGACGACGCTGGATCAGTTGTCGGGCGGGCGGCTGCTGGTCAACATCGTGTCGGGGCAGGACAACCTGGCGGCGTACGGGGACAGCGAAGGCGAGCAAGCGCAGCGGTACGGGCGGACCAAGGAGTTCCTGCAGCTCGTACGGCGGTTGTGGACCGAGGAGGATGTCACCTTCACCGGCGAGCACTTCAGCGTGACTGGGTCGACGGTCGCCACCAGGCCGGTCGCCCGGGAAGGGCGACCACACCCGCGCCTGTACTTCGGTGGCGCGTCGCCTGCCGCCGAGCGGGTTGCTGCGACCGACGCCGATGTGCAGCTTTTCTGGGGTGAGCCGCTCGACGGTATCGCCGAGCGCATCGACCGGCTGAAGAGCCTGACCGCCGAACTGGGGCGTGAGCACGCGCCGCTCGAGTTCGGGCTGCGGATCACCACACTGGTCCGCGACACCACCGAGGAGGCGTGGGCCGACGCAGAGGCGAGAGTCGCCACGATGGCCGAGTCCACCACGTATCGCGACGAGCGCCGCTTCAAGGCGGTCGGCCAGCAGCGCCTGCTGGAGCTGGCCGGGCGCGGCGACGTACTGGATGACATCCTCTACACCGCGCCGGGTAAGTACGGCGGAGGCGGCGCCGGCACCACCTGGCTGGTCGGCTCCGCCCAGGACGTCGCCAAGGCGCTCCGCAAGTACCAGGACCTCGGCATCACGCACTTCATTCTCAGCGACACCCCGTACCGCGAAGAGATCATCCGGGTCGGCGACCAACTGCTCCCGCTGCTGACTGGCAGTTGACGGTCGGTCGCGGTGGGGTGATGCGAAGACGCAATACAGCTCGACTGGAAGGGTGCTGGGTGGGTAGGTTCCTGAGGGCTTCGCGGGGATCGGGTGCGTTCGGTTGAAACGCGGAGTACGGTGGATTTCACCGAAAGTAGGGGAACCGCCACTCCCTGTCGCCGGAGGGGTGGGACTCGCGCTGCCAGCTGTCTTAAGGAGTCCCCGATGGTCGACTACCTCCCACGTTCGGCGTGGGGTGCCCGCCCGCCGAGCTCCGGGCCCGGTCAACTCGTCGCCTCGCGGGTGCGTGGCGTCGCGGTGCACTGGCCCGGTACCGGATCCACCCGCCCCATTCACAGCAGGACAGCGGTCGCGTCCGCGTTGCGTGGCTGGCAGGCCTTCCACATGGACGACCGCGGCTGGTCCGATATCGCGTACCAGATCGCCGTCGACCAGGCCGGCCGCGCCTGGACCCTGCGTGGTCTCCGCACCCAGTCGGGGGCCAACGGCAACCTCACCGTGAACCAGCAGTACGGCGCGATCCTGCTGGTGCTGGTCACCGGCGAGCAGCCGTCGAGCGCGATGAAGGCGACGGTCCGTGGAGTCGTCACCGACTTCCGCCGCGCTTTCCCCCGCGGTACGGCGATCCGGCCGCACTCCGCCGTACGCCCCGACGGAACCGACTGCCCAGGACCGGCCGCCCGCGCCGCGATCGCCCGCGGCGACTTCACCCCGAACAGCTCACCGGAGGACGACATGACTCCCGCCCAGATGCAGGAACTGAAGAACTTCATCGAAGCCCGCACCCAGGCGTACGCCGTGTGGGTGCACCGGCAACTGGCCCGTCAGGTCGAACAGGTCGCGAAGGCCTACACCACCGACCTGAAGAACTTCGAGCGCCAGACCGACGCAGCCGACGCGGCCCGCGCCGCCGCTGCCGTCTGGGCAACCCAGCCGAGGCCGAACACGGACCCGAACCAGCCGACGGACCCGACGGACCCCACTGATCCCACCGATCCGACGGACCCGACCGATCCCACCGACCCGACCGATCCGACCGATCCGGTCGACCCGACGGATCCGGGCGATCCCACGGACCCGACCGACCCAGGCGATCCGACCGACCCGAACGACCCGATGGAGCCGGGTGACCCCACAGAGCCCGGCGATCCCACCGGCCCCCTGGACCCCGACGTCCCGCTCGACCCGTTCCCGCCGCTCCCGCCGGAAGAGCCCACCGAGCCCAAGCCGGAGAGCTAGCCAAAACCTCAGCTCCAACCGCTGACCACAACGGCGGCTCCATCGCCGAGGACCAGCGCGCAGTGCAGACGACAACGCCGAGGCTGGCGCCGCCGTGCCGACCTGGCGCCGCCGTCCCGACCTGGCGCCGCCGTGCCGACCTGGCGTCGCCGTGCCGACTTGGCGCCGCCGTGCCGAACCTGGTGTCGCCGTGCCGACTTGGCACCGCCGGGCCGAACCTGGTGTCGCCGTGCGACTTGGCGTCGCCGTCCCGACGTCCGCGTCGCGACGTCACCGTCCGCCTCGCGGTGTCGTCCGCTCGCGGTGTTGTCCGCCTCGCCGTGTCGCCCGCCTCGCCGTGTCGCCCGCCTCGCCGTGTCGCCCGCCTCGCGGTCTCAACGTCCGCCTCGGCGGTGCAGATCGGCACACCGCCCGGGGTCCCCACCACCAGGTCATCTTGCTGGTGGGGATGCGGCGCGTGAGCCAGCCTCACTGTGCCGGCATCCGCCTGGAGGTCTCGGCACCCGCATCACGGCGCCCAACATCCGTCTCTTGGTCTCGGCAACCCTCTCGGTACAGCGTCTGCCCCGCCCACGCGCGACCGGCTTGGGCGGGTGGTGGTCGCTTGACGGAGTCGGGGCCTAAAGTCTTCCGGCTGCTGCGACGTCGGCATCCCGGCGTCCCGGAAGCGGTTCCGAAACCTTCTCCTCCTTCATCTGACTCTTGAATTAAGCAGCGAAGTTAGCTTTCCTTAGGCTGCGCGGCTTTGAATGCGCATTCCGCCCCCTTCAAAACTTCATCAGGAGAGTCGATGACTCCAGGAGACGCCCCACTCCGCCCGCCGCCGCCGCGATCGCGCCGGTTCGTGGCGATCGCCGCGGCCCTGGTGGCCGCGGTGGTCGCGACAGGACTGACCGTTGCCTCCTCCCCCGCGGCCAGCGCGGCGATCTCGCCGACCGGCTGGAACACCGTGGTCAGCAAGAACAGCGGCAAGTGTGTCGATGCCCGCGCTGCCGCGACCGCCGACGGGACCGCCGTGCAGCAGCAGACGTGCAACAGCAGCAACGCTCAGCAGTGGCAGTTCCAGCCGACCACCAACGGCTACGTCCGGGTCAACGCGCTCAACAACGCGGCCCAGGCGCTCGATGTCACCAACGTCTCCACCGCCGACAGCGCCCCGGTCCAGCTGTGGTCCTACAGCAACGGGCTCAACCAGCAGTGGCAGCCGATCGAGGAGGCCGACGGCGCCTACCGCCTGGTCAACCGCAACAGCGGCAAGTGCCTCGACGTACCGGCCGCTTCGACCGCTGACGGCGTCCAACTGCAGCAGTACACCTGCAACGGCACTGCTGCCCAATCGTTCAGGATCAACCCCGTGGACGGCACTCCCCCGACCGACCCGCCGGCCGGTCAGCCCGACTTCGGCCCGAACGTGTCGATCTTCGACCCGTCGATGCCGCAGAGCACCATCCAGAACAAGCTCAACTCGGTCTTCAGCCAGCAGGAGACCAACCAGTACGGCGAACAGCGGATCGCGCTGCTGTTCAAGCCCGGCACCTACAACGTCAACGCCAACGTCGGCTTCTTCACCCAGGTCGCGGGGCTCGGGCTGACACCGGGCGCCGTCACGATCAACGGCGCCGTGCACGTCGAGGCCGACTGGTTCCCGCCGCAGAACGCGACCCACAACTTCTGGCGTGGCGCCGAAGGCCTGACCGTCAACCCGACCGGCGGACTCGACCGCTGGGCGGTCAGCCAGGCATCGGCGTACCGGCGGATGCACCTGAAGGGGAACCTCGCCCTGGACGACGGCGGCTGGGCCAGCGGTGGCTTCATGGCCGACACGCTCGTCGACGGTCAGGTCCGGTCGGGCAGCCAGCAGCAGTGGTTCTCCCGCAACACCAACTGGGGCAGCTGGGCCGGCCAGAACTGGAACCACGTCTTCGTCGGCTCCCAGAACGCGCCGGCCGGCGGCTTCCCGGACCCGGGGTACACCAAGGTCGCGCAGACCCCGATCATCCGGGAGAAGCCCTACCTGTACATCGATGCCGCAGGCAACTACAAGGTGTTCGTCCCGGCGCTGCGGTCGAACACCGCCGGACCGACCTGGACGAGCGGCAACCCGCTCGGTGAGTCGCTGCCGATCGACCAGTTCTACATCGCCAAGCCGGGCGTCACGGCGGCGACGATCAACGCACAGCTTGCCGCCGGCAAGAACCTGCTGTTCACGCCGGGCGTCTTCAAGCTCAGCGACTCGATCCGGATCACCCGCCCGAACACGGTGGTGCTGGGCCTCGGCCTGGCGACGCTGATGCCGACCAACGGCACCACGTCGATCTCGGTCGCCGACGTCGACGGAGTGAAGCTCGCCGGCCTGCTGATCGACGCCGCGCCGACCAACTCGGCGCTGCTGATGGAGCTCGGCCCGACCGGTTCGTCGGCGAACCACGCGGCGAACCCGACCTCGCTGCACGACATCTACTACCGGATCGGCGGCTCGGCCGTCGGCAAGGCGACCGAGACGTTGCGGATCAACAGCAACAACGTGATCCTCGACCACGCCTGGCTCTGGCGCGGTGACCACCGCGACGGCGTCGGCTGGAACGTGAACACCGCGGCGACCGGACTGGTGGTCAACGGCAACGACGTGACGGCGTACGGGTTGTTCGTCGAGCACTACCAGAAGTACCAGACGATCTGGAACGGCAACGGCGGCCGGACGTACTTCTACCAGAACGAGATGCCGTACGACCCGCCGAACCAGGCTGCCTGGATGAACGGCTCGACCCGCGGCTACGCGGCGTACAAGGTGGCTGACTCGGTCACCACGCACGAGGCGTGGGGGCTGGGCAGCTACTGCGTCTTCACGTCGGACGCGAGCATCGTGGCCGAACGGGCCTTCGAGGTACCGAACAAACCGGGCGTCAAACTGCACAACATGATCACCGTGTCGCTCGGCGGACGCGGAACGATCAACCGCGTCGTCAACAACGTCGGCGGTACGGCGAACTCCGCCAACAACGAGGCCACCTGGAACGAGTACCCGTAGCACCCTCCTGATCGGGGTCCCGGCCGGCATCTGCCCGTCGGTCGGGCCCTTCCACTCAACGCCCTGCGACCGTCAGGGCTCGCAGGGCGTTGAGTGTCGGAGCCGGGTGGTTGGGTATGCGGGTGGAGATCAGCGCGTTGTCGGAGCGGGTGGAGAAGTTGTCGGCCCGCTATGCGGAGGTCCTGGAGATCGAGCGGGACGGGGACTGGTTCCTGCTCAAGCTGCAGGAGGAGGTCGGTGAGCTGACCCAGGCCTACCTGCAGGTGACCGGCCGGGCCCGGACGAAGGGCCGGACGGACGCGGAGATCCGCGATGCGTTCCGGTTGGAGTTCGCGGACGTGTTCTGCCAGTTGCTGTTGCTCGCGCGGCACTGCGAGGTCGACGTACCGCGGGAGATCGAGCGCAAGTGGTTGTCGCGCGAGTGAGCCGCCTGGCGTAGGTCAGTGGGGTTTGGCGGGGACCGCGAAGAGGATCAGGCAGATGATCGCGGGGATCGTCACGATCCAGATGGTGCCCAGCCCCAGCAGCACCGGGGCGAGACAGAGCAGCAGGAGGTCGAAGCCGCGGATCGGGGTCGAGAACAGCCCAGGTGGGATGGCGCCCATCGGCGAAGCTACCAGCGGTCCGCTGTACGTCGGCGGGCGCGCGGAGGCTTGCCGGACAGCACCGGTCAGCATCCCGGCCGCGACGGCGAACGCGACCGCTGGGCTTCCCAGCGCCGGCTCGGCGAGCGTGGCCCACAAGGCAGCAAATCCACCCGGTACGACGGACATGATGACCCGCAACTCGCGGAGGTCCAGCCCGAGCGCCCGCACCAGCCCGGCCGAGCGGCAGACCGAGCGCAGCCCGTCCATCAGCGGACGCACGGCGCCGAAGCCGGCCAGACCTGCAGCGATAGGGACCAGTACGTCGTACCCGGTGCCGGCGACGGCGTACGGGACGACGAGCAGCGCGAAGGCGATCACCAGGCGGCGAGGCCAGCGGAGGATGCGGAGAAACTCGCGGTGGATCATCGCGACTCCGGTGGATCCCCGGCCGCGGCGAGACTTCAGGCGGCCTTTGAGGCGCCAGTGGCGGCCGGCCACTACGTCGGCGAGCAGGCTGACGTCGAGGGTGATCGCGGCGCCTGCGAGGCCGGCCAGGAGGTCTCCGCCGGCGACGGCCGTCTGGCGGCTGAGTTCGCCGAGGGTGCGGCCGGTGAGGACTACCAGGACGACTGCGACGGCAAGAGCCAATGCCCCAACTACCAGCAACCGTAGGTTGGCGGCGGGGAAGTTTGGCTCGTGCGGGTCCTCGAATCCACCCGCCACATTAGTAAAGCGCTCGACGGGCTGGCGGAAGGCCAGAAGCAGCGCAGGAACAGCCGCGGCGATCAGCAGCCCGTCTGCGATGCGCAGCGCCCAGCGGGACCGTTCCGCCGTCTGCTGCGCCCAGACCGTGGCGCAAGTCGTGAACAGCAGCAGCACCGTGGTCAGCACGGCCGCCTCGCCGACAGTCGACCAAGCGGCGCCGAAGAGCGCCCAGCCGATCACTGCGGCCAGTGCGCCGACAGCGGCCGCCACCACAACCACCAGCCGGTACGACGGTCGCAGCAGCGCCGCACGGTCCACCGGTGTCGCCAACAGCCAGAAGGCGGTCGCGCGTGACGC
This sequence comes from Kribbella sp. CA-293567, assembly GCF_027627575.1. Classification (NCBI taxonomy): domain Bacteria; kingdom Bacillati; phylum Actinomycetota; class Actinomycetes; order Propionibacteriales; family Kribbellaceae; genus Kribbella; species Kribbella sp. CA-293567. The sequence goes on from NZ_CP114065.1 coordinate 4,965,879, forward strand.
CGAGACGGGTCCGATGCTCAACAGCACGCGCAGCATGGTGGAGACGAGCAGCGGCACCAGGATGTACGGCACTGTGTCGAGCAGCCAGGAGCACGAGCCCGACGTACAAGCGGCTGACTTGTCGTTGAGGTTGAGCAGCACGTTGCCGCCGGTGGCGCCGAGCATGGCCACCGAGAAGATGATCAGGTAGACGTCCTCGAACTGCTGGCCGAGGGTGCGGTCCGCCTTGCCGCGCCGGACCTTCCGCATCCACTTCCGCAAGGACGCCGACGACGGGATCGCGCCGAAGTCCTTCCGGTCGAAGACGACCGGACCTTCTGCCTGACTCACAGCGCACCCCTCATGGCAGCGGGGTCAACGCGACGGTCTCGTCAGCGACAGCAGCCACCAGCGCCGCGTCGTGACTGGCGAACAGGATCGACGTCCCGGCCTTCTTCTCCGCCTGCAGCATCGTGGTGAGCCAGGCGACGCCTTCGGAGTCGAGCCGGGCCTCGGGCTCGTCGAGCACCAGCAGCTTCCGCGGCCGGACCAGGGCCGTGGCCAGCGCGAGCCGCCGCCGCTGCCCGGACGACAGTGACCCGGGAAGCTGGTCGGCCGCCCCGAGCAGGCCGACGTCGTCGAGCACGGTGTCGACCAGGTCTTCGGGCTCCGGGTTGCCGTGGGCGCGCGCGAGCAGGTCGAGATGCTCGGCCGCGGTCAGGTCGGGAAAGAAGTCGAGGTCGTCGAGCAGCGACGCGACGTCGCGGCGTACCGGCTCGGCGCGTTCGTCGATCGGCGCGCCGTCCAGCAGGATCTCACCGGCGGCCGGCTGGGCCGAGCCCACGATGCACTTGAGCACCGTGGTCTTGCCGGCGCCGTTCGGGCCGACCAGGGCGATCGCCCGGCCGGCCCGCAGGGTGAAGGTGAGGTCCTCGATCACCGGGCGATCGGCGTACAGGTGCCGAAGGCCGGTCACGGACAGACGCGGTACCGACGGCCGGGGAGCGGCCTTCGTCACCGCTTCCGAACCAGGGTGAGCCCGTCGCCGATCCCGAGCATGACCACGTCGACCCGGTCGTCTGCGGCGACGTGCGCGTTGAACTCCTTGCGGTCGACCGGGTCCTCCTCGTGCTCGCCGACCACCCGGCCGCCGGCCAGCGTGTTGTCGAACAGCAGCAGCCCGTTCGGCCGGATCCGCGGTACCAGTTGCTCGAAGTAGTCGATGTAGCCCGGCTTCTCGGCGTCGACGAAGGCCAGGTCGAACTCGCCCTCCAGGTTGGCGGCCGACTCGTGCGCGTCACCGATCCGCAGGTCGATCCTGTCCGCCACCCCGGCCCGCTCCCAGTAGCGGCGGCCGATCGAGGTCCACTCGTCGCTCACGTCGAGGCAGATCAGCTCTCCGTCGGCGGGGAGGCCGCGGGAGATCGCCAGCGCCGAGAAGCCGGTGAAGGTGCCGATCTCGACCGCGCGCCGGGCCGACACCAGCCGGGTCAGCGTGGTCAGCAGCGCCGCCTGGTCGGCGGTGGTGAGCATCTCGGAGACCCCGCCCAGCGCCTGGGTCTCGGCGACCAGCTCACTCGCGACCTCGTCCAGCGGCATTCCGTGCGCGACCATGTACTCGTGCAGCTCGTCGGTGACCAGAACCTGACTACCCATCGAAACCCGCCATTCTGAACGTCGCAAAGTGTCGTCGTTGTCTCGGCTGTAGTCTCTACGGGTTGTCCGACCGCCCGACACCCACCCCTCCGAGGAGACCTCCGCATGCGCATCGCCGTTGCCGGATCGATCGCGACCGACATCCTGATGACCTTCCCCGGACGGTTCAAGGACCAGTTCCTCGAAGAGCAGATGCACAAGGTGTCCCTGTCGTTCCTGGTCGACGAACTGGTCGTCCACCGCGGCGGCGTGGCCGCCAACATCTGCTACGGGATGGCCCAGCTCGGCCAGCCGTCGCTGCTGGTCGGCTCGGTCGGTGCCGACTTCACGGAGTACGGCGAAGCGCTCACCGCGGCGGGCGTCGACATCTCCCACGTCCGGATCTGCCAGAACGTGCACACCGCGCGCTTCACCTGTACGACGGACCTGGACGCCAACCAGATCGCCTCGTTCTACACCGGCGCGATGGCGGAGTCCCGCGAGATCGACCTCGGCGCGGTGCACGCGGCGGCCGGCGGGATCGACCTGGTGCTGATCGGCGCGGACGACCCCGACGGGATGCTGCGGCACACCGCGCTGGCCAAGGCCAACGGGATCGACATCGCCGCCGACCCGTCGCAGCAGCTCGCGCGGATGGACGGCGAGCAGATCCGCGAGCTGGTCGACGGCGCGAAGTACCTGTTCAGCAACGAGTACGAGTCCGGCCTGATGGTCCAGAAGACCGGCTGGAGCCACGACGAGATCCTGTCGCGGGTGGGTGTCCGGGTCACCACGCACGGCGGTGACGGCGTACTGATCGAGAACGCCGGCGGCGTCCTGGCGAAGGTCCCGGCCGTGCCGGCGCCGGGCCTGGTCGACCCGACCGGTGGCGGCGACGCCTTCCGCGCCGGCTACCTGACCGCCCGCGCCACCGGCCTGGACCATGAGGCCGCGGCCCAGATCGGCTGCACCCTGGCGACCACCGTGCTGGAGACGGTGGGCACCCAGGAGTACACCCTCGACCGCCCGGCCTTCCTGAAGCGCCTCGCTTCGGCGTACGGCGACGAGGCCGCCGCCACCGCAGCCAGCACTCTCAAGCTCGGCTAGTTCTCTCCGGCCCGATCCGCGGGTCAGCTCGGCTGTTTCGCGAGCCGGTCCAGGACACCTGTCTGGGCCAGCAGCGCGAAGCGGTCCGGGCAGCCCCAGTGCTCGACGATCAGACCGTTCTCGATCCGGGCCACCTCGAACAGCGCGATGTCGATCGGCGCGTTGCTCGGTGGCCCGAAGAAGCCGCCGGTCGCCGTACCGCGTGCCCGGCCGCGGAGCCAGATCGTGTCCCCCGAGACGACCGAGTCCTCCACCGTGTAGACGACGTCGGGCATCAGCGCGTACACGTCGCAGATCGCTGCCTTCACCTGATCGCGGGCCTGCTCACCCTGGCCGGCCAGCCCGAACTGGTGCTCGACCAGGTCCGGCGAACACACCTCGTCGACGATCGCCGCGTTCCCGGTCGCGAATCCCTCGTGCAGGATCCGCTCCAGCGCCTCGAAACCCGTCATGATTCCCCCTCTTCGAGTGCACTCATCCTGCACTCGTTGCAGTGATACTGCACTGAACGCATTGATAGTGTGCCCACATGGCCGAATCCGTCAAGACCTACCGCCAGGAACAGGCGGAGGCGACCCGCGTCCGGATCGCCGAGGCAGCTCGCAAACTGTTCGGCGAGCACGGGTACGGCGCGACGAGTATCGACGCGATCGCCAAGGAAGCCGGCGTCGCGCCCCGGACCATCTACTCGGCGTTCGGAACCAAGCGGGAGATCCTGTCGCTGATCTGCGACCGCTGGCTGGAGCAGGCCGGCGCGCGCGAGCTGGCCGGCGAAGTACTGCAGGAGACCGACGCCGCGGCCAAACTGCGCAAGGCCGCACACTGGTTGACGAACCTGTACTCCGCCGGCTTCGACGTCGTGCTGATCTTCGAGGCGGCGACCGACGAGAGCGCCGAGACCCGCGCCTTGCTCCGCGCCAAGCTCGCGGGCCGCAACCAGGTGATGGACGCGATCATCGCATCGATGGAGCAGGAGCTGTCGATCCCGCTCGCACAGGCTCAGGCCGTCTACCGCGCCTTGGCGGCGCCGGGCGTCTATCGCGAACTCGTCGACGAATCCGGGTGGAGTGAGACCGAGTTCGAGCAGTGGGTAAGCGAATCTCTGCAGCGCCAGCTCCTTGCCTGAGACGCCTGGCGCAGTAGGTTGAGCTGTCCTTCAGTTCAGCTCAGGGAGAGCATCATGACCGAAGCAGTCGCAGCGGCGTCCGGCGAGTTCACGATCGGTGGCGACCTGACCGTACGCCGGCTCGGGTACGGCACCATGCAGCTTCCCGGCCCCGGCGTCTGGGGCGACTCGCGCGATCCCGGCGAGGCCGTTCGGGTGCTTCGGCGCGCTGTCGAGCTCGGCGTCAACTTCATCGACACCGCCGACGCCTACGGCCCGTTCACCGCCGACCTGCTGCTAAAGAAGGCGCTCCACCCGTACGCCGATGACCTGGTGATCGCCACCAAGGCCGGTTTCACCCGGCAGGGTCCGGGCGCCTGGTCACCCGTCGGCCGCCCGGCGTACCTGCGGCAGGCCGTCGAGCTCAGCTTGCGGCACCTCGGACTCGAGCGGATCGACCTGCTGCAGCTGCACCGGATCGACCCGGAGGTCCCGGTCGCCGATCAGGTCGGCGAACTCGCGGCGCTGCAGAGCGAGGGCAAGATCCGGCACATCGGCCTGTCCCAGGTCAGCGTCGGGGAGATCGAGGAGGCCGCGAAGACAGCCACCATCGTCTCGGTGCAGAACCTCTACAACCTCAGCCAGCGCAACGACGAGGACGTCCTGGCGTACGCCGAGCAGCAGAACCTCGCCTTCATCCCCTGGTTCCCGCTGGCCACCGGCGAGCTCGCCAAACCCGGTGGACCGCTCGACGCGATCGCCAAGGAGCACGAGGCCGGCCCGTCCCAGCTCGCGCTGGCCTGGCTGCTCAAGCGCTCCCCCAATATCCTGCCGATCCCCGGCACCTCCTCGGTCGGCCATCTGGAGGACAACGTCGCCGCGGCGAAGCTCGAACTGACCGACGACGAGTTCACCCGCCTGACCGACGCGGTCAAGTAGGTCTCCCGGCGGCGACGACCGGTCAGAGGCGCGGGTCGACCGGCTCGGACTCCAGGGCGAGCACGGCGAAGACGCATTCGTGGATGCGCCAGAGCGGTTCACCGCGCGCGGCCCGCTCCAGCGACTCCAGGCCGACGGCGTACTCGCGCAGCGCCAGCGACCGTTTGTGCCCGAGCTTGCGGTCGCGGAGCCGGCTGAAGTTCTCCGGCTCGGTGTAGTCGGGGCCGTAGATCAGCCGCAGGTACTCCTGCCCGCGGACCTTCAGCCCCGGCTGCGCGAGCCCCTTCGGCGTCCGGACGAGGTTGGCCGCGGGCTTGACGACCATGCCTTCACCGCCGGCGCCGGTGAGCGCCTCCCACCACGCGACCCCGGCATCCCACGACTCGAGGTCGACGTACAGGCGACGAGTCGGCGTGACCAAAACAGGGCCTGCGGCAACCATTCGATCAGCCAGCTCCAGGTGCCATGCGTGCGGCTTCTCCGCGTACGTCGCGCCTTCGGAAGCCAAGAGCTGGAAGGGTGCCACTCGCACTCCTTCAAGCCCTTCGGTCGGCCAGCAGTACCGTCGGTATGCCTCACTGAACAACTCCGCATTCACCGTACGCCGCCGAGTCCGCGCAAGCATGTCGCCCACGTCGAGCCCTGCCGCCGCAGCGGATTCGAGGGCAACAGTTGCCGCAGGCAAGGAACTTCGCGCGGCCGCACCCACGGCGGCGTACTGGTTGCGCAGCAGCTCGCCGGCCTTCGCGCTCCACGGCAACAACTCAGCGTCGAACAGCAACCAGGACGTGTCCAGCTCCTCGAACAGCCCGGCCTCTTCGGCCACCACCCGCAGCCGGAGCAGCAGTTCGTCCGTCAGCGTCGCGTCGAAGAACGACCGGCCCGTCCGGGTGTGCACGGCACCGCGCCCGGCCAGCCCGAAGCGTTTCTCCGCGACGTCGTCGTCCCGGGTCAGCAGTACGACGGCCCGCGAGCCCATGTGCTTCTCCTCGCACACCAGCTCGGTGACGCCCTGCGCCTTGTACGTCTCGAACGCCTGCGTCGGGTGCTCCAGCAGCCCTGGCACCGGCGAGGTCTCGACCGGGCTCATCGTGGGCGGCAGGTAGAGCAGGAACCGTGGATCGATCGCGAACCGGCTCATCACCTCGAGCGCGGCGCCGGCCTGCTCGGCCCGGACACTGATCCGGCCGTGCGTAGCGGTCTCGATCACCCGCCGGCCGACCACGTCGGTGATGTCGAGGACGTCCGGCTCACGCTCGGGTGCGGCCGGGACGTGCAGCGGCTTCGTGGGTTTGTAGTACTGCTTCGCCGCGGCGACCTGCACCAGTTCGCGTTCGGGATAACGCAGCGCGGTCAGCGATCCGCCGAACACACAGCCGGTGTCCAGGCAGATCGTGTTGTTGATCCACTCCGGCTCCGGCGTCGGTGTGTGGCCGTAGACGACCATCGCGCGGCCGCGGTACTCGTTGGCCCACGGGTGGCGCAGTGGCAGGCCGAACTCGTCGGTCTCGCCGGTCGTTTCGCCGTACAGGCAGAAGGAACGGACCCGGCCCGAGGTCCGGCCGTGCATGCGCTCGACCAGGCCGGCGTGCGAGACGACCAGGTTGCCCTGATCGAAGACGTAGTGCGAGATCAGGCCGTCCATGAAGGTGGCGACCTCCGCGCGGAACTCCTCGGACTCCGCGCCGAGCTGCTCGAGCGACTCCGCGAGACCGTGGTTGATCCGCACCTTCTTGCCTCGCATCGAGCGCAGCAGCTTGTCCTCGTGGTTGCCCGTGACGCAGTAGGCGTGACCGGCCGCGACCATGCCCATCACCAGCCGCAGTACGCCGGGAGTGTCCGGGCCCCGATCGACCAGATCGCCGACGAAGATCGCGCGGCGAGCCGGGTGGACGGCGTCGACCGCGCGGCCGAAGTCGTCACGGGTGATCGCGTAGCCGAGCGAGCTGAGCAGCTCCTCCAGTTCGGCGCGGCAGCCGTGGATGTCGCCGACGATGTCGAACGGTCCGGTCCGGTCGGTCAGATCGTTGAAGAGCCTGGTCCGCTCGATGCTGACGGCATCGATCTCCTCGACCGAGTCGAGTACGTGGACACTCCGGAAACCCTCGCGTTTCAGGCTTTTCAGGCCGCGCCGGAGCTGCGACCGCTGCCGGACGACGACCTGTTGGCCGAACTGGCGATCGGGTCGCTGCTCGTTGCGGGCGGTGCAGACCTGCTCGGGCGGATCCAGGACGATTGCCACCGGCAACACGTCGTGCTCCCGCGCGAGCGCGATCAGCTCCTTGCGCGCCTCGGGCTGGACGTTGGTCGCGTCGATCACCGTCAGCCGGCCGGCGGCCAGCCGCTTGGCCGCGATGAAGTGCAGCACCGCGAAGGCGTCCTTGGTGGCAGCCTGGTCGTTCTCGTCGTCGGAGACCAGGCCCCGGCAGACGTCGCTGGAGATCACCTCGGTACCGCGGAAGTGCTTGCGGGCAAAGGTGGACTTGCCCGAGCCACTGGCGCCGATCAGCACGACGAGACTGAGCGCCGGTACGCCGATGGCCGTCATCAGCTGGTCTCCTTCCGGGTGAACACGGCGAGCTGGGTGGGCGGCCCGACCTCGGGATCGTCGGGCCCGACCGGACGGAGCTCGACGACGTACCCGTACGCCGTACAGATGCCGTCGGCCCAGTCGCGGAACTCCTGCCGGGTCCACTCGAACCGGTGATCCGGATGCCGGAAGGCACCAGCATCGAGCTTCTCGAACCGCACGTTGTACTCCGAGTTGGGCGTGGTCACCACGACCGCTCCTGGCCGGGCCGCTCCGAAAACGGCCTGACCGAGCGCGGGCAGCCGCGGCGGATCCACGTGCTCGACCACTTCCATCAGCACCGCGGCATCCAGCCCGGCCAGCCGCGCGTCGGCGTACGTGACCGACGACTGGAACAGCCGCAGGCGCTCTCGCTGGCGATCGGACATCTCGGCGACGCGCAGCCGCTTCTCGGCGTACCCCAGTGCCCGGGTGGAGACGTCGGTCGCGACCACCTGGTCGTAGCGTCCGTCCTTCAGCAGTTCGGCCACCAGCAGACCCTCACCACAGCCGAGGTCACCGACCCGGTGGCCGCCGATCTGCCGCAGTACCTCCAGCACTGCCGCTCGCCGCTGCTGGCCGAGGGGAACGGGCTGCGTGTCGTCGCCCACCTCCGACATCGGCTCCTCCGCAAGCAGGGCGCCGTCCGACTCCGTCAGGCGCTCCAGAGCGGTGTCGGTCAGGTTGCGACGGTGGGCCAGGTAGCGGCGGGAGATCAGTTCCTTGTCCGGGTGGGTGGCCAGCCAGCCTTTCGCCGGCGCGGAGGAGCTTCTCGATCTCGTCGGTGTCAACCCAGTAGTGCTTGGCGTCGTCGAGCACCGGCAGCAGGACGTAGAGGTGGTTGAGAGCGTCGGCCAGGCGGAGGGTGCCGGTCAGCCGGAGGTCGACGTACCGGGAGTCGCCCCAAGCAGGGATCTCCGGGTCGAGCGGGACCGGGCGGGCGTCGACGGTCCAGCCGAGTGGGGCGAAGAAGCGCTCGGCGAGGGCGGCTCCGCCCCGGCACGGCAGCGCGGGCACGTGGAGTTCCAGCGGCAGCGCGCTGGCCGCGAGCTCCGGGCGCGCGTCGCAGCGGCCGTTCATCGCGGTACGGAAGAGCTTGCCGAGCGCGACCGCGAGCAGGCTGGACGCGGCGTACGGTCGATCGTTGACGTACTGGCCGAGAGTGAAGCCCTCCCGGCCCTTGCCCGAGCGCACCAACGCGACCGGGTCGATCTCCAGCAGCACCGCCGCCGTACAGCGCTCCGCCGTCGCCTCCGGGTAGACGACATGCGCCGTTCCACCCGCGACCTCCAGCGACTGCGGCCGGGCCGGGTTCTTGTGCAGCAGGAATCCGAGGTCGGTGGCAGGAGCATCCGGTCGGTCGGAGCGCGTGGCGATGGTCAGGAACACTTCCGTATTCGATCACGCGTGCCGTCCGTTCGGCTCACCATTTGTCGGCCGAACGGATCGAAGACCGAGACACACCCGGCGACCACTGGCGCGTCCGCCCCGTTGGTTCTACCTTGATTTGCAGTGCTCGACTCGCTACAGACCGTCCTTGCCCGTTGACAGTCCGTGCCGGTCCCCCGGTTTGTGGCGAATCCCTGAGCCACGCCGACATCCGGGGAAAGGACCATGGCAACTCCCTCAGGCCATCCCAGCAAGCCGTCCGGCAGCAGCCGGCAGACCCAGCCCACCGCGGCGACCGAAGAGGTCCACCGGTGAAACCCCAGACCTTCGAACTCGTCAGATATGCCGACGTCAGCGGTGTCTCCGGCACCGGAACGGTGGCCGAAGGATGCGTGTTCACCGACGGATCGGTCGCCCTGCGCTGGCACGGCCAGAACCCGTCGACCGCGGTCTGGCCGGACCTCGACTCGATCCTCGCGGTGCACGGCCACTGCGGCTCGACCGTCGTCCGCTGGCTCGACGTCTCCGAGATGGAGACCGTACCCGGCACCGATCTGCTGCCCGGCGAGGTCGCCCACATCCTGGCGACCGGCCGTCACACCCACCACCCACCGGCGGTGGCCACCTTCTGACCCGTACGCCGGTCCGCCGCGCCCACCCCGTGCCCGGGGCGGGACGGGGTCAGGTCGTCGCGATACCGGTCAGGCTGAAGAACTCCTGGCGCGAGCCAGGGCTCTCGCGCAGCAGGCCGTGCAGCGCCGACGTGACCGTCTTCGAACCGATCGCGCGAACACCCCGCAACGACATGCACTGGTGCTCGGCCTCGATCACCACGCCCACCCCTTGGGGCGCGAGCTGGTCCTGCAGCCAGTCGGCGACCTGCTTGGTCAACCGCTCCTGCACCTGCAGGTCACGCGCGAACAACTCGACGACGCGAGCCAGCTTGGACAGCCCGAGGATGCGCGCGCCCGGCAGGTAGCCCACGTGCGCGACCCCCTGGAACGGCAGCATGTGGTGTTCGCACAGCGACTGGACCGGGATGTTGCGGGCCAGCACGAGCTCGTCGTACCCCTCGTCGTTCGGGAACGTCGTCAGCTCGAACTCGCGCGGTGTCAGCATCTCGGCGTACGCGTGCGCCACCCGGCGAGGCGTGTCCGCCAGATGCGCGCTGAGCGGGTCGCGGCCCAGTGCCACCAGCAGGTCGGCCACCGCCCGCTCGGCCGCCGCGAGGTCGATCTCGGGCCGCCCACCGACCACGTGGAGCGCCACCGCGTCGAGCTCCGGCTGGATCGTCGTCATCTAGCGCCCCCACCTCGAGAAAGTTGACCTTCAAAGTAACTCTACTATTCCGTCAACGAAAGTTGTCGATAGAATCCTCTCGTGGACCAGCCGACCGAGGCGAGCATCCAGGCGGTCGCCGCGCTCGACGAACCGACCCGGCGGCGGCTCTACGACCATGTGGTCGCCGAGCCCGCCCCGGTCAGCCGCGAGGAAGCCGCCGCTGCGCTCGGCATCCCTCGAACGACCACTGCCTTCCATCTCGACAAACTGGCCGGCGAAGGCCTGCTGACAGTGGTGTTCGAGCGGCGTACCGGCCGCAGTGGACCAGGCGCCGGCCGCCCGGCCAAGCTCTACCGCCGCTCCGACCGCGAGATCGGGGTGTCCATCCCCGAGCGCCAGTACGACGTGGCCGGCCACCTGCTCGCGGCCGCAGTGGAGGACGCCGAGGCATCCGGCTGCTCACCCCGAAGCGCACTGGAGCGCCGAGCCCGTGAGTACGGCGAATCCGCCGCTCGAGCTCACCCCGGTACGCCGCTCGCCGAGGTGCTGCAGGCGCACGGGTTCGAGCCGCGGCGTACGGGATCTGTGGTCGAGCTGGCCAACTGCCCGTTCAAGGCGTTGGCGAGGAACCACCCCGAACTCGTCTGCAACATGACGCTGCACCTGCTCGGAGGGTTGCTCGACGGCCTCGGCGACACAGAGTTCCAGGCGATGCTCGAGCCCCGCCCAGGACACTGCTGCGTGCGTCTCACGCCGCTGCCGACGTCGTAGGGTTCGGGGGTGGCAAAAGGTAAGCAGAGCGGACAGGGCACACCGGCGACGGTCGCGCTGACGAAGGCGGGCGTCGCGTTCACGACGCATACCTACGAGCACGATCCAGCGGCGAAGTCGTACGGACTGGAGGCCGCAGAGGCGCTCGGACTCCAGCCGGAGCAGGTGTTCAAGACTTTGCTGGTAGAGGTGGACGGCAAGTTGTCGGTCGGCGTCGTACCGGTCGACAAGCAGCTGGATCTGAAAGCGGTCGCCGCCGCGCTGAACGGCAAGAAGGCGACCATGGCGGACCCGGCGGCGGCCGAGCGGATCACCGGCTACGTCGTCGGTGGCATCAGCCCGATCGGCCAGAAGCGCCTTTTGCCCACCGTCGTCGACGAGACGGCGACCGCCCACGAGACCGTCTACGTCTCTGGCGGCCGCCGAGGCCTGGACCTGGGACTCGCCCCGGCGGACCTGATCAGCCTCATCGCCGCCCGCACCGCTCCTATCGCCAGGTAGCCCGCGGACACACCGACAGGCAGTAGTCGGCTCCGCGCCGGGCACTCACGCTCAGCCAATGCCTCCGGCGCGGGTAATTCGGGACTACTGCCTGTCGGTGTGTTCGGCTCACCGCAGATTGCGGAAGAAGGCGATCAGATCGTCCGCCAGGAGTTCGGGTTCTTCCCAGGCGGCGAAGTGGCCGCCTCGCGGCATCGCCGTGTAGCGGGTGACGTGGTAGGTCCGGGCCGCCCAGCTCCGCGGCGGGCGGACCAGGTCTTCGGGGAAGACGGCGATCGCGGTCGGCACGGTCACCGAGATGACGCGCTCGCGGTGACCACGGTGGAACTCGTAGTACGGCCGGAACGAGGTCGAGATCGAGTTCGTGAACCAGTACAGCGATGCCTGGGTCAGGACGAAGTCGTCGCTGAACCGGCTGCTGAGATCGCCGTCGCAGTCGGTCCAGGCCCGGTACTTCTCCAGGAGCCAGGCGAGCAGGCCGGCGGGCGAGTCCGACAGCCCGGCGCTCAAAGTGGCCGGCCGCGTCCGCTGCTCGTGCTCGTAGCCACCTTCCTCGGTGAACCACTCGGCCTCGGCGGCCAGGTAGGACTGCTCCCCGGGCGTCAGCTCCGCCGCCTCGTACTTCGCCGGGTTCGCCACCGCGAGCACGTGGATGCCGACGACCGACTCGGGATACGTCTGCCCGAGTAGCGAGCTGATCCCGGCGCCGAGATCGCCACCGTGAGCGCCGTACCGGGCGAAGCCCAGCTCGTCGTGCATCAGCCGGTGCCACAGCTCGTGCGTCCCGGTTGCCGGTGGCAACGAAGGCCGTTGGGGCGAGAACGCGAACCCGGGCAGGGACGGCACGATCACGGTGAACGAATCCGTTGCCACTCCCCCGTACCGCGTAGGGGTGGCCAGCCGCTGCGCCAGCTCGGTCAGCTCCAGCACCGAGCTCGGCCAGCCGTGCGTGAGCACGATCGGCAGCGCGCCGGGGTGTTCACCGTCGTACCGCAGATAGTGCACCGGTACGCCGTCCAGCTCGGCGAAGTGCGAAGGCAGCGCATTGACTTCGGCCTCCTGCTTGCGCCAGTCGAAGCCGTCGGCCCAGTACTCGACCAGTCTGCGCAGCTCAGCGCCGTCGGCACCGGCCTCCCATCCGGTCCCCGGCCAACTCGTTGCCCACCTCGTCCGTCGCAGCCTCGACCGCAGGTCCTCCAGCTCGTCGTCAGGAACTGCCAGTACGTCCATACGAACGATCCCTCCCCAGATATCGCCCCGAACTGTTGCCACCCTTGCCCAGATCGCGGCAAGTTACCAGCGGTTGGCCCAGACCCGGGATTCATCGCCGTGGCTTTTGCGCAAAGGGTTGCGCAAAGTACGGGGAGCGACGACGATTCGACGGATGGTCACCATGACGGAGGTCGCCCAGAGCGCCGGAGTGTCGGTGACCACGGTCTCGCACGTCGTCAACGGCACCCGGCTGGTCGCCGCCGCGACCCGCGAACGCGTGCACGAGGCCATGCGGCTGCTCGGCTACGAGCACCATCCGATCGCCCGCTCGCTCGCCGCCGGCTCCAACCAGACGATCGGTCTCGCCCTGACGGCGGCCTCCAACCCGTACTGGGTCGAACTCGTGCAGGGCATCGACGGCGAGGCCACCCGGGCCGGGCTGAACCTGATCATCGTCGACACCCGTGACGAGGCCAGACACGAGTCGACCGCGGTCGCGAACCTGCTGGCCCACCACATCGAAGGCCTGGTGATCGCCCCTTCCGACGGCTGGCGCGAGCTGACCCTGCCGCTGCTGCGCGACCATCCGGTGCCCTACGTGATCGTCGACCGGATCGATCCCGAACTGCGCGCCGATCAGGTCGGCGTCGAGAACGAGGCCTCGTCGGCGGCCGTGATCGATCACCTGATCTCGCTGGGCCATCGCCGGATCGGGATGGTGGCCGGGATCGCCGGCCTGTCCACCAGCGCCGAGCGCCTGCGCGGATATCGCCTGGCTCACCAGCGTGCCGACCTGGCCGTCGATCCCGCGCTGATCGTCGACGGCGCCTCGACCAGCGAAGGCGGCCGCCGCGCCACCCTGGCGCTGCTCGACCTGCCCGAGCCTCCGACCGCGGTGTTCGCCGGCAACAACGGCATGACCATCGGCGTACTGGGCGCGCTGAAGGCAGCCGGTCTGAAGGTGCCCCGCGACCTGGCCGTCGTCGCCTTCGACGACTTCGCCTGGGCCGACCTGTTCAGTCCGGGACTGACCACCATCGCCCAGCCGTCCGCGGCGATCGGCGCCCGGGCGGTCCAGCTCCTCCTCCGCCGGATGACGGACCGCGAAGCACCGCCCCAGACGATCCGCCTGCCGGCGGAGATCATGCACCGCGAGTCCTGCGGCTGCCCGTCACGCTTGTAGTTGCTCAGTGCAACAAAACGATCTTCCCGCGCGCGTGCCTGGTTTCACTCAGCTCGTGAGCCGCCGCCGCCTCCTCGAGCGGGAACGTCGCTGCGACCGGCACCCGCAGACCGCCTTCGGCAGCGAGCTTCACGGCAACCGCGAGACCATGCACCGCCAGCGAATCCGCACCGGCTCCCAGCGCCTTCCCCGTCTCGTCGGCCGGCGCGCTGTGTGACATGTGTACGCCGTGCGCGGCGGCATCGAAGTCCGCGATGGTCACCACCCGTGCCGGCTCCCCCGCGATCGCGATCAGGTCGGGCAGCGTCCCTCCCGCGCAGTCGAACACCGCATCCACTCCGTCCGGAGCGAGCTCCTGCACCCGTTCCACCAGCCCCTCCCCGTACGTCGTCGCCTCCGCGCCCAACGAACGCAGCAACTCGTGGTTGTGCTCACTGGCCGTGCCGATCACTCGCGCGCCACGCGCCACCGCGAGCTGGACCGCGACGGTGCCCACAGCACCTGCCGCGCCCTGCACCAGCAGGGTTTGCCCGGCCCTTACGGCCAGCAGATCGAGCACTCGCGTGGCCGTTTCGACGCTGCCTGCGGCGCCTCCCGCTTCCTCCCAGCTCCAACTGGAAGGCTTCGGCGCCCACGCCGCCAGAACGGCGAAGTCCGCGTTGGCGCCGCGCTCGGTCATGGTCGTCATACCGAAGACTTCGTCGCCGACGCGCACGCCGGTGACGCCCTCACCGACCTGGTCCACCACCCCCGCGGCGTCGAACCCGGACAGGTACGGGAAGGTGGTCGGCACCAGCTCGCGCAACCGCCCGGAGCGGATATAGGTCTCGCCGGGCGAGATCCCCGACGTTCTGACGGCGACGCGGATCTGCCCCGCGCCGGCCTTGGGCTCTTCCACCTCGGCGACGTGGACGACGCCGGGCGGACCATAGTGGCTGAACTGAACGGCTCTCATACCGGCGAACGTAACGGAGCACCCCGTCCGTTTGACTAAAGTGAGAGAGGTGACGGCACAAGTGGGAACCAGGCTCCGGTCGGATGCACGCGACAACCGCGAGCGGATCCTCGCCATCGCCCGGCTGGCCTTCGCCGCCGACGGTCTCGACGTGCCGATCCGGGAGATCGCGCGGCGGGCGGAACTCGGGGTGGCGACCGTCTACCGGCACTTCCGGACCAAGGAGGAGCTGCTGACCGCGGCCTTCGAGGAGCAGTTGCACCTGTGTTCCTCGGTGGTCGAGGAGGGGCTGGCCGCGGACGATCCGTGGACGGGATTCACCCTGGTGGTGGAGAAGTTGATGGAGATGCACGCGCTCGATCGCGGCTTCGCCCGCGCGTTCACCTCACGCCTGCCGCTCGCGGCCGACTTCGCCACCGAGCGGGACGAGTCCCTTCGACTCGTGCTCGAACTGGTCCGCCGCGCCAAGGAGGCGGGCGACCTGCGCGAGGACTTCGTCCTCGAGGACCTCGTCCTCGCGCTGATGGCGAACGAGGGAATCCGCACGGACTCACCGCGGTCGCGGGTGGCGGCGTCGCGGCGGTTCGCCGCTTTCATGCTGCAGTCGTTCCGGGCGAACCCGGTCGCGACGCCGCTCCCCCCTGCTGTCCGGCTACCGCTCAGCCGGTGACGCCTCAGCCGGTGACGCCTGGTGCGCCGTTCTCCAAGTGCCCGGTCAGCCGCCGCCGGTACGTCGTGTCCTCGGCGGTCGTCACCTCGACGTCGTACCAGCCCTGGTCGGTCGGCCAACTCAGGGAACGGGTCTGCTTGCCCCGGACGTCCTGGTTGATCGTGCGGCTGCCGTACCCACGGGCTTTGAGCTTCACGCTGAGCGGCTTGGTACCGGTGTTCTCGAGCTCGACGCGGAGCGAGGCGCCGTCCCGCTCGACCCGTACGTCGAGGCCTGCCGCGACGCCTTCGACGGAGCCGGCCAGTTCGACCCAGAAACGATTCGGCCCCTGCACCGCGAGCTCGTACGGACCGCTGACCGGGACGTCGGTGTAGAGCTGGCCTCGGACGTCGAAATGCGCCGGCTCGGGCAGCTCACCGCCGTACGGGTAGACCGTGAAGTGGGCCGCCTCGTCGGCTTTGTTGCCGAGTCGCAGTTTCAGCTTGCCGTCGGCAACGAGGCCCGAAACTGCCGGCTGGTAAGGCAATGCGCGGGCGGGCCGACGTCCCGGCTCCTGCATCGGCAACGCCTGGACGACTGGCGGCGTCGGCTTCCAGCGCGAGATCGGGGCAGGCACCGGGCCGGGTGCGTCGACCGACGGCCGCCGGTGCGACCGCTTGAAGTCGAAGGCGCTGGTGAGGTCACCGCAGGCTTGGCGACGCCAGGAGCTGATGTTTGGCTCCTCGACTCCGGTCCAGCGCTCGAGGAACTGCAGTACCGAGGTGTGGTCCGAAACCTGGGAGTTCACGTGCCCACCGACCGACCACGGCGACACCACGGTCATCGGAACCCGCGGACCGAGGCCGATCGGGCGGCCGGCGTACCAGTCGTCGCCCTCGCCGGAGGACGGACGTGGCGCGACCGGCGGCGGGACGTGGTCGAAGAACCCGTCGTTCTCGTCGAAGTTGATCAGCAGCACCGTCTTCGACCAGACTTCCGGATCGGCCGCGATGGCGTCGAGCAGGTCGTAGACCAGGTTCGCGCTGCCGATCGGGGTCGACGAGCCGGGGTGCTCGGAGTCGATCGCCGACGGGACCAGCCAGCTGACCGCGGGCAGTTTGCCGGCCAGGATGTCGGCGCGGACGCGCGGTACCAGCGACTCGGGCTCGCTGCGGTACATCGCTCGGTGGAAGAGCCGCTGGTCGGCCGCGGGCTGTTCGGCGACCGCATCCGCCAGCAACTTCAGCGCGGCGGCCCGCTCGGCCGGGCTCTTGGCGAAAAGCTTGTCGTAGAACTCCTCGGTGGTGCGGTAGCCGGGCACCGAGGCGAGGATCCGGCGGCCGAGCTCCTTGAACGTCTTGAAGTACTCAACCGCGTTGTCGGTGAAGTTGTCCCACTCCTGGTAGATCTGCCAGGAGACACCGGCCGCTTCCAGCCGCTCGGGGTACGCCGTCCAGTCGTACCCCTGGTGGTCGTAGGAGTACGCCGCGTTGGTGACCGCGCGTCGCGTCGTACCGGGCTCGTAGCCCGTCGTCCCGGACCACAGGTAGTTCCGGTTCGGGTTGGTGGAGCCGTTCACCGAGCAGTGGTAGGCGTCGAGGATGGTGAAGGTCTCGGCCAGTTCGTACTGCAACGGGATGTCGCGGCGGTCGTAGTACGTCATCGTCGCGGCAGTCTTGGCCTGCACCCAGTCGTCGTTCCAGCCGTTGCTCCAGGCGTTGGTCGCATCGGTGAAGCCGTGCGGCAGATCGCCGAGGTACTGGATGTCGCCCGGCTTGCGCCCGGCGTCGGCCGCGGCCCTGCGGAGCGAGAACGGCAGCACCTCGCCGCCACCGGTGACCGGCTGGTGGTACACCGACTTGCCGTTCCGCAGCCGCAGCGGCAGCCGGTCGCCGTACCCGCGGACGCCGCGCAGCGTGCCGAAGTAGTGGTCGAAGGAGCGGTTCTCCTGCATCAGCACGATCACGTGCTCGATCGCGTCGAGACCACCGGGCCGGACGGGTTGCGCCATCGCCGCGTGCAGCGACGGTGGGAGCAGCGACAGCGCTGCCCCACCGGCCGCGGAACCAAGAACCAGGCGGCGGGAAATTTCGGTCATGCTCCGGACCCTAGGTCAGGACCTGGCCGGCCGGGGCCGGTGTGAGCCGACATTTCCCTGAAGTTCACGCCCCCGTACGCCGCCGGATCGCGGCGTCGCGCAGACCCTCCAGCACGGTCTCGGTGGTCTCCCAGCTGAGGCACGCGTCGGTGATCGACTGGCCGTAGGTGAGCGGCTCGGTCGGATCCAGGTCCTGGCGGCCCTCGACCAGGAACGACTCCAGCATCACGCCGACGATCGCCTGGTTGCCCGCGGCCACCTGCTCGCCGATCTCGGCGGCGACGACCGGCTGGCGACGGTGGTCCTTGCGGCTGTTGCCGTGGCTCGCATCAATCACCACTCGCTCCGGCAGCCCGCCCTTGCCGAGCAGGCCGGTGGCTGCCGCGACCGACTCCGCGTCGTAGTTGGGGCCGGCGTCGGAGCCACGCAGTACGAGGTGGCAGTCGGGGTTGCCGCGGGTGTGCAGAATCGCGGGTGCACCGTCGTGGTCGATCCCGGTGAAGACGTGCGGTACGGCGGCTGCCTTGATCGCGTCGACGGCGGTGGCGATGCTGCCGTCGGGGCGGTTCTTCATCCCGATCGGCATCGACAGCCCGGACGAGAGCTGCCGGTGCACCTGACTCTCGACGGTCCGCGCGCCGATGGCGCCCCAGCCGACCGTGTCCGCGATGTACTGCGGGGTGATCGGGTCGAGGAACTCACAACCGACCGGGAGCCCCTTGGCCAGCACCTCGAGAAGCAGCGCGCGGGCGGTCCGCAGCCCGGTGTTCACGTCGCCGGAGCCGTCGAGTCCCGGGTCGTTGATCAGGCCCTTCCAGCCGAGGGTCGACCGCGGCTTCTCGAAGTACACGCGCATCACCACGAGCAGACCGTCGGAGAGCCGCTCGGCGATCGGGGCGAGGCGTTCGGCGTACTCCAGGGCGGCCTTGGCGTCGTGCACCGAACACGGGCCGACGACGACCAGCAGCCGGTCGTCGTCGCCGTTCAGCACGTCGGTGACCGCCTGACGGCCGGCCACCACGGTCTCGGCGAGCTGCCGGCTCAGCGGCAGCTCCTCGTGCAGCGCCAGCGGGGTGATCAACGGGACGGTCTTCTCGATCCGCCGGTCGACGACCGCGCTCTGCGGTACCGGTGGGGCCTGCTGCGGGAGGGTGTTCATGGGAAACCTTTCCGCCGGCACACCACGGTGGAACCCGAGATCAGCGCCGGCTGGGGAACGAGAAAAGGCAAGGACGATTGTCCTTGCCTCGTAGCCGGCTCTGGTTCGTGGTCAGGCGTCAGCGATCAGCTGAGCAACCCGGCACCACAGCCGGCCACTCAAAAAATCGCCAATAGCAACGCTTCACGAGATCGAGCCTACCCCATCTGTAACCAGGGCCGTGGGTGGGTCGTTGAGGGTCGCAACAGGGTGAGGCTTCGCGAGGGACGGCCGAAGGGGTGCGAGCACGGTGGTGAGGCCGGCGGTGAGGCCGCGGACGTTCGAGCTGGTTCGGTTTCGTGATCTCAGCGGGGTGTCGGGCACCGGAGTGGTTGCCGAGGGATGTGTGTTCACCGACGGATCGGTGGCGCTGCGCTGGCGTGGCAACAACCCGGCGACCGCGGTGTGGCCCGATCTGGAGTCCGTGCTGGCCGTGCACGGACACCAGGGCGCGACCGAGGTGCGCTGGCTGGAGGAAGGTTCGACCACCGACGACGCCTGGTCCGCGGAAGCGACCGAGGAGATGCGGCCCGAGTTCGACCTGGACCATCTGCTCGGCGGACAGCACACCGTGCGGCCGCCGAGTTCCCTGACCGACCCGACCGCGCTACCGCCCAGCCGCGCCAGAGGCTGGGCGGGGGCACGGCACCTGCGGTAGGACGATCTCGTGACCCAGATCTACCTGATCCGGCACGGCCGGCCCGACTACGAGCCCGTGGATAGCCGTGGCTGGCCCGGAATGGCCACTGACGCCGCCCCGCTGACTCCAGAGGGGGGCAAGCAGGCAGAGGCCGCTGCGGACCTCCTGAGTGGCATCGGTGCCACATACCTGGTCAGCTCGCCGTTCACCCGCTCCCTGCACAGTGCCGCCATCATCGGCCACCGCCTCGCCCTGGGCGTACGGGTGGACCACGACCTGCGCGACTGGCTGCCGGACAGCACCTGTTCCTGGCGCGGTGTTGCCGACGCCCGGGCGGCACAGGCGGAGCTCGACGAGTACGACGGCGAGTGGCCCGAGGGCATCCGCCGGGCATGGGAGCCGCTGTCGGCGGTCAGGGCGCGAGCCCGGGCGGCGCTGGCCCGGCACACGGCCTCCACGGACGGCCCGGTGCTCGCGGTCACGCACGAGATGGTCATCCGCGCGCTGACCGGTGAGCGCGGCACACCCCACGGCGGCCACGTGTTCTTCAACTACGACCCGGCGTCCTAGCGTCCTAGGGCCGCACTGCCGTGACCAGCGCGGTCACGGCCTCGGCAAGGGTGCTCACCCAGCCGTCAGGCTTCCCGACCTTCTGCCACCCAGGCCCGCCCACCACGAGCTGGTACGACGGCCTGGTGCGCGCGAGGGAGCGCACCGCGTCCAGGTCGGCTGTCGCACGTGTACTGGACCAGATGAAGACCGCGGCCGGCCGGATTCGGCGTACGGCCTCAGAGAGCGATCTGACCGGCGTCGCGGCACCCAGTGTGCGCACTCTGATGCCGCGCTCGGCCAGTGCGGCCGCGACTGCCAGCAGCGGCAACGCGTGGTCCTCCCGCTCGAGACAGGCGAGCACGACGGCCCGCTCTGCCTCGTCGGGCTTGTGCTGCTCGATCGCCCGGCGGGTGTGGTACCTGAGCCCACCGGCCACAGCATCGGACGCGAGGTGCTCCACCTCGACACACGCGCCGGTGCGCTCCCACTGGCTCCCGACCTCGACCAGCAGCGGCATCAGCCGGCTGGTCCAGGCCTGGACCGCGCCCGACCGGTCGAGACTGCGGGCCACCTCGTGGGTGAGCCGGTCGCTGTCCATCGCGTTCGCGATCTCGAACAGGTCGACGGGCTTGCCCTGATGCTCGGCGCGGGACGCCGCGGATCGGCGTACGGGCTGAGGTTTGGGTACTCCCTGTGACCGGTTCCCGGTGCCCTCGGCAACTGAAGTGGCGGATGTCACACTGGGTAGTGGAGCGGTGTAGATCCGGTCACGAACGGCGGCTGCCGCTTCCGCCGTCGGAACGCCTTGATCGACGAGCCGCAGCATCGCCCGGAGCCGGGCCAGATCCTCGGCGCTGTAGCGCCGATGACCGCCCGCTGACCGCGCACTCGGGCTCAATCCGTACCTTCGCTCCCAGCTCCGCAGCGTCGGCGCGGCGATCCCGAGCCGGCGCGCGGCAGCCCCGACGGTGAGGGATTCGGACGGGGTCGGCACGGCGTTCATGATGCCCTGTTGCCGCCTGAAAACCCCGGCAATCGCCAGTTCCTGATAACAACTCGACCGAGTTTCGAGACAACAAGGGTTGAACTACGCATGAGTTGAGCATAGTTTTCACCGAGCGCCCGTCCGCGCTCACGGTGAGTCATAGGAGGTTGCCATGTCGAGAGGGATGCCTCGCCTACCCCGCCCGCTCATGGATTTGTGGGACTGGCAGTCGCAGTCAGCGTGCCGCGACGTCAACCCGGAGCTGTTCTTCTCCCCCGAATCGGAGCGTGGCGTTCGCAAACGCGCTCGCGAGATGGTGGCGAAGTCACTCTGCGGAACCTGCCCGGTCCAGCCCGAGTGCCGCCAGCACGCCCTCTCCGTCGGAGAGCCGTACGGCGTCTGGGGCGGCACCACGGAATCCGAGCGGGACAACGTCGTACTCGCCGAACACAGGAAGTCCGCCTGACGGCCGCCGGGAGCTGAACCCCGACCCACCCGGGTCCGGCCCTGCCGCCGGACCCGGCCCCCGATCTCCCAGCGGCCTCACTCCGCTCCCGATCGGGAACATCTCGCCCGGCTGACCCGGCCAAGCCGGAGTCGTCGTTCGTACCGGATGCTGGCAACGATTGCAGCTGCACACGGTTCGCGCCGGCGGTTGAAGCGCAGACACGTGGCGACTCAGGTCAACCCGTGCTCCGGCTCGCGACGCCTGCTCCGCTCCGCTGCGCCGGCTGCATCGCTAAGGGATGAAGCGGTGGCAGGCCCGCGATGTGGTTAAAGCGCTGACGCGCAGACACGTGGCGACTCAGGTCACCCCGCGTGTTCCGGCTCGCGACGCCTGCTCCGCTCCGCTACGCCGGCTGCATCGCTGACGGTTGAGGCGCTGGTGCACAAGCCCGCGATGCTGGTTGAGGCGGTGACCCGCAAACCCGCGGTGGCTCAAGGTCAACGCGGAGGCTCAGGTCAACGCGGAGGCTCAGGTCAACGCTGTGGCTCTGGTCAACGCTCTGGCTCTGGTCATCGCTCTGGCTCCGGCTACCAGCTACCGACCCCAGGCATCCCAGCCCAGCTTTACAACCCTGCCATCCCCCAGCCGCCCTCAAGCTCCACCTCAACGACATGAACCCGCACCACCAGCGGCGTTTCGACCACGCCCGCGACCGCCGCCGTGACCGCCGCATGAACTCCCGCGCCGACCGCGGCGGCCTGGTAGGCCACGCTGACCACCACCCGTACCTCGACCTTGAGTTCTTCGCGGTTGTGACCGAAGTCCGCCTCGACGCCGGCGATGTCGGGGAGCGTCTTGCCGGTCGCCTGCGTCCAGGCCTGCGCCGCGAACTGCCTCAACAGCCCCCACACCCCAGGCTGCAGCCGTACGACGCCTGGTACCGCGCGGGCTGCTTTCGCCGCTGCCTCCGCGGCGCGGATCTCGGTCAGCAGGTTGGGTGGGATCAGGCTGCCCGGAGCCCACGGGGTCGTCATCGCAGTTCCTCCGGCCGGGGCGGGTCGATCCACACGTCGACGACCTCGAAGTCCAGGGTCTCGAGCTCCAAGCCGATTCGCTCGGGCAGGGCGGCGGCGACGCGGCGGCGGGCCTCGTCCAGTGCGCTGACCTGGCCAGAGCCGAAACGCAGGGCCACCGACATCCACACCCGGACCGCCCGGGGGTCGTCCGGTGAGAGCTCGATGCGGCACTGGTGAGCGCGGACCCCGTCGACGCCGTCGACGGCGTAGCGCAGTACGGCGGCCAGGGCGTGGGTGGAGATGTCGACCTGGGCAGTCGCGGTGGGCAGGGGGATGGTGCGGCCCAGGCTGAGATCGGCGCGGACCGCGGTCATGATCTTGTCCAGGAACCCGGCTGGTGGTTCGGCGGGGTCGTCGATCAGGGTGCGGGTGGCCTCGGTGAGCTCGTCCAGGCTGGCCCGGGCCGTGGTGCAGTGCGGGCAGTGGAGAGCGTGCTCGGTGACCCGGCCGGCTTCCATGTCGTCCCACACGCCTTCGACGCTCTGGCCGCAGGGCAGCGGGTGGCCGGTCTCCTGGGTGGGGTTCATCTCCATGGTTTCATCACCTCCGCTAGCTCGGCTCGTGCTCTGGCTATTCGTCCCCTGACCGCGGTCGGCGTGGTCCCGACCAGATCTGCGATCTCCTGGTACGAGCGGCCGTGGACCTCTCGCAGCAGCCAGCACGCTCGTTGTGGTGGCGGCAGTTGCGCGAGGGCGAGGGTCAGCGCCTTCATGGCCTGGCTGTTGTGGACCGCGCGGGCGGGATCCCCGTCGGCGCCGGTCTCGGTCGGCGGGTGGTGCTCGTCGAGTTCGTCGACGGGCTTGCGGCGCTGGATGATCGTGAGGCACTTGTTCGTCGCGGTCCGGTACAGCCAGCTCCCGAACGCGGCGTCGTGCTGGATCTCCGGCAGCCGGCGCCAAGCGGTCAGGAACACTTCCTGCGCGACATCCTCGGCTTCGCCGCTGGCGCCGTTCAGCATCCGCAGGCACAGCGCGTAGATCCGCCGTTGGTAGCGGCGGACCAGCATCTCGAAC
Organism: Kribbella sp. CA-293567; assembly: GCF_027627575.1. Taxonomy (NCBI): domain Bacteria; kingdom Bacillati; phylum Actinomycetota; class Actinomycetes; order Propionibacteriales; family Kribbellaceae; genus Kribbella; species Kribbella sp. CA-293567. The sequence continues at coordinate 4,989,164 of NZ_CP114065.1, forward strand.
GCCGCAGGGTCCCGGTTGCGGGCGCGGGCCACCAGAGTGGCCTCGTCGAGCTCGACCATGCCACCCAACGCCGTCGGCCGGCCGGGTTCCGCCGGGGTTCCGGCTGCTGCCGCGGACGCGGTCGTCACCGATGTCCTCCTCAGCGTCTCGTCCAGGTCCCGGGGCCGGGCTCAGTCACAGGAGAGACGACGCCACTGTTGCAGATGTCACGGTGCTGCCCGGGATCGACCTGGTGAGGGTGGTCACACGCGCTCCACCGAGACGCCGGCCTTTCGCAGTACGCTGAGCTGGTCCGGCCGGTCAGCGCAGGAAGTCCGCCAGGCTTCGCGCGAGTTCGTCCGGATTGTTCTCCGCGACGTGATGGGTCGAATCGATGCCGTGGCCAACGATCTGCGGACACCACGGCCGCCAGACCTCCAGCGGATCACCGTAGATCTTCTCCATGTCGTCCTGCGTCGACCACAGCATCATCGTGGGACACGCGAGTTGCCGGCCGGCGGCACGGTCGTCCTCATCCGCCTGCCGATCGACCCCGAGGCCCGCCCGATAGTCCTCGAGCATCGCGTGCACGGTGGCGGGGTTGCGGATCGCCGCCAGGAAATCGCTGTGGTTCTCCGGCCCCAGCTGAGCCGGGCCGTTCGAGGTCCACGCGTTGTACCAGGTCTCGGGATCCGCGCAGATCACCCGCTCGGCCGGCTTCTCCAGCTGCCCGAAGAACCACCAGTGCCACCACTCCGCGGCGAACTTCGCGTCGCAACGCTCCAACGCCTCGACCAGCGGCACCCCGTCGATCACCACCAGCTTGGTGACCCGCTCAGGACTGTCCAACGCCGCCCGGTACGCGACGTACGACCCCCGATCGTGACCGACCACAGCAAACCGCTCATGCCCGAGCGCGGACATCAGCCGCACGACGTCCCCCGCCATCGCCCTCTTCGAGTACTGCGAATGCGCCTCGTCCGCAGCCGGCTTGTCCGACTCCCCGTACCCCCGAAGATCCGGGCACACGACCGTGAACTCCTCAGCCAGCCTCGGCGCCACCTGCCACCAGGTCGTGTGAGTCCGCGGATGCCCGTGCAACAACACCACCGGCGCCCCCGCCCCACCATGCCGAACCCGCAGACTCAGACCACCGACATCAACCCGCTCCAACGCGAACCCATCAAACATGCGCCGCTGGTACCCGAGCGCGTGCCGATCAATCAGCAGGCCAGGGGTGCCTGCGGGAGGGTCGGCAGGTGTCGCGAGGCGCCAGCTGCACCAACGTGCGATGCAGCTGGCGCAGCGAAGCGAAGCAGGCGTCGCGAGCCCGACCACCCACGTCGCGCGCCAGCGCTGCACCAACTTGCGATGCAGCCAGCGCAGCAAGCCGGCGTCGCGAGCCGACCGGCAGGTCAGCTCGCGCCGGGCTGCGGCTTACCGTCGTCCGGCGCTTCTTCCGCCTCGTCCGACTTCGACTCGGCCGGCTTGCCCGGCTTCTTCCCGGGCTTCTTCTTGTCCTCAGCCGCCCGGTCCTTCGCAGCCTTGTCCGGCGTCTCCTCCGGCGCCTTCCCCGACTCCGGCCGACCCGGCTCCGGCCGCGCGGTCGTCCGCGGATCCCGGTACCGGTCCAGCGACTTCAGGAAGTCCGGATCGTCGTCAGGCGCGACCGGCCGGCTCGCCGGGCGGGACTTCGGCGCGGCGGCGCGGTCGCGGCGGGCCGCTTGGCCGCGCGCCATCAGCAGCCAGACGATCGGCCCGACGAAGGGCACGAAGACGATCAGGACGACCCACACCAGTTTGGGCAGGTGCGGAACATCCTCGTCACGGGTCTGGATGCAGGAGAAGAGCGCGTAGACGGTCAGCACGAGACTGATCAGGAAAGGCAGAAATCGGATCACCACGCTTCAACAGTACGATGCCCAGCGAAAACGGTCGGCCGAATCGCGCCCGACCAGGCGGTCGGGTCAGACGCCGGCCGTCTCGAGTTCCTTCGCGCTCTCGGCTGCCTTCCGGCGCCCGGCGATCCGTACACCGTACGCGACCACACCCGCCCACAGCAGCACCAGTCCGGCGTACACCAGGTACCGCGGCCCTTCGGCGACCCCGATGCCCTTGAGCAGCGTGCGCGCGTTCGTCAGGATCAGCACCAGACCGACGCCGACTCCGAGCCACTGGGTGGCGAGCCGGGAGACGAGCCAGGCTGCCAGCGGCGCGGCGAGCACCCCGCCGATCAGCAGGGCGGCGACGATTCCGAGCGGGATGTTCGAGCTGCCGAGTCCGTAGAGGAAGCCGATGCTGGCCGCGACGGAGACGATGAACTCGGCCGCACTCACCGACCCGACCGTACGGCGGGGCTCCAGCTTCCCGCTGCCGAGCAGCGACGAGGTGGCGACCGGACCCCAGCCGCCTCCGCCGGTGGCGTCGATGAAGCCGGCCACCAGACCCAGCGGTCCGAGGAACTTCCCGCCGACCTTGCCCTCGATGACGGCCCGGACCTTGCCGGTCGCGAAGCGCGCCAGGATGTAGACACCGAGCAGGAGCAGCAGCCCTGCCACCCACAGCGATGCCGATTCGGTGGACAGGTTGGACAGGAACGTGGCACCCGCGAAGGCGCCGACGCCGCCGGGCACACCGATCAGCGCGACCACTCGCCAGTCGACGTTGCCGAACCGCCAGTGCGACAGCCCGGAAGCGAGCGTGGTGCCGACTTCGGCCAGGTGCACCGACGCGGAGGCGACTGCCGGCGTGATGCCGGTGATCAGGAGTGCGGTGGTAGCGGTGACGCCATAGGCCATGCCCAGGGTGCCATCGACCAGTTGGGCGAGCGAGCCGAGCAGGGCAATGAGGATGAGACGACGCACGGAACTGCTCCTTCGGGCGGAGGAGAACGGGGTGGTTGAGGAAGTGCGCCGAAGGTCAACAGCTCGCGGAGTTCACGCGGAGCAGGTCGACGTGCCGGCGACGCGTGAGTGCGTCGCCCGGAGCGTTCTTGGTGACCTGCATACCGACCATGAAACCGGACAAAGTCGAGCAAGATGCTGTGGTTTCGCGATGTGAGACACCTAATCGCCTGATGAGACGACACGCGCGATCCGCCGACGTCACCCATCAAGCGTCCGGTTGGTTCCGAAGTACTTCCGGCCACGTTCTGAACTTGTTCAGAACTTATGCAACGGGAAGGCTTCACGGTATGACCGGCGACCGACCGACCGCCGCGGTACTGGGTTCGGGAGTCTCCGGCCTCACCGCGGCGCATCTGCTGCAGCGCACGCACGACGTGACCGTCTTCGAGGCGGACGATCGGCCCGGCGGGCACGCGCACACCCATGACGTGACGGACTCCGCCGGTGGCGCGCTGCGGATCGACACCGGTTTCATCGTGCACAACGAGCGCACCTACCCCAACCTGCTCCGCCTCTTCGCCGAGCTCGGCATCCGGACGCAGCCGACCGAGATGAGCATGAGCGTCCACTGCGACGGCTGCGGTCTCGAGTACGCCGGTGGCCGCGGTGCCCGTGCGCTGTTCAGCCAGCCCCGCCGGGCCGGCGACCCCCGCTTCCTGCGGATGCTCGCCGAGGTGCCGCGCTTCCACCGCGAAGCCAGGGCGGTCCTGGTCTCCGGGGACGACCAGCAGACCTGGGGCGAGTTCCTCCGGGCCAACCGCTTCAGCCAGTACTTCGTCCGGCACTTCGCCGTACCGCTGGTGTCCTGTGTCTGGTCGTCCGGCTCCGCCGACGCCGAGCGCTACCCCGCGCGGTACCTGTTCCAGTTCCTCGACCACCACGGCATGCTGACCGTCAGCGGCTCCCCCAAGTGGCGCACGGTGACCGGCGGCTCGCGCACGTACGTCGACGCGGTACTCGCCCAGATTGCCGAGGTCCGCCTCTCGACACCGGTCCGCGCCGTACTGCGCCACGACGACTCCGTGGAGGTGATCACCGACCGCTCCGAGCACTTCGACAAGGTCGTTGTCGCCACGCACGCCGACACGGCCCTAGCACTCCTCGGCGACGCCACCCCCGAAGAGAAGACCCTGCTGGGCGCCTTCAGCTACTCCACCAACCCCACCTGGCTGCATACCGACACCGCCGTACTGCCGAAGGCCACTGCTGCCCGCTCGTCGTGGAACTACCGCATGCGTGGTTGCGACACCCCGGAGCCGCAGGTCCTGGTCAGCTACTGGATGGACCGCCTGCAGCATCTGCAAAGCCCCGACGAGCACCTGGTCACGCTGAACCCCGACGGCTGGGTGGACCCGGCCAAGACCATCGCCCAGATGACCTACGCCCACCCCATCTTCACGCCCGAGTCAGTGGCCGCCGCCCCAGTACTACGCACCGCAGGTGGGCCCCGTCTCGCATTCGCCGGAGCACACCTCGGCTGGGGCTTCCATGAAGACGGCTGCCGGTCAGGAGTAGAGGCTGCCGAGCGACTTGGCGCCAAGTGGTAGACCTGCCACCGCTGCCGGCCGTAGTGGTCGGCCACGTCAGCCACTCGCGCCGGATGCCGCTGCGCCACAGGTTCCGCTATCGCACCTACCAGTGGCTGGTCGACGTCGACGCTCTCCCCCGCGGACGCTTCTCGGCCAAGGATCATCTCGGGCTGGGCCCGTCCCTGCGTGACAACGTGGCGACGTTCACCGCGGCCCACGGCGTCCAGCTCCGGCCGGACGACCGAGTAGTGATGCTGGCCAACGCCAAGAGTGTCTTCGGCTTCGTCTTCGATCCGCTCAGCGTCTTCTGGTGCCTGTCCTCGGCCGGTGAACTGCGCTGCGTGGTGCTGGAGATCCACAACACCTACGGTGAACGTCACGCGCAGCTGGCCAAGCCGGACGCGGCCGGTCGTTTCACGCTCGGCAAGGAGTTCTACGTCTCGCCGTTCTTCACGGTGAACGGCCGGTACGACGTCACGCTGCGCCTGGACCAAGAGCGAGTCGCAGTCGCGATCGACCTGGTCCAGCACGATCGGCGCGTCTTCTCCGCCGCCTTCACCGGCCGGCCGCGGCCGGCCGGCCGCCGTACCGTGGTGCGAGCGGCGTTGCTCACACCCCTGCTCACCCATCAGATCTGGCTGTTGATCCGAATGCATGGTGTCTGGCTCTGGCTTCGCCGCCTACCGGTGATCCGTCGAGAGCCCCACGTCCCACCGGAGGGAGTCCGATGAGTTCCCTGCTCCTCGTCGATGCCGAGCGTTGGCCGGGCATCGCCCGTACGCCGTACAGCCCGCTGCGGGCCGCGGCCGCACGACGGATCCTGCGCCGTTCGGCCCGCGACCTGCCGCTGGTCGTGGTGCTGCCGGACGGCAGCCGCGTCGGCGCGGGCGGCGCCGGCGCGCCCGTGATGGAGATCGTCTCCGAGAGCTTCTTCCACCGGATCGGCGCCGACCTGAAGATCGGCTTCGGCGAGGCGTACATGGCCGGTGACTGGCGCGCCGGCCAGGGCACCGACCTGGCGCAGCTGCTCGCCGTCTTCGCCGCACGCCTGCCCGAACTGGTCCCGCCGGCGCTGCAGCGCTTCCGCAAGGTGATCGAGCAGCGGATGCCCTCCGCCGAGGAGAACCACCGATCGGGTGCGCGCTCCAACATCGCCCGGCACTACGACCTGTCCAACGACCTGTTCGCGACCTTCCTGGACGAGACGATGTCGTACTCGTCGGCCTGGTTCGACTCCGACGACGCGGGGTTCGAGCAGCTCGCCGAGGCCCAGCGCCGCAAGATCGACGGCATCCTCGACTACGCCCAGGTGGGCGCCGGCAGCCGGGTGCTGGAGATCGGTACCGGCTGGGGGCAGCTCGCGATCCAGGCGGCCCAGCGCGGCGCGACTGTCACGTCGGTGACGTTGTCGGCCGAGCAACGCGACCTGGCCCGCAAACGGATCGCCGAGGCCGGGGTCGACGCGGAGGTCGAACTGCGTGACTACCGCGACGTCCAGGGCCAGTACGACGCCGTGGTCAGCGTCGAGATGATCGAGGCCGTCGGCGCGCGGTACTGGCCGACGTACTTCGCGACCATCGACCGGTTGCTGGCTCCCGGCGGCCGGTTCGCGCTGCAGTCGATCACCATGCCGCACGACCGGCTGCTCGTCACCAGGCACGCCCAGAGCTGGATCCACCAGTACATCTTCCCGGGCGGCCTGATCCCCTCGTTGACCGCGATCGAACAGATCGCGGGCGCGGCGGGCGGGCTCGAGATCGAACATCGCCGCGACCTCGGGCCCGCCTACGCCCACACGCTGCACCTGTGGCGCGAGCGGTTCACCGACCGCGCCGCCGAGGTGGCCAATCTCGGCTTCGACGCCGTCTTCCGGCGGATGTGGGAGTTCTACCTCGCCTACTCCGAGGCCGGTTTCCGCTCCGGCTACCTCGGGGTCTCCCAACTCGCTCTGGTCAGGAAGGTCTGATGGAACTCGCCGGACGCAGGATCTGGGTCGTCGGTGCCTCCTCGGGCATCGGCGCGGCCCTCGCGCGGGAGCTGTGCAAGCGCGGGGCGAACGTCGCGGTGTCCGCGCGGCGGGCCGACGCCCTACGGGAGGTGGCCGGCGAGTGGATGACCGCCGTGCCGTGCGACATCACCGACCCCGACCAGGTCAAGAAGGCCGCGGAGGCCGTCGCGGCCGAGCTGGGCGGGATCGACATCGCGGTCCTGAGCGCCGGCTACTGGGCCCAGATGGGCAGCGACTTCGACGTCGAGTCGTTCAACCGGCATCTGGCGGTCAACCTGACCGGGATGGCCAACTGCCTCGGTGAGCTGATCCCGCGGATGAAGGCTCAGAAGGCCGGGATGATCGTCGGCATCTCGTCGGTCGCCGGATACCGCGGCCTGCCCGGTTCCGAGGCGTACGGCGCGACGAAGGCGGCGCAGATCAACCTGCTGGAGTCTCTGCGGGTGCGGCTGCGGCCCGACGGCATCGACGTACTGACCGTCTGCCCCGGCTTCGTCGAGACCGAGATGACCGAGCAGAACAGCTTCCCGATGCCGTTCATCGTCTCGGCCGAGGAGGCCGGCCGGGCGATCGCGGACGGCATCGCGAACCGGTCCGCGCGGATCGTCTTCCCGTGGCAGATGTCGCTGCTGATGCGGCTGGCCAAGGTGGTGCCCGACCGGCTGTGGTCGATCGCTCTCACGCCTCGGTCCTGAACTGTCCGAATCAGGACAAGGCTGTTGCCCTGCCGTCCGGCGGTTGCATACGGTCCTTCGGGACCCTGCCCACTGCCGTGTTGAGGAGCTTGCCTGATGTCTGTCGCACCGGACAGCTGGACCCCGGGCGGGCCGTTGACCGCGGACAAGCTCACCACCGAGTACGCCGACCGCCCACTCGGCACGGATGCCGCCCGGCCCCGGCTCGGGTGGATCGCGACCGCGCCCGGGTACGGCGCGACCCAGTCGGCGTACCAGGTGCTGGTGGCGTCGTCGCCTGACCTGCTGACGCCGGAAACGGCCGACGTGTGGGACTCCGGGCAGGTGATGTCCGCGCAGAGCTTCGGCATCCCGTACGGCGGCCCGTCGCCGGCCCCGCGGACCCGCTACCACTGGGCGGTCCGGCTGTGGGACGGCCGGGACCAGGCCGGTCGGTGGAGCCGGCCGAGCTGGTTCGAGACCGGGTTGCTCGACGAGGGATTCGGCAGCGCGCAATGGATCGGGGCTCGTGACTCCGAGGTACGCGACGAGGAGGTGCCCGCTCCGTTGCTGCGGCGCGCCTTCACCGTCCGGGACGGAGTACGGAGCGCGCGGCTCTATGCGAGTGGCCTGGCCTACCAGGAACTACGGATCAACGGGCAACGCGTCGGTGACTCGGTGCTCGATCCCGGCTTCACCGACTACGAGGACACCGTCCTGTCGGTCACGTACGACGTCACCGCGCTGCTGCTGGCCGGCGACAACGTGCTCGGCGCCGAACTGGGTCGCGGGTTCTTCGGTCTATCGACTCCGAACGTGTGGCGCTGGCACCAGACGCCGTGGACTGCTCAGCCGCGATTGCTCGCCCGGCTGGTGATCGAGCACACCGACGGTGACGTGACCGAGATCGTCAGCGACGGCAGTTGGCGGGTGGCGGACGGCCCGACCCGCTTCGACTCGTTGTTCTCCGGTGAGACCTATGACGCCCGGCTGCATCCGGCCGGCTGGGACGAGTCCGGTTTCGACGACTCCGGGTGGAGCGCGGCACTCGTCGTACCGGCTCCTCGGGGACAGGTGCGGGCGCAGGAACACGAGCCGATCCGGGTGGTCGAGGACGTCGTACCGGTGGAGTTCGGCCAGCCCAGGCCGGGCGTGTGGATCGCCGATTTCGGCCGGACCACCGCCGGCTGGACCAAGCTGCGGGTCACCGCGCCGGCCGGTACGACGATCTCGCTCACCCACGGCGAGTCGTTGCTTGCCGACGGCACCGTTTTCGCGGAGAACCCGAACGTCCGGTCCGAGCGCTTCCAGCGTGACGAGTACATTGCCGCGGGCAACGGTGTCGAGGAGTGGGAACCGCGCTTCTCCTACAAGGGCTTCCGCTACGTGCAGCTCGAAGGCTTCCCGGGGGTGCCGACGCCCGGCTCGGTGACGATGCGGGTGGTGCACTCCGACGTCGCGACGGTCAGCCGGTTCAGTGCCGATCAGCCGCTCTACGAGCAGCTCGACCAGGCGATGCGGCGGACCGTGCTGAACAACCTGCACGGCATCCCGACCGACACCCCGAAAATGGAGAAGAACGGCTGGACCGGCGACGCCCAGGTCGGCGCCCCGACGATGGCCGGCACGCTCGGAATGGCCCGCTTCTTCACCAAGTGGCTCGGCGATCTGCGCGACAGCCAGGACGAGAACGGCAGACTGCCCGTGATCGTGCCGACCGGCGGCTGGGGGTACTCCGAGCTCTCCCCCGCCACCGAGTGGTCGACCGTCTACCCGTTCCTGCTGCGCGAGATGCACCGCTGGTACGGCGACGAACGCCTGCTCGCCGAGCACTGGGCTCCCGTGCTGCGCTACCTCGACTACGAACTCGGCCGGGTCGAGGACGGACTGTCGCTGAGCGTCCTCGGCGACTGGATCCCGCCGGGCTACCCCGACGGGCCGCCACCGGAAGACCGCCGGCTGACCGGTACGGCGTACCTGCACCGCGCCGTCGTCGCGGCGGCCGAGATCGGTGAGATCCTCGGCCACCCGGAGGAGGTCGACCGGCTCCGCAAGGCCGCGCGCGAGCTGGCCGACGGGTTGAACCGCGCGTTCCTGGACCGGGAGGCCGGGAGCTACCGGACCGCGTCGGACCCGGACTACCGGCAGACCTCGAACGCGTTGCCGCTCGCCTTCGGGCTGGTCCCGTCCGACCTGGTGCCGGCCGTGGTGGCCAACCTGGTGGCCGATATCGAGGCACGGGACTTCCATCTCAACACGGGCTGTCTGGGCGTCGGCGTACTGCTGCCGGTGCTGACCGAGCACGGTCATCCGGAGGTCGCGGCGAAGGTCGCGTTGCAGCGGTCGTACCCCAGTTGGGGTTACTGGTTCGACAACGGCGCCGACACGATGTGGGAGATGTGGGAGACCGGCACCCGTTCGCGCAACCACTACTTCCAGGGGACCGTGGCGCAATGGCTGCTGGAGAACGTCGCCGGTCTCCGGAACCTGGCGAACGGCTGGGAACGCATCCTGATCAGGCCGGACGCGCGGTCGCAGGTGGATTCGGCGTCGCTGCGGACCGACACCGTGCGTGGACGCGTCTCGGTGTCATGGCGACGGGTCGGGCGGGTGTTCCAGCTCGAAGTACAGGTGCCGGTCGGCGCGACGGCCGAAGTCCACGTGCCGTCCGATGCCGCGACCGATGTGACGGTCGTGCCGGCGCCCTATGCGCCCGAGCCGGAGCACGTCGACGGCTACTGCGTCTTCACCGTGCCGTCAGGTCACTGGAACTTCACGTCGCGGACTTCGTGAACATCAGGTCGCGGCATTCGCGGCCTTCGCGGTGCGCCCGCGACTCGAACTTGGTGACCGGCCGCCAGTCGGGCCGCGGCGCCCAGCCCGCGGCCGAGCCGCCGTACTCGTTGACCAGCGCCGGCTCGGCCTCGCAGATCGCCAGCATGGCCTCCGCGTAGTCCTCCCAGTCGGTTGCCAGATGCAACCTTCCTCCGGGCCGCAGCCGGGAGGCGAGCAACTTCACGAACGGTGCCGTGATCAACCGCCGCTTGTGGTGCCGCTTCTTCTGCCACGGATCCGGGAAGAACACCCGGACCCCGGCCAGCGTGTCCGGCCGTACGTGGTCGCGGAGGAAGTCGAGCGCGTCCCCGTGCAGCAACCGGACGTTGTCCAGCTCGTACTTCTCCACCCACAACATCAGCTGCCCGAGCCCGGCCGGATAGACCTCGGCCGCCAGATGGTTGACCTCCGGCGCCTGCCGGGCCAGCTGCGAGGTCCCCTCGCCCATCCCCGACCCGATCTCCAGCACCACCGGCGCTTCCCGCCCGAACCACTCCGCCAGGTCGACCTCACCCGCCGGCAACTCCTCGAGCTTGCGCCCCACCCCGGCCCAGTTGGTCTCCCACACCCGCTGCTGCCCAACCGTCATCCGCACACTCCGCCGGACATGGCTGAACACCCCCGCCTGCCTGACCTGATCCACCGTCTCCACCCAGCAATCCTAAGTGAGCCCCCACACCACCCCGAATCTCACTGCAGTCTCAGTCGCCCCAGAACAAGCGGTCGACCACGTTGCGCGCCTGGCGGGTCCGGCGGCGGTAGTCGTCGGAGAACTGGCTGGTCTCGCCTGGGTTGTAGCCGCAGATCTGGGCGACGGCGGCCAGGTCGCGGGGGTCTCGGGGCAGGGAGTCGCCGGGGCGGGCGCGCACCAGCATGATGGCGTTGCGGATCCGGGTGGCCATCTCCCAGGCGCGGCACAGGACGTCGGCGTCGGGCGCTTCGACCAGGCCGACGTCGACCGCCGCTCGGAGAGTGCCCAGCGTGCGGGTGGTGCGCAGGTCCTGGATCCGGTGGGCGTAGCGCATCTGCAGGAGCTGGACGGTCCACTCGATGTCCGCCAGGCCGCCGCGTCCCAGCTTGGTGTGGGTCGCCGGGTCGGCGCCGCGCGGCAGACGTTCGGCGTCGACGCGCGCCTTGATGCGGCGGATTTCCAGCACGTCGCGGTCGGAGATACCGCCCTCCGGGTACCGCAGCGGGTCGATCAGCGCGCGGAACGCGTCACACAGTTCGGGGTCGCCGCACAGCGGATCGGCGCGCAGCAACGCTTGCGCCTCCCACACGGCCGACCAGCGTGCGTAGTACGACGCGTAGGAAGCGAGCGTGCGCACCAGCGGTCCCTGCCGGCCCTCGGGACGCAGGTCGGCGTCGATCGCGACCGCCGGATCCGCACCGGGCAGCGCCAGCAACCGTCGCAGTTCCGAGGCCACCTGCGTGGCGAAGTCCGTCGCGGCCTTCTCCGAGGCACCGGGCACCGGGTCGTGCACGAACATCACGTCGGCGTCGCTGCCGTAGCTGAGCTCGTGCCCACCGAACCGCCCCATCGCGACGATCGACATCCGGGTCGGCTCCGGCTCACCCTTCGCCACCGTCCGCCGAGCCACCTCGAGCGCGGCGGTCAGCGTCGCCACCGACACGGTCGTGAGCGCCTCCCCGACCGCCTCGACCTCCAGCAACCCGGACAGGTCCGACGCTGCGATCCGGAACAGCTCCCGCCGCCGCGCCCCCCGAATCGCCGCCACCGCGGCCACCGGCTCGTCCTGCCTGCGGCCGGCCGCCGACATCTCGCTCAGCAACGACTCCAGCGCCCGAGGCGCCAGCTCCCGCTCGTCGGCCAGCATCGCGGTTGCCTCCGGCGCGCGCTGCAACAGGTCCACGGCGTACCGGCCGCTGGCGAGCAGGTGCGCGAGCCGCTCCGCCGATGCGCCCTCATCACGCAACTGACGCAGGTACCACGGCGTGGAGCCCAGCGAGTCGGAGATCGTCCGGAAGGCCAGCAACCCGGCATCAGGATCAGGCGACTCGGCGAACCACCCGAGCATCGCCGGCAGCAGTGCCCGCTGGATCGACGACCGCCGCGAGACCCCTTCCGACAACGCCTCGATGTGGCGCAGCGCCGATCCCGGATCGGCGTACCCGAGCGCGGTCAGCCGCTGCTTGGCGGCTTCCGGCGTCAGCCGCACCTCTTCACCGGGGATCCGCGCGACAGCAGCCAGCAGCGGCCGGTAGAAGAGCTTCTCGTGCAGCCGCCGTACTTCGAGCCCCTGCTTCTTCCACGCCGTCATCAGATCGTCGATCGGGTTTTTCGTGAACCCCAGCGACCGCCCGAGCCGGCGCAGATCGTCGTCGTCATCAGGCACCTGGTGGGTCCGCCGCAGCCGGTACAACTGGATCCGGTGCTCCATCGACCGCAGGAACCGGTACGCATCAGCCAGTACCGCGCCGTCGGTCCGCCCCACATATCCACAGGTCGTCAGCTGCTCCAGCGCGATCAGCGTCGTTCCGCTGCGCACCGACTCGTCGCTCCGGCCGTGCACGAGCTGCAGCAGCTGTACCGCGAACTCCACGTCCCGCAACCCGCCAGGACCGAGTTTGAGCTGACGATCCGCGTCGGCCGCCGGGATGTGGTCGACGACCCGCCGTCGCATCGCCTGGACGTCGCCGACGAAACCCTCGCGGTCGGCCGCCGACCAGACCAGCTCCCGCGTCTTCTCGGCGTACAACTCGCCCAGCTCGGCGTCCCCGGCGACAGCTCGCGCCTTGAGCAGAGCTTGGAACTCCCAGGTCTTCGCCCACCGTTGGTAGTACGCGAGGTGGCTGTCGAGCGTGCGCACCAGCGGGCCCGCCTTGCCCTCCGGCCGCAGGGCGGCATCGACCGGCCAGAGCGTGCCCTCCGCGGTCTGCGCCGAGCAGATCCGCATGGTTGCCGAGGCCAGCGCGGTGGCGGTCTTCAGCGCGGGCGCCTCCTCCTGACCTTCCAGCGGTTCGGCGACGAACAGCACGTCGACGTCGCTCACGTAGTTGAGTTCCCGGCCGCCACACTTGCCCATAGCAACGATTGCGAGCCGGCAGTCGGCCGCCTTCGGATGCGCGGCGAAGTACTCGTTGCGGGCGATCTGCAGCGCGGTCTGCAGCGCACCACCGGCGAGATCAGCCAGTACTGCGGCGGTTTCGTCGACCAGCAGCCCTTCGGCGAGGTCCCGGGCGGCAAGGCGGAGCAGCAGTCGCCGGTACTCCACCCGCAGCGCGTCGGTCGGGTTCGGCGCATCGACAGCCGTCGCGAGGCAGGCGGCGACGTCGTCGGGGGTCGGCCGGGACGCGGCGAGTGCCGGATCCGCCAGGTCGTACCAGTGCCGTGGGTGCACGCTGAGATGCCGTCCGAGCGCTTCGCTGGCCCCGAGCACGTAGATCAACCGGCGACGGAAGTCCGCGTCCAGGTCGAGAGTGCGGGCGAAGGCGGCCAGGTCGAACTCGTTGGCGTGCAGCGACTCGGCGATCCCGAGCAGACCGCAGAGCGCGAGATCCGGGTCGGCCGACTCCGACAGCGAAGCGATCAACTGGTCGCTCGCCATCGGGCCGTACTCCCCCGGGGCACTCAGCGCGTCCAGCGCGTCCAACTCGTCCAGCATCCGCCCGGCCCGCGCCGAATCGGCGAACCCGGCTCGCGCCAGCCGTCCCGCTCCTGAAACTCTCCGCACCTCAGCCACGACCGCCAGCCTAGTGCCGCGCTCCGCGAGCCACGTCCGGTGCTTATCGCAACTTCACAGCAAATCTCAGCCGGTACACGGCCGGATCGCGACGAGATTGCGGCCAACACACGGAGTGGCTTGGCATATTCGGGCTGTAGTCGGCATGATGACTCGTTATGGTCATGATGACGGGGTCGCTCGCTGTTCGGGGCACGGTGGTCTGGTTGACGCCCCAGCAGGGTGGGCGGGTGTCCGGGCCGCCCGAGCCGGACTACGACTACGACTACACAGCAACCGCCTACCTCCCACCGAGGACCGCGGAAGACGGGCAGGCCGGGCTGTCGCTCCGGCGCTTCGCACCAGGCGCCTGGCGAACCCCCGCGGAAGGCATCCTGGTGCCGGCCAAGGGCAACCGCGCCCAGCAGGTGGTCCCCGGCAACCTCGTCGTGATCACCGAGGGCGTCCGCCCGGTCGGCCTGCTCACCGTCGAGGAGGTCAACGCTCTGGAGCCCGACGCCACCGCCGTGACCGACCGCGTTCCCGAGCCCGAGATCACCGGCCTCACCACGCTCCGCCCGGGCACCGACGCCGGCACCGACGCGCCGTACCGCCACTCCACCGCGACCACGCGGTGGAGCGCGCACGAACGCGCCGGCGCCAGCTGACGCTGCTACCCGGCCGGGATCTGGTTCAGTACCGCGAACTTGTCGGCGGCGCCTCCGTTCGAGGCGGCGACGATCTTGCGGGTGATGGTGTGACCGGCCCCCGGGGCGAGCTCGAGCTTGAACTTGCTCATCGTGAAGTTGCTCTGGGAGTAGCCGGTGAACGGACCACTGGCCGCGGTGTAGATCAGGCCGTAGGTCTGGTTGTCGGGGCTGGTGCCCGCCTGGGCGATCCAGCGGTTCGCGTTCGGCACCTGACTGAACGGGCCGCCGGAGGTGACCGGAGCGAAGCCGGAGACGGCAGAGCGAGAGCCGGGTCCGTCGTGGTCCATGGCGTCACCTGCCCAGACCGACAACGCGGCAGCCGAGTCGTTCGTGAAGGTCGTCGCCGCGGTGATGAACTGCTCGTCCGGCGTCGCGGTGTAGGTCGTGACGATCTTCAGCCCGGGATGCTCCGCCGACGTGCCGGTCACCCGGACCACGGCCTTGGTCCCGCTGTTCTCGACGACCTGTACGTCGTTCGAGCGCGTCTGCAGTTGCGCCCACGCGTTGCCACCCACCGGTTCGGCCGTGCTCACGTAGGGCAGATTGATCCAGTCCAGCTGGTCCGGCTGACCGGTGATCGCCAGGTCGAGCACCTTGCCGGTGGTCGACTGGCTCAGCTGCGGATCGTTGGAGACCTTCGCGATCGCCATCGCCAGCTGCTTGTTCTCGATCACCACATCCCGCGGGCCGCCTTCGACCAGCCCACTCGGCAGCCGCTTGCCGGTACTCGCGTCGACGTTCACCGGTGAGATCTCCAGGTTCACCTCGACCGTTCCCCCGGCGACCACCTCGACCTCCCGCGAAGCCGTCGCGAAGCCGAGTTGCGCCACTTGGATCGTGTACTTGCCTGCGCCCGCCGGCAGCCCGAGGCGGTAGTTGCCTGCAGCATCGGTAGTGCTGC
Source organism: Kribbella sp. CA-293567 (assembly GCF_027627575.1). NCBI lineage: Bacteria > Bacillati > Actinomycetota > Actinomycetes > Propionibacteriales > Kribbellaceae > Kribbella > Kribbella sp. CA-293567. The sequence goes on from NZ_CP114065.1 coordinate 5,004,389, forward strand.
TGCCGATCGAGGCACCGTCCCGCACCACGCTGACCGTGGTGCTGACCGCCGGCGCGCCGGTGACCTGGTTCGTCACCGTTCCGGTCACCACCGGCCACCGCGCTGCCGCCGTACCGCCCGGGGTGAAAGCGTAGAGATTGCCGTCCAGCGCTCCCACCACCACAGTGTTGCCGCTGACCGCGGGGCCCGCAGCCACCCAGGTACCGAGGTTCTGCTGCCACAACGGCTGGCCAGTACCGGCGTCGAGCGCGTAGAAGCCACCGCTGTTGGCGCCCACGAACAATGTGTTCCCCGACAGGGCCGGTGAGGTGAAAGACCCACCCGGTACGTCGATCCCGGCAGCAGCTGATCCCAGATCACAGCACCGGTCGTCGCGTTCAGAGCAACGACGGCACCACTCGGGAAGGACATGTAGACCGTGTTGCCCTTGATCGCGGCAGCCGACGGAGTCGCCCCACCGTTGACCAGCGACGGATGCGAACTGGTGTAGCTCCACAGCACGGCGCCGGTCGCGCCATCGCGGGCCACGATCCCGTTGTTCGACCCGATGAAAACCTTGCCGCCGCCCGCCGACGGGATGCCGTCCTGCCAGCCACCCAAGGTGTCGGTGCCGGTCCACAGCTTCTTGCCGGTCGCCAGGTCGTAGGCGATCACGATGCTGCCGTGCACCGACGACGGCACCTGATAGGTCCACAGCACCTGACCGGTTGCCTGCGACACCGCGTGCACAGCGCTGTTGCCCTCACCGTTCTCGTCCCGCGACCCGGCGTACACGACACCGTCGACGATCGCGGGCGAGCCGGTCAGGAAGGTGCCCTTGGTCCGGTACGACCAGGCCAGTCGCTGCCCGGCCTCCACTGCATCACCCGCGACTCCCGCATGGGCGGCGTCCCCGTGGTGCTGCGACCAGTCGGCACCGGCCACGGGCACGATCGCCTTGTCGGCGGTGAAGGTGAAGTCCGAGGTCGCGGTCCACCGAGCACCGTCCTCGTCCTCGACCTCCACCTCGACCAAGTGCGGCCCGATCGGCTTCTTCAGCCCGGCCGGCAGGGCGGCGTACCAGGTGAACTCACCCGTCGAGCGCAGATCGCTCCAACGCCCCCGATCGACCCGGAGGCTGAGCAGGTAGGAAACCTGGTCGCCGTCCTGGGTCACGGTCGAGTAGCCGGCCGTGGCGATCACGTGCGCCTCGGCGGTGCTCGTGGCCACGCCACCGCCGAGCAGGAACAGGATCATCCCGGAGCACACCAGCCATCGCCGCATGAAACGACATTTGACGCGCTCCGGGCATCCAGTGGATGACGCCTCAGGAAACTATTTACCGCTTCAGCACGGCGGACAGTAACTACGTGCGACCCGGTCGCAGCTCGCGCGCCGGGGGTCGGCGATCAGAGGACCGGCAGCAGCTTGTTCAGCTCGAACGGCGTGACCTGCTTGCGGTAGTCCTGCCACTCGGCCCGCTTGTTGCGCAGGAAGAAGTCGAAGACGTGCTCACCGAGCGTCTCGGCCACCAGTTCGCTGTCCTCCATCGCCGAGATCGCCTCGGCGAGGCTGCTCGGCAGCGGCTTGATCCCGAGCGCTTTGCGTTCGCGCGGCGTCAGCGACCAGACGTCGTCCTCGGCCTCGCGCGGCAGCTCGTAGCCCTCTTCGATGCCCTTCAGCCCGGCCGCCAGCATCAGCGCGAAGGCGAGGTACGGGTTGGCCGCCGAGTCCAGCGACCGGAACTCGACCCGCGAGGACTGACCCTTGTGCGGCTTGTACATCGGCACCCGGACCAGCGCGGACCGGTTGTTGTGCCCCCATGAGATGAACGACGGGGCCTCGTCGCCGACGGCGAGCCGCTTGTAGGAGTTGACCCACTGGTTCGTCACCGCGGTGATCTCGGCCGCGTGGTGCAGCAGGCCGGCAATGAAGGCGCGGCCGGTCTTGGACAGCTGGTACTGCGCGCCGCCCTCGAAGAACGCGTTCCGGTCACCCTCGAACAGTGACATGTGGGTGTGCATCCCCGAACCGGGGTGCTCGCTCAGCGGCTTCGGCATGAAGGACGCGTAGATGCCCTGCGACAGCGCGACCTCCTTCACCACCACCCGGAACGTCATGATGTTGTCGGCGGTGCTCAGCGCGTCGGCGTACCGCAGGTCGATCTCCTGCTGGCCCGGTCCGCCCTCGTGGTGGCTGAACTCGACCGAGATGCCCATCGACTCCAGCATCGTGATCGCCTCGCGGCGGAAGTCGTTGCCGATGCCCTGCGGGGTGTGGTCGAAGTAGCCGGACGAGTCGACCGGTTCGGGGTACGTCCCGGGCGCGCCGGTCAGCGACTTGAACAGGTAGAACTCGATCTCGGGGTGGGTGTAGAAGGTGAAGCCGAGGTCGGCCGCCTTCGACAGGGTCCGCTTCAGCACGTGCCGCGGGTCGGCGAAGGAGGCCGAGCCGTCGGGCATGTTGATGTCGCAGAACATCCGCGCAGTGCCCATCGTCTCGCCCCGCCAGGGCAGGATCTGGAACGTCGAGGGGTCCGGCTTGGCCAGCATGTCGGCCTCGGTGACCCGGGCGAAGCCCTCGATCGCGGACCCGTCGAACCCGATCCCCTCGGCGAACGCGCCCTCCAGCTCGGCCGGCGCCACCGCCACCGACTTGAGGAACCCGAGCACATCGGTGAACCAGAGCCGCACGAACCGTACGTCGCGCTCCTCGAGCGCGCGCAGTACGAACTCCTGCTGCTTGTCCATCGGCGAGTCCACCTCTCCTGCTGTCCAGCCTGGTTGCCGGGGGCCTCACACAGTCTGCCCCGGGCGTGTTAAGCAGACGTTACGTGTTCGAGGAGAGATCGCGCGCACTCGGCCCACCGGTACTGTGGACAACGTGCCCCCGACCCCCATTCTGATCTTCGACGGCGACTGTGCCTTCTGTACGACGAGCGCCCGCTGGCTGCAGCGACGGCTCGGTGGCGCGGTGCCGGTGGAGCCCTGGCAGTTCACCGACCTGGCGGCCTACGGGACGACGGCGGAGCGCGCGCGGTACGAGGTGTTGTGGGTGGACGCGACGGGCGTGATCCACGGCGGCGCCCAGGCGTTCGCGCGCTGGCTGATCCACACCGGCGGACCGTGGCGGGCGCTCGGGACGCTGATCACGCTCCCGCCCGTGCGCTGGATCGCGGCCGGGGTCTACCGCCTGATCGCGAACAACCGCGAGAAGATGCCCGGCGGCACGCCAGCATGCGCCCTCCCTCCCCCTGAAGGGCGATAAGGCTCTAGTCTCCTCTCGTGCAGACGATCTTCCAGGTGGCGCTGATCCTCGCTGCCGTTCTCTGCGCCAGCGACCTGCTGCTCAGCACGGGCCGGTTCGTCCGGTCGATCCAGCGCCGCCGCCCCGCCGAGCTGGACGTCCTGGGCCGCCGCTGGCTGCCGATTCCCGAGCTCGGCTTCGGCATGTTCGCGTTCTGCTGCCCGGGACTCGTCACACTCGGGCTGACCCACTCAGACGCCGGGCTGCCGACCAAGCAGATCCTGCTCGCCGCGCTCGTTTTCGGCTACGCCGGCGCTGTCCTGTCCCGCGTCGTCCGTACGCCGGGCCCCGGCGGTCGCCGCTTCCGCCTCCGGGCCGGCCTGCTGCTCGGGCTGCCGGCCATCTTCGGTCTCGTCTTCGGCCTCTCCGGCGTGGCGGTCTGACCGGCGCCGCCGGAACCACGGCACCACCCGCTCCAGCGGAGCGAAGGCGAGCCAGCAGACGACGGTCGGCAGGAAGTGGATCAGCAGGATCGCCGTGTTCGCGACGTGGAAGCCGATGAAGAACAAGGCACCGAGCAGTTGCCACCGGCCCTTGAGCCAGAGGATGACCGGCGAGCAGAACTCCCCGACGATGCCGACCCACTGCATCACGTGCAGCATCCACGGGTACTGCAGCAGCCACTCCCCCACCGGATGCGGACGGCGCACGATCGCCCAGGTGAGGATCGCGCTGCCCGGCCAGGCCAGGGTCCAGTTGGCGCCGCGCAGTTTGGCGACGGCCGACAGGAAGTAGGTGGCGATCACCGAGAGCTGCACACACCGGATTGCCCAGCCGGCGGCCTCCGACGTGGTTTGATCCGCGTACGGCGACACCTCCCGGCGCCACGACCGGTTCCAGCCCTTGGTCCGCGGCGCCACGGTCGGCAGCACCCACAGAGCGACCACGAGCGCGAGGTGGTCGTGGTCGACCTTGCCGTCGCTCATCCCGATCAGCACCCACCAGGTGAAGGCCGGCGCTACGATCCAGCCCGCCAGTCTGGGCAGCCGGTTGGTCGCGCCGATCAGGCAGAAGACGATCAGGACGACGTACAGGGTGGTCGTGTTGGCGACCGACGGCTTGGGCAGGTCGAAGATCCGTGCCAGCAACAGCGGCTGGTAGAGACCGGGCTGCTCACCCTTGAGCCGGGTGTCACGGACGAACGCGTGCATGTCGAGGATGACGAACAGGTAGAGGATCGTGCGCAGCCAGGCGATCCGGGCCAGCGCGATCTTCGGGGTGAACCAGCTCGCGATCCGCTGCCCTCGCGACGCCGGAACGACCGGTGCCGGGACGACTGGTGCCGGGGCGCTCATCGGCGGACCTGCCAGGTCGCGAGGACCTCCGGCACGGGATCGCCGGCGACCTTGCCCTCCACCAGCGTGGTGGTGTCCCGGATCAGCTCGAGCTTCACGTACTTCGGCTGGTCCGGGTGCTTGCGCGCCCAGCCGTCGGCCACCGCCTGCAGCAGCGACGGGTCCTTCACGATCTCACCGGTCCGCGCCTCGATCTCGGCCCGGGCCACGCCGGCCCCCTCGATGTTGAGCGGTACGTCGACCGTCGTACCGGCATCGGTCCGGGCGCTGATCCGGGTGTAGGTGATCGAAGCGTCGTCGGCCACCGACCCGGCGTACTGCGACATCGGGCCGAACGGCCAGGCGTCGTCACTGGCGCGGACCGAGCCGTTGACCAGCAGGACGAGTCCGACCACGGCCACCACCACCCGGATCGCCTTGCCCACCGGGCCCAGCCGGACGTCCTCGATCGGCTGCTGCTGCTTCGTCACCACGCCCGCCATTACACACCAAGCCTGGTATCAGCTGGTTTCGTCGGCCCGCGGCGGCAGGGTCGGGTAGTCGTTCACCGGATAGACACCCACCGTGAAGCCGTACGTCGTGTCGCCCGACCGCGGCAGCTTGTCGAAGTCGTGGATCAACTCCTGGACCTGCTTCCAGAACTCCGCCACCCGTTCGTCGGGGATCCTGGCGTGCCGGATGAACGAGCGCAACTGGCCGGCGTCGTAGGCACCGACCGACTCCCTCGCCGCCACCTCGAAGTCGTTGAAGTCCACCAGCCCCGTGCTCCGGCCGAGGCCGTAGTAGAACATCCGGGCCGCGCGGCCGTAGTACCGCTCCTCGATCGCCCGGACCCGGCGGGTCCGCACCACGCGCAGCAGGCCGGCGTCGGCGAGCACGTTGACGTGGTGCGCGACCGTGCTCTTCGGCCGCTTCACCGCCGCCGCCAGCTCGGTCACCGTCGCGGCGCGTTCGTGCAGCAACTGCAGGATCGAGGTCCGCAGCGGATCGCTGATCGCCTTCACCTGCTCGGCGGTGGTGAGCTCGATGGTGTCCTCGAGCTCGTAGTCCGGGACGAGGGGATTGCTTGTCATGGTCACATCAGACTAACATCGCGGAACGTTCCATATTCTTGGATCATTCACCGCAGGAAAGAGCTGACGATGGCTGAGATCGTGCTGTTCCACCACGCGCAGGGACTCACCGAGGGAGTGCGTGCCTTCGCCGGCAGCCTTCGCGAGGCCGGGCATGTCGTCCACCTCCCGGACCTGTACGAAGGCAAGGTCTTCGAGACTCTCGACGAGGGCATCGACTACGCGCGGCAGACCGGCTTCGGCGTCGTGAAGGAGCGCGGCCTGGCCGCGGCCGACGCGCTGAACGGCGGCGCGGCCAACGGCCTGGTGTACGCCGGCTTGTCGCTCGGCGCGATGCCCGCGCAGGAGCTGGCCCAGACTCGTCCGGGCGCCCGCGGCGCGCTGCTGCTGCACGGCTGCATCCCGGTCTCCGAGTTCGGCGAGAGCTGGCCCGCCGGCGTTCCCGTCCAGGTGCACGCGATGGAGCAGGACCCGTTCTTCATCGAGGAAGGCGGCGATCTGGACGCGGCCAAGGCCTTGGTCGCCGCCGCTCCCGGCGAGGCCGAACTCTTCCTCTACCCGGGCAAGGAGCACCTGTTCAGCGACTCGTCGCTGCCGGCCTACGACGAGGACGCGACCAAGCTGCTGATCAGCCGGGTGCTGGCCTTCCTGGACTGACGGAACCTCTGGCACGGCGCGCTAGCATCGGCGGATGCCGACGATTCAGCAGGTGGCCGAAGGATTCTCCAGCCACCAGTTCCGGGAGATCTACGACTTCCTGCACCCGCAGGTGCAGTGGACGCTGGTGGGCGCCGCCCGGCTCGAAGGGATCGAGCAGGTGCGGCACGCCTGCGAGCAGTCGCTGGCGCAGCTCGAGCGGACGACCACCCAGTTCCTCCGCTTCAAGACGATCGCCGGACCGGACTCCGTCGCCATCGACTCGATCGCCAAGTACGTGGACCACAAGTGGCAGAGCTCGATCGTCCGGTCCTGCGATGTGTACGAGTTCAGCGAGGGCTACCTGGTCGCGATCACCAGCTATACGGCCGAGATCGCGGCGGCGGACCTGCCATAGGTGACCCTGCGGACCAGGAGCTCCATCGGTCCGCGGTACGAGCGCAGATGCATCCAGTAGGCCAGCCCGACAGTGCCCAGCCAGGTCACACCGGCCAGCAACGCTGTCGTGGTGATGGTGAGCTCGCCGGACAGATCCGCGAGGTACGGGGTGAAGGCAACGACCCAGACGACGGACTGGATCAGGTAGCAGGTCAGTGACCGTTGACCGACCGCGGCGACGGCCTCGGCCACCAGGCCGTGGTCGCGACCGATGCGCAGCGCGATCATTGAGATCAGCGCCGCATACCCGAAGCCACCCAGTACTCCGGACGAGTCGTGCAGCGGGCCGAGCAGATGCAGGACGTCCTGACTCGGCTTGCCGACGACCCCGGCCAGCACCAGCGCGATCGGCAGACCGCCCGCGACGGAGGCCGCGATGCCGAGCACCGCCGTCCAGGTCAGCAGCCGAATGTGCTGGGCCGGCCGCTCGAGGATCCGGCGCCGCCCGGCCCACAGGCCGATCAGGAAGGGACAGCAGAAGCCGATCGGTCCGAGGAAGGCGATGAACGGGTAGAACAGGATCCGGTCCGCCACCCCGGCCAGCAGGTCCGGCGGCAGCATCGTCGCGTCCGGACCGTCCGCGCTGATCGTCATGGACCCGTCGCCGGGGATCGAGGTCAGCAGCAGGAAGAGGATCGCGACCACGATCAGCGTGCGGTCCCTCCAGCGGAGCGCCCAGACGCCGGCGAACAACAGCACGCCGTACGCCGCCAGGATGTCGCCGACGTAGAACAGCAATCCGTCGACGAAGCCGGCCACGATCAGGAACAGGCTGCGCCGCCACAGCAGCCGGCGTACCGCCCGTGGATCGCGACCGGTCTCGGCCTGCCGGCGCGCGATCTGGGCGACGCCGTAGCCGAAGAGCAGACCGAACAAGGGGAACGCGCGCCCGTCGACGAAAGCCGCGATCAGCAGCACCACCGCGTTGTCGACGGCCGATCCGTCCTGCGGAAAGCCGCCGAGAACCGACGGGCTCCGCAGGAAGTAGTGCGAGTTCGCCAGCGCGATGAACAGCAGCATGAATCCGCGGGTGAGGTCCGGTCCGAGCGCGCGGGCGCGCAGTCCGGTCGGTCCACCGGCGGCCTGATCGATCGGTTCTGAGGTCACCCCTCCAGTGCACCGGCCGGCCGGCTACCTCACAGCTTCACAAAGTATCTGACGAGAAGACCTTCGGACCGGACGTCTGCCAGTAGGGTGCTGCCGTGCCTCAGCTCCGGGTTGCCCTCGCTCAGCTCAACGTCACGGTCGGTGACGTGGACGGCAATGCCGGCAAGATCGTCACCTGGACCCGCAACGCCGTCGAGCGCGGTGCCCACCTGGTCGCGTTTCCCGAGCTGGCGCTGACCGGCTATCCGGTCGAGGACCTGGCCCTGCGGGCGTCGTTCGTGGCCGCCTCGCAGGCCAACGTCGAGAAGCTGGCGAAACGGCTGGCCGACGAAGGACTCGGCGAGATCGTGGTGGTGGTCGGCTACCTCGACCGCGCTTCCGGTACGGCGATGGGTATCGACCGGCTCGGCCGCCCGAAGGGTTCGCCGACGAACGCCGCGGCCGTGCTGCACCGCGGCGAGGTGGTCACCTCGGCAGTGAAGCACCACCTGCCGAACTACGGCGTCTTCGACGAGTACCGGCACTTCGTCCCCGGCGACAGCCTGCAGGTGATCCGGGTCCACGGTGTCGACGTCGCGGTGGTGATCTGCGAGGACCTCTGGCAGGAAGGCGGTCCGGTGGCCGCGACCCGGGCGGCCGACGCCGGGCTGCTGCTGGTCGTCAACAGTTCGCCGTACGAAGCGAACAAGGACGACTTCCGTGGCGAGCTGGTCAGCCGGCGGGCGCGCGAGGCGGGTTGTTCGCTGGCCTACGTGAACCTGGTCGGCGGACAGGACGAACTCGTCTTCGACGGTGACTCGCTGATCGCCGATGCCGCGGGCAAGGTGTTCGCCCGGGCGCCGCAGTTCGAGCAGGGCAGCATGGTCGTCGATCTCGAACTGCCGGCCGCGACCGGTACGCCGGGTGGTTCGCACCAGGGCATCCGGATCGACCACACCGTGCTGCACGAGGAGCCGCTGCCGGCGTACGAGCCGATCGCTTCGGCGCTGGCGTCGCGGTTGCCGGACGAGGCCGAGATGTACGGCGCCATCGTGCTGGGACTGCGGGACTACGTGCGCAAGAACGGGTTCAGGTCGGTGCTGCTCGGGCTGTCCGGCGGGATCGACTCCTCGCTGGTCGCCGCGATCGCCTGCGACGCGATCGGCGCCGAGCACGTCTTCGGAATCTCCAACCCGAGCGTGTACTCCAGTGACCACTCCAAGGACGACGCGGCCGAGCTCGCGGCCCGGACCGGACTGAACTACCGGGTGATCCCGATCCAGCCGATGGTGCAGCCGTTCCTGGACACGCTCGGGCTGACCGGGCTGGCCGAGGAGAACCTGCAGGCCCGGGTCCGGGCGGTGATCTGGATGGGGCTGTCGAACGCCGACGGCCACCTGGTGCTTGCCTGCGGCAACAAATCCGAACTGGCCGTCGGCTACTCGACGATCTACGGCGACTCGGTCGGTGGCTACGCGCCGCTGAAGGACGTGCCGAAGACGGTGGTCTGGCGGCTGGCCAAGTGGCGCAACGCGGACGCGAAGGATCGCGGTCTGCAGCCGCCGATCCCGGAGAACGCGATCGTCAAACCGCCGTCGGCGGAGCTGCGGCCGGGGCAGGTCGACACCGACTCGCTGCCGCCGTACGACCTGCTGGACGACATGCTCGACGACTACGTCGAACAGGATCGCGGGACGGCGGAACTGGTCGCGGCCGGCTTCGACACCGAGCTGGTGAGCAAGGTGATCCAGCTGGTCGACAAGGCGGAGTACAAACGGCGGCAGTATCCTCCGGGTCCGAAGATCACCCACAAGGCCTTCGGCCGCGACCGGAGACTGCCGATCACGAGTGCATGGCGTGAGGACGCGAGGCGTGCAACTACCAGAGGGGCAGCAGACAGCTGAGTGGCTCTTGGCGTAACCGCCCGTTCAACGACAGCCCGTTCTTTCCGCCCGAGGATCCCGAGCAGGCTGACTCCTTCAGCGTGCCCGAGCGCAGGTCTCCTGACGCGTCAGGTGTGAGCGATCCCTCAGCGCCGACCGGTGGCGCTCACCCTCCGCAACGGTGGGACGATGAGCCCATGGTTGACAACTTCATGTCGGCCGGTACCAACGGCGACGCCGACGACGAACTGCCGGCGCCGTACGGGACCGGACCGAAGAACCGGACAACCGAGGATCAGCACCGCTCGGACTACGGCTACGCCGACCGCCCCACCGACGGCCGCTGGAGCGACCGTTCCACCCTGGGCGGCCTCGACCCGGCACCGTCGCTGCCGAACGCGCCACGCTCGTACGAACGCGGTCCCGTGCCGCAACAGCCGTACGTCCCGAAACCACCCTTCCGGCCGGAGCCCGACTACCCGGCCGGCGGCTACCAACCGGAGCAGTACACCGACGCGGCCCCGTGGGGTGAGCGAGACCCGTACCGCGAGCCCAGCAGCTTCGAGGAATCGTCGCCGTTCGCCCCCCGCCCGTCGTACGACCAGCCGACCCAGGAACGCCCCATCGTCGACCGCGCAGGCGCGGAACGCGCGGCACAGGAACGTGCTGCGCAAGAACGCGCTGCGCAAGGACGTGCGGCGCAAGAACGTGCGGCGCAGGAACGCGCTGCGCGGGAGCGAGCCGGTCAGGAGCGGATCGCGGCCGAGCGCGCTGCAGCGGAACGAGCTGCGCGGGAACGTGCTGCAGCAGAGCGGGGCGGGCAAGAGCGCGTACTACACGAGCGCGCTGCGCAGGAACGTGCTGCAGCTGAGCGTGCCGTTCGAGAGCGTGCTGCGGCAGAAAGCATTGGGCTGGAACGAGCCGCACACGAACGCGGTACCCACGAACCCGTCGCGCACGAACGCGGTGCGCAGGAACGTGTCGGACTGGAACGGGCTGCCCAGGAACGCGGCGCCGCAGAGCGTGGTGGGCACGAGCGCGCATTGCACGAGCGTGCTGCTCAGGAACGGGCCGCGCAGGAGAATGCTGCGGCAGAGCGTGTTGCGCAGGAGCAGTTTGCCCAGATTCGCGCTGCGGCCGAGCGGGCGAAGCAAGAGCGTGTTGCGCAGGACCGTGGCGCACAAGATCCGGGCGCCCGGGACCGCGTTGCGCAGGAGCGCGCTGCGCAGGACCGTGCTGCGCAGGACCGTGCTGCGCAGGAGCAGTCGCCCTTCCGTCAGCAGCCGCCCGCCTCGTCGCAGCAGAGCCCGTTCGGCCCTGTCCGCAACGGCATCAGCGGTCCTCCGCCTGGCCGCCCAGCACAACCAGCACCCGGTACGCCGCCCGGCGCGCCAGGCCCCGGCGCCCCCGGGCAAGCACCAAGCGCCCAACCCCCAGCACGCCCCGGCATCCCAGGCCCGGCAAGCATCGGCACCGTAGGCCACCCCGGAAACGGCCCCCTCAGCTCACCCGGCAACGGCGTCCCACCCCACAGCTCCACCAACGGCACCCCGTCCAGCAACGGCTGGACGCAAGCCGGCCCGGAGTCGAGCGCACACTCCAACGGCTGGACCCAACCCGAGCCACGCACCCCAAGCTCCAACGGCTGGACCCAGGACAACCCCGAGCCGCGCACACCCAGCTCCAACCGTTGGTCCCAGGACAACCCCGAGCCGCGCACACCCAACTCCAACCGCTGGTCCCAAGACACCCCGGAGCCCCGCACACCCGGCTCGAGCAGTTGGACCCAGGACAACCCCGAGCCACGCACACCCGGCTCGAACGGCTGGACTCAGGACAGCCCGGAATCCCGCATAGCCGGCTCGAACGGCTGGACCTCGGACAACCCACAGCCACGGACCTCCAGCTCCAACCGCTGGCCCCAAGACACCCCGGAGCCGCGCTCACCCGGTACCAACGGCTCGGCCCAGGACAACCCCCAGCCGCGCACGCCCAGCTCCAACGGCTGGACGCAGGCGGGTGCTGAGTCACGTCCGGCCAGCTCCAACGGCCTTTCCGCTCCGACCCCGCCACCACCACCCGCCGGCCTCCCACCGGCCGGGACCTCGAACGGCCGCCGCTCGCCCAACGGCCGCGCCTCCGCCGACCCCAGCAACTCGGGCGTCCGCGAAGGCACCGAGCCAGGAAACGACGGTTCCAGCGGTCCCGGGCCCGGCACCACCGCACCCAGCAACAGCAGCAGCAGCAGCAGCAGCAGCAGCCAGGCTTCAACAGCACCAACCAGCAACACCCCAGCCGCGAGCACCCAGCACCCAGCGCAGGCACCGGAGCAGAGCGGACCCGCCAGCCGCCCCGCACCCGCCGGCCAGGGACAGACGGGCTGGACGGGGAGCGCGCCGACCCCGGCCACCGCACCGCCCGCCAGCGCATCCAGCTCGGCCAACGGCTATCCGACCGACCCTTCCGCGGAGTACGAGAGCAACGCACCGATGAACGCTGTCCCCACGTCGACCAACTCCACACAGGAGAGCAAACCGGAACGACGGGCAGGCGCTCGTCGCCGGGCCGACGTACAGCAGGACGCGCCCAGCCAGGTGCCCGAGGCTCCCGTCAGCTCCCACCGCGCCCGCCGAGCCGGCGCCGGCGTCTCCCCGGCCAAGCCCGAGTCACCGGCAGAGCCCACCACCGCCGAGAGCGCCGGCAACACCTCGCAGCCAGCCGGCGCACCCGGTCACCCAGCAGCACCCGGCCAACCAGGCAACGCCTCCAACGCGGGCCACCAGCACAGCGAAGCCAACCCACTGAGCGCACTCGGCACGAGCTCCGCCGGCGGCGCTTCCACACCCGGCACGAGCCCCACTGCAGGCGCTTCCTCACCCGGCACGAGCTCCCCCGCTGGCGCTTCCACACCCGGCACGAGCCCCACAGCAGGCGCTCCCGCAGCCGGCACCAGCTCCGCAACAGGCGCCCCTTCGCCCAGCCCGAGTTCCGCAGCAGGCATCTCCTCACCCGGCAGCAACTCCGCAGCAGGCGTCTCCTCACCCGGCTCGCACTCCGCAGCCGCCATGCCCTCCCCCGGCAACAACTCCGCAGCCGGCATCCCTTCACCCGGCTCCGCAGCCGGCACTCCCTCCCCCGGCGCACCGGCCGCCAACACCTCGGCCACCCCCGCCGACGCGAGCAAGCGCCCGCGGCGATACCGCATCCACCACCTCCGCGACATGAAGAACCGCGGCGAGAAGTGGGCGATGCTGACCGCCTACGACCAGTACACCGCCGAGATCTTCGACCAGGCCGGCATCCCGGTCCTGCTGGTCGGTGACTCCGCCGCCAACAACGTCTTCGGCTACGAGTCCACTCTCCGTGTCACCGTCGACGAACTGATCCCGCTCGCCCGCGCCGTCGCCGGTGCCGTCGATCGCGCGCTGGTGGTCGCCGACCTGCCGTTCGGCTCGTACCAGGCCTCGCCCGAGCAGGCTTTCCACACCGCCGTCCGGTTCATGAAGGAAGCCGGCGCGCACGCGGTCAAGCTGGAAGGCGGACGCACCGTCGTACCGGCGGTGGAGAAGCTGACCCAGTCCGGCATCCCGGTGATGGCCCACATCGGCTTCACCCCGCAGAGCGAGCACACGATCGGTGGGTACCGCGTGCAGGGCCGTGGCGACCAGGCCGCCGCGCTGATCGACGACGCGGTCGCGCTCGCCGAGGCAGGCGCCTTCTCCCTCGTCCTCGAGATGGTGCCGGGCGACGTGTCGGCCGAGATCACCAAGCGGATCCCGATCCCGACAATCGGCATCGGCGCCGGCCGCGACACCGATGCGCAGGTGCTCGTCTGGCAGGACATGGCCGGCATGCGGGCCGGACAGATGCCCCGCTTCGTCAAGCAGTACGCCGATCTGCGCGGCATCCTCACCAACGCTGCCGCCACCTACGCAGCGGAAGTGGCCAACGGCTCGTTCCCCGCTGACGAGCACACCTTCTAGCCCTGAACTAGATCCACGGCAGCGCCGAACGCTCCGACCAGTACTCGTAGGGCTCCTGGATGAACTCGTCCAAGGGCCCTGCGAGCGCTGGAGCGAGGTTGCTCTCGAGCTGGCCCGCAGTAGTGGCACCGCTGAGCACCACGTCTGCCCACTGTTGCGCGGCGGCGGCTCCAATGGCCAGCGAGTCCGGAGCGACGCCGTGTTGAGCGGCGAAGGCATTGAAGGACGTGCCGCCCGCCCTAGCGGTCAGGCGCCCGTTGGCCACGGCTTCCTTCACGACCACGAACCATCCCGCGTCATGTGCCTCGGCGAGCGCCGCGCCGGCTGAGGTCTCGAGCACGTTCCAGGTGGACTGGACCGCAGTGAAGGGCGTTTCCAGAGACAGTGCCCTACGCAACGTCTCGGCCTGCCGCGGTCCACTCGTCGACAACCCGACCCGTACGCCGCTGTCCGCCAGTTCGCGCAGCCGGTCCAGCAGTTTCGCATCGTCGAGCGCCGGGCTGTCCGCCGTCAGACTGTGCACCAGATAGAAGTCAGGCCGGCCTCCCAACGCCTGCAAGGTCTCCGGCCACTGCCGTTCGAACGTCGCCAGGGAATGGTCCTTCACCTCGTGCGTCTCCGCGTCGTGGCGCCAGTCGGCGACGTAGGTGTAACCCCACTTCGATCCGACCGTGAGCCTGCTACGCCGCTCCGGCGTGAGCCACTCCCCCAGGAACGTCTCCGCCAAACCGTAGGAACGCGCGGCGTCGAAGTACCGTACGCCGGCCGCCCAGGCCTGCTCCAGCAACTCGTGCGTGCGCAGGCGAAGATCATCGATCTCGCGTCCCGGCGGCAGGTCCTGATCGTGGCCCAGGTTGATGTAGCCCGGCCGCCCGAGTGCCGCCAGTCCGAGGCCGATCCGCGAAGTCATACAGAGATCGTCTCACCGGTGAACAACACCTGTTGCCGGGCGCCCGTATTCGGACGTCGCGAAGAGACGCGCCGCGCGACGCGTCGCCGGACCGCCTGTGTCGTCTAGCGTTTTGAGGTGTGACCGACTCCCGCCTGCCACCGCCCGGCACCGTCGTCCGGCGTACGACGGCCCGTGTCCTGCCTGTCCGCCCGGACGGCAAGGTGTTGCTGCTGCACGGCTGGGACCCGCTGAAACCGCAGACGCCGTACTGGTTCACCATCGGCGGCGGCGTCGAGGCGGGCGAGACCGTCGAGCAGGCCGGTAGTCGCGAACTGCGCGAGGAGGTCGGCATCGTGCTGCCGGCCGAGCAGCTCGGCGCCCCGGTGGCGACGAACGAGATCGAGTTCGAGTGGGGCGGCTGCCGGATCATCCAGCACCAGACCTTCTTCGCCGTCGGCGTGGAGACGGTGGAGGTGAGCTTCGCCAACCAGGAGCAGCTCGAACTGGAGACGATCAGCGCGCACGGCTGGTGGCATCCCGACGAGCTGGAGGCGACCGGTCAGGCCGCCCACATCACCATCCCCGACCTGGTCCGGCGGGCGGTCGAGGCGATCCGCTACCGCGAGGCGTCCTGACCGCTGCTCCGGTCCACGGCCCAGTCGGTGCGCCGGTCAGCGGGAGCGAGCCTGCTTGAGGACCTTCTTCGAGAGCTTCTTGTCCACGATGTAGTGGCGCAGGTCGAGGCGCTCGGCGCAGCCGGCATCGGCCAGCCGCTTGAGGACGACCGGGCACTTCTTGCACCTCGGCTTGTCCTTGCAGCACTTCTTCTTCGCAGTCATGGACGGCACCAGGCAAGAGTAGGTGAGGCTCCCCTAACCGTCTACCTGAGATCTCAGTGATCGTGTCGCACGTCACCCCAGCTGTTCGGTCAGCACCGCCTGGGCGGTGACCAGTGACGGTCCGTACCAGGTCAGGTGCCGACCGCTCACGGTGCGCGCGGGCCGCTCGAACGCTTCCGGGCCGTCGTCGGCGGCGAACGCATAGGGCTCGTCCGGCAGCACCACCAGGTCGTACTCCGGTAAGTCCCGCGGATCGAACTTCGGATACCGCTCGGATGATTGTGCGAGCACATTGTCGATCCCCAGTCTTTGCAGCAGATCGCCCGCGAAAGTATCCCGGCCCAGCGCCATCCAGGGCCGCCGCCAGATCGGAATCAGCGCCCGCCGGCGCGGTCCGTCGTACGGCGTACTCCAGACTTCTCGCGCCTGCCCGAGCCACCGCGGTACTTCGCCGGTGACGGCGCCGAGCATTCGGTCGAGTGAGTCCAGGGATTGCGCCACCGTGGTCGGCGCGGTCACCCAGACCGGCACGCCACTCGCGCGTAACGCGTCGAGATCGGCGGCGCGATTCTCTTCGGCATTCGCGATCACGACATCGGGCGCGAGTTCGCGAACGAGTTCGACATCGGGGTTTTTCGTACCCCGTACCCGGGTCACGTCGAGGTCCGCGGGATGACTGCACCAGTCCGTCGCGCCGACCAGCAGCGACGCGTGCGTGACCGCGATCGCCTCGGTCAGGGACGGCACGATACTCACCACCCGACGTACACGAGCAGGCAGTTCGACAACGGTTCCGAGGTCGTCGCGCATGTGTCCGGGGCCCTTCGTCGGGTGCCGTCGAGGAGACGTTGCCGATGACAACACTTCGTCGAAAGCACGGTGGAACAGCAGATCGAGGGCAAGTTGGTGCGCGTGTCGTCAACATTTCTTTGCCACCGGACAGCAGGCTACCTCGCCGACGGAAACCCAACTCTGCAAGGGTTTCCGGACTATTCCCGCGGAAACGACCGGTGGACGCCTTAACGTACTGGCGTTTCGGGTGCTTTACGTATGGCACAAGTGTTGTCATCATCAGGACGACGAGGAATCCACCGTGGTTTTCCTCAGCGCACCAAGGAGGCAGAGTGCCAGCCACAAAGGCAGCCGCAGGGAAGGCGACAGCCAAAAAGGCTTCTCCCGCCAAGAAGACCGTCGCCAAAAAGGCAGGCGCCGCGACGACGACCGCACGAAAGGTCACCGCGGCCAAGAAGACTCCGGCGAAGAAGGTGACAGCGGCGAAGAAGGCACCGGCCACGAAGGTCGCCGCGAAGAAGGCCCCGGCGAAGAAGGTGACCGCGAAGAAGACGGTCGCCAAGAAGGCGCCGGCGAAGGCCGTCGCGAAGAAGACCGTCGCCAAGAAGACCGTGGCCAAAAAGGCACCGGCCACGAAGACCGTCGCGAAGAAGGCCCCGGCGAAGAAGGTGACCGCCAAGAAGACGGTCGCCAAGAAGACGCCGGCCAAGAAGGTGACCGCCAAGAAGACCGTCGCCAAGAAGACGGTGGCCAAGAAGGCGCCGGCGAAGAAGGTGACGGCCAAGAAGACCGTGGCCAAGAAGGCACCCGCGAAGAAGACCGTCGCGAAGGCGACCGCGAAGAAGGTCGCCGCGAAGAAGGCCCCGGCCAAGGTCGCGGCCAAGAAGGCTCCGGCCAAGGTCGCCGCGAAGAAGGCTCCGGCCCGCAAGGTCGCCGCCAAGAAGGCACCAGCGCGCACGGCGGTCGCCAAGAAGGCGACGTCGGCGCGGAAGGCACCGGCCCGCAAGGCACCGGCGCGCACGGCCGCCGCGAAGTAGCCTGACCGGACAGTCCGAAAGACCGAGGGGCACCACCGCGCGGTGGTGCCCCTCGGTCATGCCCGCCGCCGGCGGACGGCCGGTCCCTCAGTCGTCGTTCCACTTGGGATCGTTGTCCCAGGCCTCGTTGCGTTCCTGGACCTTGTCCAGCGCCCTGGCGGCCTCCTCCGGGGAGCTGTACGGTCCGAGCCGGTCAGCGGACTTCTCGCCCTGGTACGGCTCGACCTTGCCGGTCTTGGTGTTGTAGTACCACTCGTTGCTGTGATCGTCGCTCATAAGGGCTGACCGCCTCCTGGAGTCTTGTGACAGCTCACTAGAATGATTCCACCATGTCGCTTCTCACTCCTGGCAGCATCTCGCCTCGCCGTCCCGTACCCGCGTCCATTCCTTACCCGGAGTACGTCGACAAACCGTCGCCGACGCCGTACGACGGTTCCTACGTGACGTCGCCCGAGCTGGTCGCGAAGATGCGGGTGGCCGGCAAACTCGCCGCGCAGGCGCTTCAGGCGGTCGGCGCGGCCGCGAAGCCGGGAGTCACCACCGACGAACTGGACGCGGTCGGGCACGAGTTCCTGGTGGAGCGCAACGCCTATCCGTCGACGCTCGGATATCGCAGGTACCCGAAGTCGTTGTGCACCTCGGTCAACGAGGTGATCTGCCACGGCATCCCCGACGACCGTCCGCTCGAGGACGGCGACATCGTCAACGTGGACATCACCGCTTTCCTCGACGGCGTGCACGGCGACACCAACGCGACCTTCCTGGTCGGCGAGGTCGACGAGGAGAGCCGGCTGCTGGTCGAGCGCACCCGGGAGGCACTGAACCGTGGGATCAAGGCGGTCAGGCCCGGCCGGCAGGTCAGCATCATCGGCCGGGTGATCGAGTCGTACGCCAAGCGCTTCGGCTACGGCGTGGTCCGCGACTTCACCGGCCACGGCATCGCGACGTCGTTCCACTCCGGGCTGATCATCCCGCACTACGACGACGAGCGCTTCGACGACGTGATGGAGCCCGGGATGACGTTCACGATCGAGCCGATGCTCACCCTGGGCAGCCACGACTACGACCTGTGGGAAGACGGCTGGACCGCCACCACCAAGGACAGGTCGCGCACGGCCCAGTTCGAGCACACCCTGGTGGTCACCGACACCGGCGCCGAAGTCCTCACCCTTCCGTGACCGTCACGCAGTACCAGCACGCTCACCTCGCGGTGTGCTGGCACTGTGCGAAGCCGAGAACTGGCCGACGAGTGTCGTCGCGCTCGACGGCGACCTGGTCACCGACACCGCCCAGGCCTTCTATGCCTCCTTCGACCACCGCACCAACGCCGGCTTCCGCATCTACCCCGGCTGAAACCCCAATGCTCCATAGAGCTCGAGTGCAGCGGTGTTGCCGGGGAGAACGTTCAACGCGTAGCGCCTGGCACCGTGCGCCAGGCACTCGGTGACCAGCGCGCGGGCGAGGCCTCGGCGGCGCCAGGCTGGTGCGGTGTACACCTCGATGATGAACGGGCAGTCCGGGGTATCCAGCCAGGGGGCACGGTCGACGACGAGGACGACGCCGGTCGGCGGCGCGCTCACCTGTACCGGTCCGGGTTCGCGGATGTAGAGCACCACCTACAGCTCCAGGGCTGTGGTGATCACCTTGCGGCCGTAGGGGACAGCGGCTTTGGCGTCGGCGATGGTGAAGGTTTCGGGTTTGCCGGCGCGGTGGTCGAGGCAGCGGTTGAGGAGATCGCACCACTCGGGGAAGGCGATCAGGGCGTGTTCGCCGGCGCGGGTCTTGGAGATGATGTTGCCGGTGGCAAGGAGTGCGTGCAGACGCGGTACGCCGAGTATCACCCAAGGCAGCAGCCAGTCGGCCACCGGCTCCTCGTCGGCAACCCCGGCGGTGTTCGTCTCCAGCTGGTCGAACTGCGAGGTCCAGTAGGTCTTGAGGTTGTCGCGGGTGAACGCTTCCAGTGCCTCCTGGTCGTCGTGCACGACCAGGTCGGACGCAGTACGGACGGCGAGCGCCTGGCGAGCCAGCTCCGACCACAGCACCGGCGACACCGGGCCACCGAGCGGCGCTTCCTTGAAGACTCCGTCGAGGGTGAAGACCACCGGCTTGCTCGGGTCGGGTGGCGCCGCGAGCTCGGCGGCGGTCAGGTAGGTGACGTCAAAAGCGGGGGCCAAGGGCAACTGCTCGTGCACGGACCGCGCCGCGGAGGCGTCCGGCAGCGGCGCGGCCACCACGACGACACCGTCGATATCGCTGTGTCCCGGCCGGAAGTCACCGAGCGGCACCGAGCCGGTGAGGTAGAGCCCGGTCACCTGCCCCGGCAGTGCCTCGTCGATCAGCTCCAGGTACCGCGCTGTGGTGGCGGCGACTTCCGGTCGGACTGGCGTCATCGGTTGGAGGCTCCCTTGATGAAAGCGGCCAGGTCCTTGGACTGCTGCCGCCGGGTCGGTTCGTGCACGTACATCATGTGACCCGCCGGGTAGTAGCAAAGTTCGATGTTGTCCCGGAGTTCCGCCGGGATCTGCAGCCGCGCGACCGTGTGCTCGGTGGCGAAGTACGGCGTCGCGCAGTCGTAGTGACCGGAGGCGACGTGCACCTTCAGGTGCGGGTTCGCGCGCATCGCCTCGGCCAGCTTGTCCGCGACCGTCACGTGGTTGTTCTCGAACTCCTTGAACGACCAGTCCCTGGCCGCCTGGCTGCTGAGGAACTCGTACGGCAGGTCGTTGTGGTAGCCGAGCTCCGCGTGCAGGTAGTGGTTCAGCGCCGCCGTGTACGGCCCGATGATCGCCCGGAAGGACGGATCGTCGGTAGAGGTCTCACCCGCGGCGTCCGCGTCCCAGCCGGTGAACCGGGCGTCCAGCCGGCCGGCCACCTGACGCCGCGCCCGCAGTACTTCGGCGAAGAACCGGGTGTGCTCGATCCGCAGGTTCACCCGGTCGATGTAGTCCTCCGACAACCCGGTCAGCCCGGCCAGCCGGCTGACCACCTCGGCCCGGTAGCCGGCCGGGATCCGGTTGCCCTGAGCAAGCGCATTGGGATACCGGCCGGCCGCGAACCGTTCCGCGTCGGCGAGCACCTCGTCGAGCTCCCGGTCCGGGATCAGCCCGTGGTAGTGCGCGGCCGCGGCGTACGACGGCAGGAAGAGCGTGAACGGCAGGTCGTTGCCGGGCGTGAAGTCGAGCGTGCTGAACTCCAGCACCGCCGAGATCAGCACGATCCCGTTCAGGTACATCCCGTACCGGTCCTGCAGATGCGCGGCCAGCCCGGCCGCGCGCGTCGTACCGTAGGACTCGCCCGCCAGGAACTTCGGCGACATCCAGCGTCCGTTGCGTGACGTCCACAACCGGATCACCTCGCCGACCGACTCCAGGTCGGCGGTGAACCCGTGGAACTCCCCCGGCTTCTCCCCCTCGACCGCGCGCGAGTAGCCGGTCGACACCGGGTCGATGAAGACCAGGTCGCTGTCCTTCAGCAGGGTCTCCGCGTTGTCGACCAGCCCGTACGGCGGCGGCGCGAGCTCGCCGGCGTCACCGGAGACCACCCGGCGCGGACCGAGCAGCCCGAGGTGCAGCCAGATGCTCGACGAGCCCGGCCCACCGTTGAAGGCGAACGTCACCGGACGGCTGCCCGGGTCGGCATCGTCGAGCGTGTACGCCGTCAGGAACACCTCGGCCTTCGGCACGTGCCCGTCGGACTTGCCGTCGGTGAAGACCTCTTTACGCAGCACCACCCGGCCGGTGGTCGCCGTGTACTCGAGCTTCCGCCGGCCGGCCGTGAGCGTGTGCTGCGTGCTGATCAGGTCGTCGACCGGAGTCACCTTCGCCGGCTTGGCCTCGACGGTCTCCGCGGTCTGCTCAGGGTTCGCCATGCGCGAGAACCTACCAGCGCCCGGAGCCGTCCTCCGGGCGCTGATCGGGGTCAGCCGACGGTGAAGGTGTCGATGTCGAACAAGGCGCCGGACCCACCACTGAACGTCAGGAACAGCGGACCGCTGCCCGAGCCGTTGAGCGTGGTGGAGACGGTCTGAAAGTTGTCCCAGCCGCCGGTCACCGGTACTGCGACCGTCCCGAGCACCGGCCCGGCCGCCGAGCCCGACCGGATCCGGATCGTGCCTCCGGCCCCACCCGACGAGATCCGCGCGCTGAAGCTCGTCTTGCCGGCCGTACTCACCTGCGAGTAGCCGGCCCAGTCACCGTTGTCGATGTATCCCAGCGTCTGCCCGCCGCTGGCGCCACCATGCCCGGCCACCTGTACGCCGGACTGCGACGTGAACGCCTCGCCCTCCACCGACGTCACCGGCGGAACCGATCCCGCACCGGCGGCGTACTGGATGCCGCCCAGCAGATGCTGCCGGAACGCCTGGTTGGAGTACGACTCGATGGTGTGCCCGAAGCCGGTGTAGAACGACCGTCCCGAACCCTGGGCGTGATACCAGGCGATCGGGTGATCGCCCATGTTGCCGCCGCTGTAGGTGGACTCGTCGAGGTTGATCAGCACCCGCACGTTCGGCCTGGGGTTGGTGCGGTAGTTGTACAGCTCGTCCGTGCGGACCCAGGTGGTGCCGAGGTGCGCCGTCGACGGATGCGCGCGGTCCTCGACCCTGGCGGTCACCTGCTGGATCGCGGGGTGACTGTGGAACCAAGCCCCGACCAACTGCCCGTACCAAGGCCAGTTGTACTCCGTGTCGGCGGCGGCGTGGACTCCGACGTAGCCGCCACCGCCGTTGATGTACGTCTCGAACGCCGTCTGCTGGGAGGCGTTCAGGATGTCGCCGGTGGTGCTCAGGAAGACGACCGCCTTGTAGGCGGCCAACTGCGAGGTGGTGAAGACATTGCTGTCCTCGGTGGCTGTCACGGTGAAGTTGTTCGCTGCCCCGAGGTCCCGGAGCGCCTGGATGCCGGCCGGGATGGAGTCGTGCCGGAACCCGGCGGTCTTGCTGAACACGAGCACTTGGTAGGGAGCGGCGGCGGCTGCCGAAGCGGTCGCGGGCCGTCCGACGACGACTCCTCCGACCAGCAGCAGCGCACCGGTCACCAGGGACTCACGACGCGTGAAAGTAGTCATAGTGGTTGTCCTGTTCAGCGAGAGACGGTGAAGGTGTCGATGTCGAAGAGCGCGCCGGTGGCCCCGGTGAAGCTCAGGAAGAGCGGGCCGGTGGCAGTGCCGGTCAGAGCGGTCGAGACGGTCTGGAAGTTCTCCCAGCCACCGGTCACCGGTACGGCGACCGACCCGAGCAGCAGGCCGGTCTGAGATCCGGCCCGCACCTGGATGGTGCCGCCCGCCCCGCCGGAGGAGACCCGGGCGCTGAACGACCGTGCACCGGCGGAGCTGACCTGGCTGTAGCCCGCCCAGTCACCGTTGTCGATGTAGCCCAGCGTCTGCCCACCACTGGCCCCCGCATGTGGAGCCACCTGTACGCCGGACTGCGCCGTGAACGCCTCGCCCTCCGCCGTCGTACCGGTCGAAACCGAGGTGACGAACGTGAAGGCGTCGAGGTCGAACAGGTTGCCCTGTCCCGTCGCCCCCTTGAAGACGAAGAACAACGTGGTGGTCCCGGCAGGCTTGTTGGTCAGGTTTGCCGACACGTCGACGAAGGTGTCCCAGCTTCCCGTCGGGGCAACCGTCATCGTGCCCATCAGCGCACCGGTCGCGGAGCCGGCCCGGACCTCGATCGTGCCACCGATCCCACCGGACGAGACGCGCGCTCTGACCGAGGTCGCGTTGCCGACGGCGTACGGCTGGAAGGAGATCCAGTCGTTGTTGTCGACGAAACCGACCGTCTTGCCGCCCTCGGCGCTGCCGTGGTCGGCCAACTGAATTCCCGACTGGCCGCTGAAGTGCTCGCCCTGACGGTGCCGGGGCTGAAGCTTGCGCTGGGTATGCGTGGTGATTCCGCCGTTGTCGGTGTACTCCGCGTCGAACACGCCGTACACGTTCGCCGCGGGATCGTGCTCACCGTCGACCGGTACCGCGATCGATCCGCTGCAACCGTTCTTGGAGGTGATCTGGTGCTGGTGCGCGTCATGGCCGAGCAGGTAGGTCAGCTTCACCCTGCTGCAGTCGATCGTGCCGTCCTCGGGATCGGTCACGGTGATCTGGAACGGCACGGTGTCGCCGAACGAGAACAGCTGCCCGTCGGCCGGGGTCTGCAAGGTGACCGTCGGAGCCGTGTTGCCCACGCTGATCTGAACGTTGGCCGAACCGGTCAGCCCGGCCGGGTCGGTGACAGTCAGCGTCGCGGTGAAGTTGCCGGCCGTGTTGTAGGTGTACGACGGGTTGGCCTGCGTCGACGTCCCGCCGTCGCCGAAGGTCCAGCGGTAGGTCAGCGCCCCGCCTTCGGGGTCCGAGCTGCCCGCGGACGAGAACGCCACGGCCAGCGGACGGCCACCGGAGGTCGGCGTACCGGCTGCCTTGGCGATCGGGTTGCGGTTGGTGGCGCCCTTGTACTCGATCCGCCACAGTGCCTGGTTGTTGGCGCCGGTGCCGTAGTCGAGCACGTAGAGCGCGCCGTCCGGCCCGAAAGCCATGTCCATCACCTGCGTACCGGTCCACGGGAACGCGCCGATGTCGCCGACGCCACCGCTGCCGGTCACCTCGATGGCCTTGATCCACTGCCGGCCGAGCTCACCGGCGAAGTACCGGCCGTTCAGCGACTGCGGGAACTTGACCGCGGAGTTCAGGTTCGGGTCGAACCGGTAGACCGGGCCGCCCATCGGCGACTCCGAGCCGCCGCCGAACTCGGGCGGCGTTCCCGCGTCACCGCCGTACCGGATCCAGGACGGCTGCGCCGGTGGCAGCGTGGTCCGGCCGGTGTTGCGGAAGGAGTTGTTGGTGGGACCGCCCGCGCAGTTGTACTTCGCCGCCGAGGGGCCGCTGGGGAATTGGAACTCGTTGTAGGTCTCGCTGCTGGTGTTGGTGCCCGTGCAGTACGGCCAGCCGTAGTTGCCGGGGGCGGTGATCCGGTCGAACTCGACCTGTCCGTTCGGGCCGCGGTTCGGGTTGGTGACCCCGGCGTCGGGACCGTAGTCCCCGAGGTAGACGATGCCGGTCGGCTTGTCCACGGTCATCCGGAACGGGTTGCGGAAGCCCATCGCGTAGATCTCGGGCCTGGTCTGCGCGGTGCCGGGCGCGAACAGGTTGCCGCTCGGAACCGTGTAGGTGCCGTCCGGCTGAGGTTTGATCCGGAGCAGCTTGCCGCGCAGGTCGTTGGTGTTGCCGGAGCTGCGCTGCGCGTCGAACTGCGGGTTGCGGTTGGTGCGCTCGTCGATCGGGGTGTAGCTGTCGGACTGGAACGGGTTGCTGTCGTCCCCGGTGGTCAGGTAGAGGTTGCCTGCGGCATCGAAATCGAGGTCGCCGCCGACGTGACAGCACTGACCGCGATCGCTCGGCACCCGCAGGACGATCTTCTCGCCGGCCAGGTCGAGGGTGTTGTCGCTCTTCAGGGTGAACCGCGACAGGTAGAGCTCGCCCTTCCAGCGGTCCCAGTCGGCCTGGGTGCCCTCGGTCGGCGCGTCGCCCTCGGGGGTGGACAGGCGGGGTGAGTAGTAGAGGTACAGATAGCGGTTGGTCGCGAAGCCCGGATCGGCCGCGACGCCCTGCAGGCCCTCCTCGTCGTGGGTGTAGACGTTGAGCTTGCCGGCCACCGACGTCGTACCGGCCGGGTCGGTGATCCGTACTGTTCCGTCGCGCGCCGTGTGGACGACAGAGCGGTTCGGCAGGATCGCCAGCGACATCGCTTCGCCGAGCTCACCCCCGCCGCTCGCGAGCGACACCTGCTGGTAGTCGCCGGGTGGGATCGTCGATCCGGCTTCGGCCGGCAGTGGGCTCAAGCCAAGTGCCGCGGTCAGTGCGGCCGTGATCAGCAACGAGAGCCGCCGGGTACCTTTCTTCTGCATGGTCGTGCTCCTCAGTTGGTGATCAGGTCGAATTGTTCCCACGGGCCGATCACGTCTCTGTTCGCGATCAGTGGCGCGGCCCCGGCGTTCTCGGCGCAGACGAGCTTGCTGTTGATCTGGGCCCGGAAGCTGACCGAGCCGTCGCCGTTACGGATCAGCTGGAAGGTCTCCCAGGACCCGACCACCTGGTTCTTGGCCAGCAGCGGCCCGTCGCCCGCGTTGTCGGCGGCAACCAGCAGGTTGTTGGCCTTGGCGCGCAGCGACACGTTGCCGCCACCGAGCTCGGTGAGCTCGTACTGCTGGGCGGTGCCGTTCGTGGTGCTGTCCGCGATCAGCGGTGTGCCGGTGCCGGCGGTGACGTACTTGCCGTTGGCCTTGGCGCGCAGACTGATCGTGCCGCTGCCTGGTGTCTGCTTGGGCAGGCCGATCGTGGCCTTGTCCCAACGGCGCGCGGCCGTCGCCGGCGTACCGGTGAGGGCTTGGAACGGCTGGGCCGCGGCGCCGGTCTTCTCCACCAGGTAGGTCTTGCCGGACTGCGCCGGGATGGTGAAGGTGCCGTTGCTCTGCGGACCGACCACGGTGGCCCGGGTCTGACCGTCCAGCACCGTGACGCTCTGACCGGGCCACGGACTGCGTACGGCGAGTTGCTGGTCGGCGCCCGACGAGATGGCGACCGTGGCCGGGCTGCCGCCGGCGATCTGGACGTGCACCCTCGATCTGTGGCCAATGGCAACAGTTCCCTCGCCGGTCCAGTCGGACGGCCAAGATGGAGCGATTCGCAGTACGCCGTCGTAGTCGGTCGCCAGCGCCTCGGCAACCGTCGCCGCGAGCACTCCCGACTGCTCGATGTAGGGCTCGAAGGCCTGTTGGGCGGTGAAGCTCGCCATTCCGGACGGATAGACCTGGTACGACCTGATCGCCGCCAGCAGTGCGGTCTTCATCTCGCTCGCCATCCCGAGCCGGGCGGCGTGCAACGGGTCGTAGCTCCAGTCGTTGCCGTTGACATAGCTGCGGTGCGTGAAGGTCCGCCGGCCGAGCGCCGTCAGCGGGCCGGCGTCACCGATCAGGCTGAACGGCCAGACCGCTTCGAGCCCGATGTTCTCGCTGTTGTGCCGGGCCGCCGTCGGCTGGGCGGACAGCCCGATCATGGTGTTGCCACCGGCATCGGACGACGGAGTCAGCAGTTGGGTCTGCGTCGCCGTGTCGGTCCGCGGCAGTACCTGGATCTTCGGGATCGCCGAGTTCAGCTGGCTGACCAAGGCGGTATCGACGCCCAGGGTCTGCGCGGCTTTCACCGCGATCGGGAAGAAGGCCTGCATCGCCGCGATGTCGGTGGTCGGGTTGTCGACGCCCCACTGGGTCTCGTGCGCGTTCGACCAGGTGTGCAGCTTGCCGTCCGGTTTCGTGGTCGCGTGCGACAGCAGGAACTGCGCCGCGCCCTTGATCAGTGGGTAGTGCGCCTGCAGGAAGGCCCGGTCGTCGGTCATCCGGTAGTGCTCCCAGACCCACAACCCGATCTCCGCCCCGGTGGTGACCGTGAGCGAGTTGTACGTCGGCGCGATGGTCGAGTCGCAGGAGGCGTTGCTGGTCCCGCCGGCATAGGTGCCGTTGCCGTTGAACCGCATCGTCTCCGGCACGCAGAGCCCTTGCCGGCCGGGCATCTGGGTGCTCGTCCAGGACGCGATCGCCTCGAGATTGTCCTTGTACAGCCGGAACATCGGATCGTTGAGTCCGGGCAGACCGGCCGAGAGATTGGCCGCGACCTGCATCCGCAGGTTCCAGAACCAGTAGCCGGACGGATACCAGTCACGACGGTCCTGCGAGAACGTGAACAGGTCGGCGACCCCGGCCTGCGATCCGGGCAGCACTCCCCTGCTCTGGGCAGCACTCGCGTAGAGGAAGATCGTTCGCAGGTTCTCGACGTAGTCACCGGTGCCGTCGGCCGAGCTGATCTTGATCAGGCCGGCCTGACTCCAGTGGTTGTGCCACCACTGCAGATGCGCGCTCCGTACTTCGCTCGCCGGCCGCGTGGCCGCACCGTTCAGTACCGCCGTGGTGGTGGCGATCGGGTCGCCGCCGGTCCAGGTCGGCGCTGCGACGACGACGCGGAACGAGCCGTCGGCATTGGGCTGGAAGGCGACCTGCGCGGTCAAAGCGTTCGGAGTGGACCCGATGACATTGCGTCCGCCGGCCGTGACGCCGGCCAGCGATCCGAAGGTCCGGCCGGATGCACCGGCACCGCTGTTGTCCACCCAGGTCTCGGCCAGCGCGGCGACTGGGCCCGAGGCACGGGCGGTCGGCGTACGGCCGCTCCAGAGCTTCACCTGAGCGGTCTGCGTCGCGTTGGGATCGGCTCCGGTGACGTCGACCACCAATTGCTGGGTGTCGGCGCGGATGAACGCCGTGAGCGTCATGCCGCCGCCGCTTTGCCGCAGCATTCCGTCGTACAGGTCGAGGCGGCCGCTGAAGTCGGCGGCAGCGGCCATCCGGGACAGGCCGGGAATGACCACGTGCCCGAGTGATTTGCGGTCGGGGAACGTGTCGGTGCGGTTGAGCTGGGCGGTGAACCCGTCGGCCGACCACACCGCCGCACCGAGGGCGCCGTTGCCCAGGGGAAGCGATTCGGCCGGTGCCGAGTTGGGGCGGGCGAGCACGATGTCGGAGCGGCGGACGAGGTTCGGCCGGTCGACGACGAAGGAGCCGTTCTGCCAGGCCGTGGTTGCTGGTGCCGCTGAAGCGACGGGCCCACTGGTGGCCAGTGATCCGGCCAGCACCGCTGTCACCAGCAGCAGTCTGGGCAGAGCTCTGGACAGGTTTCGGGACCGGTACTTCGGGCGGTTTTTGGGCAGGGGGGATCGCAGGAGGGTGTTCATCGGATCTCTCCTGGAGATGGTGCGGACCTGCGACCTGGGGGCGGAGAGGATCACAGGTAGACATCGGATCTTTCTGCGATCACCCTCCGCTGTCAAGACCTCACTGGTTCCGGAACCACCAACCGCGCCACCGGGACGGCCAGCAGCGCCGCCGCGACCAGGAACGCGACGGCCGGACCGGTGACCACCGCGAGGTAGCCGAGGGCGACAGCGCCCACCGCACCCGCCAGCTGCAACAGAAGCGACTGGACCGACACGACCGTCGCTCGCTCGGCCGCCATGATCTGACTGTGCAGCAGCTGTCCCATCGGGCCGGCCGCGATCCCGAAGCCGACGAACATCAGCAAGTACGCGATCCCGGCCGCCAGGATCCCCGCGAATCCACTGACCGCACTCGCGGCCGCCATCGCCGCCAGGGCGATCACGCTGACGCAGTACCCGGCACGACCCACCGCGCGCGCCGAACCTAGCCGGCGCAGCAGCGGCATACTGACCGAACTTCCCAGGGCGTCCGCGGCAAAGCCCACCGCCGCCACCAGTCCGTAGGCGAGCACGCCCCGGTCAGCCGAACCCGCCAGCTCCGCCATCCACCCCGGCGTCAGCAGCTCGATGACCGCCAACGCGACGCCCATGCCCGCACTCACGAGCAGGATGCGGGTCAGCGCAAGGTTCCGTACCGCAAGCCGCACACCGCCCGCGATCACCGCCGGCACACCGCGAACGATGCTGCGCAAGGTCGAGGCCTCGTACTTCGCCTCAGGCATCGCCACCAGCGTGACGACCAGCCGCACCGCGTCGGCACCCGCGGCGATCAGCACCGGCACCGCGAGACTCACCCCCAGGCCGAACGGGATCAGTGCACCACCAACTGTCCCGACGGTCATCGCGACGGAGGCCGCCATGACGCCCAGGGACAACCCGTGCGTCAGCTCACCGGCCTCCTCAGCAGGCACCTGGTCGACGTACCAGGCTTCGATCGGACCGCTGCCCAGGGCGCGAGCCAGACCACGCAGTACGCCGGAGAGGACCAGCAGCCACAGCGACTCGGCCAAGCCGAGCAGCAGCAAGCCGGCCAGGCTGGCTGCGGCCGACGCGATCATCATCGGCCGGCGACCGACGACGTCGGCGAGACCACCGGTCGGCAACTCGAGCAGCATGATGGTCGCGGAGTACGCCACGCCCAGAGCGGCCACCGTCGGCAGCCCGATCCCGTGCTCCAGCAGGAGCAGAACCATGACCGGGATGTAGAGCCCGGTCGGCAGCCAGGTCAGGAAGCTGATCAGCGCATAGCGGCGGCGGGCCGCCTGGCCCGTCATGACGGTTCCGGGCGCGGGAACGCGCTGACCACGACGGACACCCGGCGCGCGGCCGGATCGCCGGCATCCGCGGCCTTCAACTCTTCGAGGTGAGAGTAGAACCGCTCCCAGAGTTGGTTGACGGACTCCGGAGTGAGCCTGACCAGCTGGTCGCCGATACCGGCCGCGTCGATCCACTCCGCCGGCAGGCTGTCCTGGAGCTGCTCGAACGACTCGACGTCGGACTGCAGGATCCCGGCCTGCTGGCGGCGCATCCAGTCCGCGGCTGTCCGGCCTTCGCTGGTCGCACCGACCTCGGTGTTCTTCCACGAGGTGGTCGAGTGCACCGCCTGCCAGTGCCGGGCCCGGGGGTGCCCCTCGACGGCAGCCTCCTCGACGAACCCGTACTGCGCGAGCTTGCGCAGGTGGTAGCTGGTCGCTCCCGTGTCGGTGGCGAACCGGCGGGCCAGCTCGGTCGCGGTCGCGGGACCGTCCTCCCGGAGCGCGGCCAGCATTCGCAGCCGCAGCGGGTGGGTCAGCGCCTTCAGTTCTTCGCCGTGGTGGACCTCGCGCTCGCTCATGCGGCTACCGTAGCTGATGCAGAATAGTTTCTGCAAAGAATATTCTGCATAACTGTCCTGCGCGGTTTGCGGCTCATCCGGCACTAGGTTTGGAGGATGGCTCTGATCATGCACCTGGCCTTCGCCGGCCAATGGGAAGCGGCCCAGCGGGCCGGCAGCTACCGGTGGTCGACCCGCGGCAAGTCGCTCGACGACGGCGCCGCCTTCATCCACTGCTCCCGCCCGGAGCAGGTGGCGCTGGTCGCCAACTCGTTCTACACCGACGTGACCGAGCCGCTGTGCCTGCTGGTCATCGACACCGAGCTCCTGGTATCGGCGCTGTGCGACGAGGATCTGGACGCGGTGGGCATCTCGTTCCCGCACCTCTACGGGCCGCTGAACCTGCACGCGGTGGTCGACGTCCGGCCGTACGAGCGGACCGCCGACGGCCGATACCCGGAAGTGAGCGCGCAGGCCCTATCCTGACAGTGAACGGGCCGGTCGGGCGATCGCGTCGTTCACCGGCAACGGTGGGCGCCGAGGAAAGTCCGGACTCCACAGGGCAACGTGGTGGGTAACGCCCACCCGGGGCAACCCGCGGGACAGTGCCACAGAGAACAGACCGCCAGCGGCCTGGATGGACCCCGTGGTTCATCAAGGTGCGGGTGAGGGTGAAACGGTGGTGTAAGAGACCACCAGCTCCGCAGGTGACTGCGGAGGCTAGGTAAACCCCACGTGGAGCAAGGCCAAGAAGGGCGACGGGCAACCGTCGTCCGCGCGAGCGCTCGAGGGCTGCCCGCCCGAGCTCGCGGGTAGGCTGCTAGAGGTGCCCGGCAACGGTCACCGTAGATAGATGATCGCCTATTACAGGATCCGGCTTACAGACCGGCCCGTTCACTCACCACGCTGTCGCGGCCACCATCTCCCGGCTCAGGCCGGTTCGGTGAGCCGGCGGGTGAGGAGACAGCCGAGAGCCGGCAGGATCGCCAGCGCGGCGAGCACGAACTGGAGCGAGGTCGCCTCGGCAGCTGCGGCCAGCGCCGGGGCCATCACCCCACCTGCACTGACGGCAAGCCCGAGTGTCACTCCGCTCGCGGTACCGACGCGCGTCGGCAGATAGTCCTGGCCGAGGGTGATGTGCAAGGAGAACGGCACGTAGAGGGCGATGGCACTCAACGCGACGAAGACGAAGAGCGCCGCGTTGGGGACCAGGGCGACACCTGCGAGCGCGAGCGCGGCGACGGCGTACGACCAGCGCATGGTGGTGATCCGGCCGAAGCGGGTGGCCAGGCGACCACCGAGCAAGGTGCCGATCACTCCCCCGCCGAACAGCACGAAGAGAGTCGTCGCGCTTGCTCCCGCGCTGAGCTGCAGCCGTTGGCCGACGTACAGGCTGAGGAAGGTGCTGAGGCCGACGTACGCGATCGAGCGAAGGACGATGATCGCCGTCAGCGTGCGGAAGGCGGGCCAGTCGTCGACTCCGACTCGTTGGGGGCGGAGTCGCGCCGCGCTGCCGGAGCGCAGCAGCGGCACGGTGATGGCAGCGCCGGCCACCGCGGGCAGGATGAGGAGTGGGGTCGCCGCCAGGCCGGAGTACGCGAGCAGCGGTCCGGCCGCCGGTGCGACCGCGAAACCGAGGTTGCCGCCGAGCGAGAACCAGCTCATGCCGACGTGACTGCCTCCGGTCACCGACCGCGCGGTACGGGCCGCCTGCGGGTGGTACGCCGCGACGCCGATGCCGGTCAGGGCGATCGCCGCGAGCGCGAACGGGTACGACGACGAGACGCCGATCAGCGCGACTCCGAGACCGGACGTGATCATGCTCGCCGGGATCAGCCACGGCATCGACCAGCGATCCGTCAGCAGACCGAAGACCGGCTGGACGACCGACGACAGCAGTGTCGCCGCGAGCACGAACCCGGAGACGGCCAGGTAGCCGTAACCTCGCTCGGCGACCAGGAACGGGACGAGCACCGGCACGATCCCCTGGTAGAGATCCACGCTGCCGTGGCCGGTGGACAGCAGGGCGGTCTGGAAGCGCTTCACTCGACCACTTTGGGCCCCTGGCGCGGTGTCCGGCTTCCGATAATCTGACACATCATGTCGATTCCCCGCCACGCCCCGATCGCGCCGACCGCTCTGCGCCGGCTCGCCCCCGGCGCGGAGATCGACGCACACCGCCACGACGACCACCAGATCGCGTACGCCGCCCGCGGCGTGCTCGCCGTGACCACGGATCGCGGCCACTGGATCGCCCCCGCCACCAGAGCGATCTGGGTGCCGGCCGGGACCGTCCACGAGCACCGCGCCCACGGTCCGACCGATCTGCACCTGGTCGGACTGCCGGCCGACCAGAACCCGGTCGGCCTGGACGCACCCGCGGTACTGGCCGTCGGACCGCTGCTCCGCGAGCTGATCATCGCCTACACCGCCGACCCGGCCGACGACAGCGCCGCCCGGGGCCGGATCCGCGGCGTACTGCTGGATCAGCTCGAGCGGTCGCCGCAGCAGCCGATCAGGTTGCCAGTGGCAACAGATTCCCGTCTCGCCGCGGTCTGCGAGATCCTGCACGCCGATCCCGCCGACGGGCGCGCGCTCTCCCGGCTCGGCGCGGACGTGGGAGCCGGCGAGCGAACGCTGTCCCGCCTCTTCCGGCAGGAGTTCGCGATGACCTTCCCGCAGTGGCGCACCCAGCTTCGACTGCACCACGCCCTGATCCTGCTGGCCGGCAACGAGCCGGTCACCACCGTCGCCTACCGCTGCGGCTGGTCGAGCCCCAGCGCCTTCATCGACGTCTTCCGCCGTACCTTCGGCCAGACGCCGGGCCGGCAGTTCTAGCTGAGCTTCAGCTCGTAGGTTTGGCTCAGCAGACCCGAGCCGAACAGGTCGTGCGGCTCCTCGCTCGTCAACTCGAAGCCGCGGGCCAGATAGATGTGGCGGGCGGCAACCAACGGGTCGTTGGTCCACAACACCATCCGCTGGTAGCCACGCTCCCGCGCGAACGCCAGACAGGTGTCGACGAGCCGCCCACCGAGGCCCTGGCCGCGGCTCGACGGTTCCAGCAGGAGCAACCGGAGCTTGGCCGTCACGTCGTCCGGTCCGCGCACGCAGAAGATGCTGCCGACGCGTTCGCCCTCGTGCTCGGCGATCCAGGCCGCCTCGCGGGACGGGTCGTGGTCCTTGCCGTAGTCGGCGACGATCTGGGCCACCAGCGCCTCGTAGTCCATCCCCCACCCGTACTCCGCGCCGTACAGCTCGCCGTGGGCCTGCACGACCCAGCCGAGATCGCCCGGCCGGTCGAGTCGCCTGATCTCCATCACCCTGCTCCGCTCTACTGACACGACTGTTTCAGTGAGCGATACTAGCCCGGTGGCCACCACGAAACCAGCCCCGTCCGCCCGGGAGACCGAACTGCTCGAGCGCGCCTACGCGTACTCACTGAGCCACGGACTGGCCGATCTCTCGCTGCGCCCGCTCGCGACGGCGATCGGTTCGAGTCCACGGGTGCTGCTGTTCCTGTTCGGCAGCAAGGACGGTTTGATCCGTGCTCTGCTCGCCCGCGCCCGCAGCGACGAGTTGGACCTGCTGCAGACGATCACCAGCCAGTACGACGAACCGCCGGGGCTGCAGGTGGTCGCAGAGGAGCTCTGGACCTGGCTGGCCGCCGAGGAACGCCGCCCGTTGATGAAACTCTGGGTGGAGGCCTATGGGCGGTCGCTGGTCGCGCCGGAGGGCCCCTGGGCGGATTTCGCCCGCTCGACGGTGGACGACTGGCTCGAGCTGCTGAGGTCCGTGCAGCGCGGCAGGGACAGCAAGGCCGCGCAGGCTCGGCGTACCGGAGTACTGGCGATCCTGCGCGGCGGGTTGCTCGATCTGCTGGCCACCGGGGACACCGCTCGCACTACCGCGGCGGTGCTGGCGGCGCTACGGGACTAGCTCGAAAGCCACCGTCCGCTTGGCGATGTCGGCCTCGGTGAGCTTGACGCGCACCGGCTGGCCGAGCGGCAGCTCCGCCGTACCGGTGACCCGGCCCTCGATCGCCACTGTGGACAACGCGACGATCCCGCGGGTCTGATCGCGATCGTCGACGTCGGTGATCACCCCTTCGAAGGTCGATCCGACCTGCTCGGCGACCAGACCGGCCTCGACCATGCTGACGATCGCCCGCTCGTAGGCATGCGCCTTGCGGGCAGACTCCTCCATGATCTTGGGGATCTCGTCCATCGACTCCCGGACCCACTGCGGCACCTCGGTGTCCGCGCACAACGCGACGCAGATCTCGCTGGTCCAGCGGTCCACCAGCCGGCGCAGCGGCGCGGTGCAGTGCGCGTACTCCGACTTCATCGCGGCGTGCTCCGGCTGAGCCGGCACCCCGCCCGAGAAGGCGGTGTAGCCGGCGCCGCGGAAGAGCACCGTGCAGGCCGCGAGCATCGCCGCGTGGGCCGGCACCTTGGGATCGAGGCCGTGGATGAACTCGGCGTACGACGTGCCGACCGGCCACGGGATGCCCAGCGCCTTGGCGGTGTTCTCCAGCTTGCGGCGCAGGTCGTCGTGCGACTCGGGCAGCGTGCGGAGGATGCCGATCTCGCCGTACATCATCAGGTGGGCCGCGGCCATCCCGGTGAGCAGCGAGATCTGCGCGTTCCAGCCCTCGACCGGCAGCGGCGCGCGGAACTCCAGCGACCACTCGCCGTCGCTGGTGACGACCTCCTGGTCGGGGATCGGCAGGTTGACGCCGCCGCGCTCGAGCTCGCGCTTCTCACGCAGCTTGCCGACCTCACGCAGCAACTGCAGCGACTCCGAGGCGGTGCCGGCGTCCAGATCCTTCTGTACGCCGGCGTAGCTCAACTTCGCGCGCGACTTCACCAGCGCGCGCTGGCAGGTCACATCGGTGCCCTCACCCGTCGCGTCGACGGCGATCGTCCACAGCAGCGCCGGCCGGACCTGGTCGGCCAGCAGAGAAGCCGCGCTCTCGGACAGCTCCGGCGGGTGCAGAGGGATGCGCTTGTCAGGCGCGTAGAGCGTCTCACCGCGCTTGCGTGCCTCGAGGTCGATCGGGTCGCCCGGCTGGACGAACGCGGCGACGTCGGCGATCGCGTAGTACACGGTGAAGCCGTCGCCGGCCCGTTCGATGTAGAGAGCCTGGTCGAGGTCCATCGAGTCCGGCGGATCGATGGTGACGAACTCGAGGTCGGTCCGGTCCAGCTCCGGCAACCGCGGGTTCTTCGCCGCGGCCAAGGCGGCCCGGACCACCTCGGCCGGGAACTCCGCCGGCACGTCGAGCTCTCGTCTGATCTCCTGCAACGAGGCCCGGAAGACCTCGGGAACCTCGTCGGCGAAATGCACCTTCTGCAACGGCACGCGCTACTCCGTCCATCCGCCAGGCACCCCGTCGTGCGTGGCCTCTGGGGTCAGACTAGTGCGTCGCCGCCGGTTGGACGTTGAAGGACTTCAGCGAGGCCAGGCCGTCGGCGTACCAGTGGATCTCGGTCAGCGTGGCGGGCGCCAGCTCCATCCGGAACAGCGAGTTCATCGGGGCCTGCAGCACCGACCGGACCATCAGCTTGATCGGGGTCACGTGGGTCACCACGAGCACCGTCTTGCCGGGGTACGCCGCGAGCAGCTTGTCGCGCGCCGACCGGGCCCGCCGGGCACACGCGTCGAACGACTCGCCACCGGGCGGCGCGACCGTGGTCGACTCCATCCAGGCGTTCAGTGCCTCCGGCCACTTCTGCTGCACCTCGGCGAAGGTGTGACCGTCCCAGTCACCGAACGAGCACTCCACCCAGCCCTTCTCGACCTTCACGTCGAGGCCGAGCGTCTCCGCGACCACCGCCGCGGTCTGCCGGGTCCGGGTCATCGGTGAGCTGACGATCGCGTCGATCCGGCCGCCCGCGATACTGCCTGCGATTCCGTCCGTGCCACGGCTGGCGAGGTGTCGCGCGGCCGCCGCTGCCTGCGCCTGCCCGATCTCGCTGAGCGCCGGGTCGTCCCCGCCCGAGCCGGAGAACCGCTTCTCGGCCGTGTGCGGCGTCTGGCCGTGCCGCAGAAAGATCAGCTGGGTCGGCGGCTCGATCTGCGCACCCCAACCCTGCATGGCCTTCTGCTGATCCGAAGGCTCAGCCGGTACGGCGGTCGCGGCCGGCCCGCTGGTTCCCTGGGGCGGCCGCAGCGGCACCGGCTTGCCGTCGAGCGCCATGTTGGCCAGCGCGTCGGCGGCGGCGTTCTGAGCGCGCGGCACCCAGGTCCACTCGGTACCGAACGGCGCGAGGGACTGCGCCTTGATCGCCAGCGGCTTCATGTCCGGGTGCTTGATCTTCCACCGCCCGGCCATCTGCTCGACCACCAGCTTGGAGTCCATCCGGACCTCGATACTGGCGTCCGGCGCGTACTCCCGGGCCAGCTCGAGCCCGGCGATCAGCCCGCTGTACTCCGCGACGTTGTTGGTCGCGACGCCGATGGTGACCCCTTTCTGGGCGATCACCTCACCGGTCGAGGGGTCACGCACCAGCGCGCCGTACGAGGCCGGCCCCGGGTTGCCCCGGGAGCCGCCGTCGGCTTCGACGATGACGTGCGACGGACCGCTGCTCACAGGGTGGTCTCCGGCGTCCGGACCAGAATCCGGCCGCACTCCTCGTGCCGCAGTACGACGGTCACCGGGGTGGTCTTGATCGCGCTCAGCTCCGACGGCGGCAGCTCCATCCGGCAGCCCATGCAGCGCTTGCCGACCAGCGGCGCGGCGCCGATGCCACCGTTGCGCTCCCGCAGCTTCTGGTACGTCGTGATCAGGTCGTCCGGCAGCTCGGCGGCCACCGTGGCCCGCTGGTCGCCGTACGTCGCGCGCTGCTCGTCGAGCTCCTTCAGCGCCTCGTCCCGGGTCGCCTCCAGCTCGGACTGCCGGCCGGTGAACGCGTCCGCACGGGTCTGCAGCTCGGCCTGCACCACCTCGGCCGCCTCCAGCCGCTCCATCACCTCGAGCTCGGCGTCCTCCAGAGCGGAGATCCGGCGATCGAGCGAGCCGATCTCGTGCTGCAGGTTCTCCAGATCACGCGGTGACGTGACCTGACCGGAGTCCATCCGCTGCTGATTGCGCGCCTTGCGCTGGCGCACCTGCTCGACATCGCTGTCGGCCTTCTTCTGCTCGCGCCTGAGATCACTGACCTCGGTGTCGGCGGTGACCAGCTCCCGGTCGACAACAGCCTTCTCCGTCGCCAGCTCGGCCAGCGCCGCGTGCTCCGGCAGCGACTTGCGCTTGTGCGCGACCTGATCCAGCTGCAGGTCGAGATCCTGCAGATCCAGCAACCGGTGTTGGACAGCGGGCTCGGCGTTCAGGGTCGGCTCCTTAGATCGCGTTCAGTTGTCAGCCGTACACCGGTCAGAGCCCCAAGGTCCTACGCCGGCACAGGCGTCGAGATGTGAGTGTCCACGGTACTGTGCCGCATCGCAACACGACCCCTAGAGGTCCCCGGTAGCTGTTCCCGGCGGGTTCGCTCGGTGTTGGTCGGGTTCGCCCGCGCCAGCACCTATGCACCTGGCTAGGCGCGGACAGCAGCATCACCGAGACTCTCCCC
This sequence comes from Kribbella sp. CA-293567, assembly GCF_027627575.1. NCBI lineage: Bacteria > Bacillati > Actinomycetota > Actinomycetes > Propionibacteriales > Kribbellaceae > Kribbella > Kribbella sp. CA-293567. The sequence goes on from NZ_CP114065.1 coordinate 5,041,843, forward strand.
AGCACATGACGAGCCGACGGACGACCGCGCGCCACCTCAGCAGATACCCGACGGGCGCAGTACAAGGCACGAGGGCCAACCACCGCACCACCGGCCAGATGCCGACGGGCGAACGCACCGCTCAAGGCAAGAGGTCCGGCAGTACAACCCAGTAGGCATCCGAACAACCCCAGTAGGCATCCAACCGACGCAGCTCACCGCATTGCAGGCGCAACCGGCGCAACATCCCCAGCAGGCGCCCAACCGATGCAGCACATCCTGCAGACGCAGGACCGTCGCCGAGCACCCGCGGCAGGTGGTCGACCGCGGTCTGTCGCAGGCAGCCGCGCAGTCCGCGCACCTCCGACTCCGCGCACCTCCGCACTCCGCTCACCCCGCACTCCGCACTCCGCCGAGTCAGCGCGGTCGGCGCGGTCGGCGCGGTCGGCGCGGTCGGCGCGGTCGACGCGGTCGGCGCTGCAGACAAACACGGCGCGATGCGTCCCGTCAGTCAGCTGCAGTACAGCACTGAACGCAACTGCAGCAGAGGTGAGCGAGACCCGCGAAACGCTAGCTCGGGTGAGCGAACATGCAAGGCTGCGCTCTGCCTGCCCTGCATCCCATCGAGGTCGAACTGAAAGGACGCGGTGCGAGCGGCCGCGCGACGCCACCGGACCACTCCGTCGGCGATGCTGCTAGCCATCAACACGCATCGAGAACGCTGGCCAGGCAGTCGCCAGCCCGGTACGGCCGGACCTTGCAGCCGAGTCGGTCACCTTCGACAAGTCCACCCCACCGAGGGATGCGGCTCGGCATACCAGCAGCGCCATCCCTCGCACACAGGTCCGCGGCGTTTCACTCAACGAGTGGTGGAAAACGCGCCGACCTGACAACACCCGGTCGGCGACGCACTGACCTCCCAACACCGGAAGGCGACGCGCTCACCTGACACCACCGGTCGAGGACGCACTGACCTCCCAGCACCGGTCCTGACACCACCGGTCGAGAACGCACCGACCTCCCAGCACCGGTAGACGACGCGCTCACCTGACACCACCGGTCGAGAACGCACTGACCTCTCAACACCGGTCGGCGACGCGCTGACCTGACGCCAGCGGTCGGGGACGCGCTGACCTCTCAGCACCGCCGCGATGCCACGGCCCGTTGCATGGCCGAGCAGCCGGCATGCCCCACCCACGATCGTGCTCAGATCGACCAAGGTGGCGATGCTCGCCAGCCGGATCCCGGTGATCGCGGCGCTGGTGCCGGTCTCCCCTCACCCAGCCAGCGGCCGAGGTCGTCCAGCACCTCGACCGCGCACGGGTCGCCAGCTTGGCGAACGGTGGGCGACGTACTTACCTGTCGCCGCGTCGGCAGGCTGTGTCGCGAGGAGGCTTGGCACGGCTCGGTGGACGCACCGATAGCACCCGACCGCGGCGGTGGGGCGCTGTCGGCGCGGGTCCACACGGGCAGGCGGAGGCGCGGCCCGGCCCGGTGGCGGCGAGTCCGGCTACGGCCCGGTGGAGGGGGTGCCGGTTTCGCCCCAGGGGTTGAGGTGCGCTACCGCTGCTGGTGTGAGCCAGGACAGGCTTGCGGCGGATGCGGCGGATGCGGCGGGTGCGGCGGATGCGGCGGATGCGGCGGATGCAGTAGGCGCGGCAGGCCCGGCGGATGCAGTAGGCGCAGCGGGTGCGGCAGGTGCGGCGGGTACGGCGTGGCGCCGGGAGGTCTGATCGGTCGGGTCGGCGTCGTTGTTCAGGAGGGTCTGCTGGATAAGGGCTGTGGGGTCGGCCTGCAGGGGGCTTGTCCAGGTGGGGCGGGCGACGTAGACCACGTCGTCGGTGATGGTGATGGTCCAGTGGCCGTCGTGGACCGCGGTGTGGTGGGCGCCGCAGACCAGCACCAAGTTGGTGATCGAGGTGGAACCTCCGTTGGCCCAATGGATCAGGTGGTGGGCGTGGCAGTTCGAGGGTGGGGCGTGGCAGATGACGCAGCCTTTGTCGCGCTTGTTCAACGCGCGGCGGATGGCGCCGGTGACGAAGCGCTGTTCGGTGCCGACGTCGAGGGGCTGGGACTTCGAGCCGAGGACGATCGGCAACACGGTGGCCTCGCAAGCCAGACGGCGGACCGCGGAGGCGGAGAGGTTGTTACCGAAGACCAGCTCACCCGCGGCTCCGGCGGTCCCGGCAGCTCCGGTGGTCCAGGCAGCTCCGGCAGCTCCGGGGGCACCGGCGGCACCGGCGGCACCGGCGGCAGCGTTCTGCAGGTCGCCGAAGTCGATGGTCACCGTCAAGTGCGGAACACCAGGCACGCCAGGCGTCGCGGTGGCACCGGCGGCGATCTCGAGGATCGTTGTCAGCGCGTCCGCCTGGCGCTTGTCTCGCGAGCGCGGATCGCGTTCGCCGTCGATCGTCTTGTGGGGCTTGGCGAGACGGTGAATCTGGGTCTTCAGTAGCTCGGCGTTTTCAGCAGCGAGGTAGCCGTTGAACTTCACGCCGCCATCCACCGGACGCAGCGTCAGGCTTTCCTTCCGATAGAGGTCATCAGCAGGCTCGGGGCCATCGGTGTCCAAACGGTCGAGGACCTGGCGGCCGAAGTCGCGCAGGGCACTCGGGGACAGGTGCTTGGCTGCTTCGATCAGCTGCTCTTCGGCGACCCGAAGGACATCGGCGTGCACCGTCGGCGGAGCTTTCTCCAGTGTCTCGACGATGGCTGTGGCGAGCGCGGGGTGCAGGACTGCCGGAGTCTCCGGGTCGACCGGTGCCTGCGGATCGGGCAGGGCTGCGGTGACGGCTTCGTACTTCGGCAGGTTGGTTGCCAGCCTGAGGTCGCGGCGGATGTCGCCCGGGTCGCGGCGGTGGCGCAGGGACAGGAACTCGACGGTGTCTTTGGCGCCGAGACTCTTGGCCAGACCTCTGCTTTCGAGGTCCGCGATCAGCTGGAGGCGCAAGGTCTCCAGCAGAGTGCGGGCAGCCTCGACCTCATCCAGAGTGAGCAGCAGTTCGCTGTCGCTCTGCAGGTAGGCCGGTCGTAGCCGCAAGGTCTCCATACCGAACAGCCTAGACCGGGCCACCGACAGTTTTTGCAGCCGAAAGCCTTGCAGATAAGGCGAATCTCGATTGGCCGAAATCAGCCAAGTTGTCCACAAGCAGGAAAAACCTGTGGACTAAAGACGAAGCGTCCAGGCATCCGTGCAGACGGTGGAGACCTCGGTCTCGACAGTGAATCCGCCAGCGGTCAGCGCAGACGTCAGCAGGCGCTCAGCGTCCTTCAGCCAAGGCCATTCGCTGGCCCAGTGCGCGACGTCCACCAACGCCGGTCCCTCGTCGTACGCGCGCGCCTCGGTAGCAGGGTGGTGCCTGAGATCCGCCGTCACGTAGGCATCGACGCCGGCCCGGCGTACCCGCTCGAACTCGGAATCCCCCGCACCGCCGACCACGGCCACGGTGGCGATCATCCGCTCCGGATCCCCCGACACCCGTACGCCGTGCTCCGTCCGCGGCAGCCGCTCAGCCACCAGCGCGGCGAAGTCGGCCAGCTTGAGCGGCTCCCGCAGTACGCCGATCCGCCCGCCGCCCCGGTTGCTCGGCAGCGCCGCCATCTCGAAGATGTCGAAGGCCGGTTCCTCGTACGAGTGTGTCTGCTTGAGCGCCTCCACAACTGCCCTGCGGCGACTCCGAGGCAGCACCATCTCGACCCGGTCCTCGACCACCCGCTCGATCTCCCCGACCTGGCCGATGGCCGGATTGGCACCGTCGAGCGGCCGGAAGGTCCCCTCACCCGTCGAGCTCCAAGCGGCCCGGTCGTAATCGCCGATCTGCCCCGCCCCGGCCGCCGCGAGCGCGTCGATCATCGCCTGCGTCTCCCCCACCGGCACGTAGACCACGATCTTGTCCATCGCGTCCGCCGGCATCGCCTTCAACGGCGTCGTGTCCTGCAGCTCGAGTGCCGCCGCCAACGCGTCGCTGACCCCCGGATTGGCGTTGTCCGCATTGGTGTGACAAACGTGCAGCGCGGTCCCGCTCCGGATCAGGTCATGGATCACCCGCCCCTTGGGCGTGGTCGCCGCCACGCTGCTCACCCCTTTGAGCGACAACGGATGATGCGTCACCAGCAGGTCGAACTCGCCCGCGATCGCCTCGTCCACCACCACCCGCATCGGATCGACGGCGAACAGCACCCGGCGTACCGGCTGTGCCGGATCGCCGGTCACCAGCCCGACCGCGTCCCAGCTCTCCGCCCAGGTCGGGTCGTACAGCCGATCGAGTACTCCGAGCACATCCGCCAGCGTCGCATCCACACCCCACATCCTGCCGCACGCCGCCGGCCGGCTCCGCGAAGCGCACACTGAGGGAAAGTTTTCTCGCTGCCTGGAGACCCTTGAAGATCGAACACGTCGCCAAAAGCAGCCGTCGACGCAGGCGCAACAGTCCGCACCGCATGGATCACAACACCGGAGGACTGTCTGCGGTCCTTGGCCGTGCACACCGAGCAAGAACCCCTCCGCGCAGTGGCAGCTGCCGCGGAGGGGTTCTCAGCTCTGGATCAGATCAGCCAGGCGGTGGTGTCTGCCGGAAGTTTGGCGCCTTCCAGCGGTGCGCTCGAGAGGACGACCGCGCCGTCGGGGAGTTCGATCGGGGCGGCGCCGAAGTTGGTGACCGATTGCCAGCCGCCGGGGCGGGTGAAGTGGAGGGCCCACTCGACGTCGTCGATCCATTCCAGGCCGGCGCCGGTCTGCAGGCCTCGGCGTACGGCCAAAGCCTTGCGGTACAGGGAAAGGGTCGACGCCGCATCGGATTCCTGAGCCTCGACAGAGTACGAGCCGAACCAGGTCGGCTGGAGCAGGTGCGAGCCGCCGGAGCCGAAGCCGAAGGAGAGGCCGCCGACGGTCCAGGGCAGTGGGACGCGGCAACCGTCGCGGCCCTTCTCGGCTCCCTTGGAGCGGAAGTACGCCGGGTCCTGGAGGTTGGCCGCGGGGAGTTCGCCAACCTCCTGCAGGCCGAGCTCTTCCCCTTGGTACAGGTACGCCGAGCCAGGCAGCGCCAGCATCAGCAGTACTGCGGCCCGCGCGCGCCGCAGCCCCAGCTCGACGTCCACCGTCGGCTCGGTGCCGTTGCTGAGCAGCCACGCCTTACCGTCCTGCCAGGCCCCCTCAGGATCCCGGGGCAGCCCGTACCGCGTCGCGTGGCGGACCACGTCGTGGTTGGAGAAGACCCAGGTCGACGACGAACCGTTCTCGTCGGCCAGCGCCAGATTCTCCTCGATCACCTGGCGGAACCTGCCGAAGTCCCAGTCGGCCTGCAGCAGGTCGAAGTTGAACGCCTGCCCGAGCCCGTCGGCACTCGCGTACCGCGCCCGCCGGGCGGCCGGTACGAACGCCTCCGCGACCGCCGAGCGCGGCGGGTCGTACTCGTTCAGCACCTTGCGCCACTCGGTGTAGATCTCGTGCACGCCCTCGCGGTCCCACAGCGGGTGCTCGCCGTTGGACTCCGACTGGCGCGGCAGCGTGGTCTTCGACGGCAGCGGCTCGGTCAGGTCCTTGATCAGCGCGTGCGCCACGTCCACCCGGAAGCCGTCGACCCCGCGGTCCGACCAGAACCGCAGCGTGGTCAGGAAGTCGTCGCGGACCTCGGCGTTGTCCCAGTTGAGGTCGGGCTGCTCGGCGGCGAAGAGGTGCAGATACCACTGGCCGTCCGGAGTCTGCGCCCAGGCCGATCCACCGAAGACCGAGTCCCAGTCCGACGGCGGCTCGCTGCCGTCCGGGCCGGCGCCGTCGCGGAAGATGTACCGGTCGCGGGCCGCGGAACCCACCGGCGAGGCGAGCGCCTGCTGGAACCACTCGTGCAGGTTCGAGGTGTGGTTCGGGACGATGTCGACGATCAGCTTGATGCCGGCGCCGTGCAGCGCGGCGACCAGTTCGTCGAAGTCGCTCAGCGTGCCCAGCCGCGGGTCGACGTTGCGGTAGTCGTCGACGTCGTACCCGCCGTCGGCGAGCGCGGAGGGGTAGAACGGGCTCAGCCAGACCGCGTCGATGCCGAGCGAGGTCAGGTACGAGACGCGGCTGATGATGCCCTGCAGGTCACCGATGCCGTCGCCGTTGGAGTCGGCGAAGCTGCGCGGATAGATCTGGTAGACGACCGCCTGACGCCACCAGTCGGGGTCGCTCGAGTCGACTGCGCGGGTCACCTGGGTCTCGGTGCTGGTCAAGAGAAGCCTCACTCGGTTCGGAGGGTGGTCCGGGGTACTGCTGGAGATGGGAGGGCAGATGTTTCCAGCTGGTTCCGGCGGGGTTGCCACCAGATTTATATAGACTCTAAATTTAGATTCTGCAGTATTGTGCGCGGGGTCCTGCGAGGAGGTCAAGAGGGAACATGGCGACAACCCCGGCGGCCACACCGCCGCTGCTGCGGAGAGTCAACGCAGGCAAGTTACTCGGCGTACTCTCCACGGCCGGCGTGATGACCGGTACCGGCCTTATCGAGGCGACCGGCTTGACTCGCGCGACCGTGCACGCGGTCTGCAACGACCTGATCGCGATGGGCTGGGTGCTGGAGCTCGATCCGGGTCACGACGCCCCCGGTACGCCGGTGGGGCGGCCTTCACGGCGGTTCGAGTTCAACAGCCAGGCCGGTTACGTGCTCGGGATCGACGTCGGCGCGGCGAAGACGACCGTCCTGCTGTCGGATCTGCGGGGCCGGACGATCGCCAAGACCGGCCGGTCGTTCCTGTCGGTGAAGACTCCCGCGGAGCAGACGCAGGTTGTCAACGAAGCTGTGCTGGAGGTTCTCGGCGAGGCTGCAGTGACCGATTCCGAAGTACTGGCGGCGGGTGTCGGGGTCGCGGCACCGGTCGATCGGGAAGGGAACATCCTGGTCGACGACGAGTTCTGGCGGCGCTTCGACGCCGGGCTGACGACCCGGTTGACCGAATTGCACGGATGGCCGGTCCTGTTGGAGAACGACGCGAATCTTGCGGCGCTGGGTGAGCACTGGCGGGGTGAGGCTCGTGACGTCGACGATCTGGTGGTGCTGCTGGCCGGTGAGCGGTTCGGGTCGGGGTTGATGGATTCCGGGCGGTTGCTGCACGGGAGTCGTGGTGGGGCCGGCGAGATGGTCTATCTCAAGCTGGTCGAAGGGGTCGGGGACACCGCGGGGATCGCGCGGACGGCTCGGGAGCAGGGCGCGAAGGCGGTGGCCGATCCGTCGGTGAAGACGAGTCTGCGCGAGCTGGCGGGCGACGAGCCGGTGACGGCCGAGCAGGTCTTCGCTGCCGCGGACGAAGGCGACGAGGTTGCCTTGGGCATCCTTCAGCACATCGCCGGCCGGACGGCGCGGGTGATCGCCACGCTCGGGATCCTGTTCAACCCGGAACTGGTGGTGATCGGTGGTGCGGTCGCGACGGCGGCGAAGGCGTTGCTACCGGAGATCGGGGCACAGTTGGGCGGATTCACCAGTACGCCGCCGCGGATCGCGGTGTCGTCGTTGGGTGACACGATCGTTTCGGTGGGGGCGGTGCGGCATGCGCTCAACTATGTGGAGCAGCATGCGCTCGACCTCCAGCTGAGTTCTCGGGGGTAGTTGTTGGGATCCAGCCGAGGCGGGGAGGTCAGGTGAGGGTCCAGCGGGGTGGGGTGGTGGTGGGGGTCCATTCCGGGCGGATGAGGCTGTGGAGTTTGGAGTCCCGCCAGCCGGTGCGGATCAGGACGGTGCGGCGGAGGATGCCCTCGTGCGTCATGCCGATGCGTTTGAGGACGGCGGCGGAGGCGGAGTTGCGGGGGTCGCAGGTGGCCTCGATGCGTTCCAGTTGCAGGTGGCCGAAGCCGAATTCGAGCAGGATGCGGGCGATCTCGCTGGCCACGCCCTGGCCCCAGAAGTCGGGGTGGACCGCGTAGCTGATCTCGCCGCGTTTCCAGGTGGCGTGGCGGATGTTCAGTTCGCCGGTGCCCAGGACGCCGGTCAGCGGATGGGTGGCGACCCAGGCGTACCGCGTCCGGGGGTCGGCCGAGGCGGAGGCGATCGCGGTGGTCACGAAGGCCCGCGTCTCCGCCTCGGTGTTCGGTCCCCAGGGCTGGTACCGGCAGGACTCCGCCAGCGAGGCCCACTCGTGGATACGGGTCCAGTCGCCTGGCTGGAGCGGCCGGAGCGTGATCTTCGACAAGTCGAGAGCGTTCACGCCAGCCAGGCTAAACCTGGAAACGATGCCCGATGGGGACCTCGCCCCGATCTACGGAACCCGGGTCAGCAGCTGAGCCGCTGCCTCGAGCACGACCAGATTGCGACCGTAGGTGACGGCTGCCGGCACCGCCGCCGGCACCAGCGCCCTGTCCTCCGGGATGCCCGTGCACAGCACGAAGACATCACCCTCGTGGCTCTCCAGCAGCATCTGCAGCGCTTCCCGCATCCACGGAGTACGGACCGCGTCCTGTACGGCGACCACCAGCGGCCGGCCGATCGCCGCGTTCTGGGCCTCCGCGAGAGCGGCCGAGTCCTCCCCGCGCAGGACGACGCCCGCCGAGCCCGGCGCGATCTTCGCGAACACCTCCGGAAGCCCACTGAAGTAGGGATTCCAGGCAGGGTGGAGGCCCTGGGTCAGGTCCACCACGTACGGCGCGCTGCCGAGGCCCGGGAAGTCCTGCTGAGTGACCGTCCGAGCCGCGACCTCGCGGGTCGGCGCTCCATCCAGACCAGGCTGGTGGGGACGCGCCGCGAGGGTGGCGGCGAGAGCGCGAACCCGGCCGGCCGCCTCCGCGAGCCGGGCCGCGTCGAGCGTGCCCTCGCCGACTGCCTGCACCAGCCGGTCGGTCAGCGCCCGGGGATCCGCCTCGCCGATCGCGATCATCGCCAGGTCGGCGCCGGCCCGGATCGAGGCGACGGTGGCGTCCTCGATCGACTGGCTCTTGGTGATCGCCTGCATCTCGAGCGCGTCGGTGGTGATCACGCCGGTGAAGCCGAGCTCCTCGCGCAGCAACCCGTGCAGGATCCGCCGCGACAGGGTGGCCGGCTGGTCGTCGTAGGCCGAGAAGATGATGTGCGCGCTCATGATCACGTCGGCGCCGGCCGCGATGGTCGCCTTGAACGGCGCCAGCTCGACCGCGTTCACCTGCTCGATCGAGCGGTCCACCCGGGGCAGCGCGAGGTGCGAGTCGACGGTGACATCGCCGTGTCCGGGGAAGTGCTTCGGGCAGGCCGCGATCCCGGCCTCCTGGACCCCCTGCACGAACGCGACGCCGTGCCGGGCGACCACCTCGGCCGTCGTACCGAAGGAGCGGGTCGAGATGATCGGGTTGGCCGGGTTGCTGTTCACGTCGACCGACGGGGCGAGCATCAGGTCGATGCCGAGCGCGGCCAGAGTGGCTGCGGCGTCGCGGGCCGCCGCGCGGGTGAGGTCGACGTCGTCGAGCTCACCGAGTGAGCGCGGGGACGAGAGCGGCCACGGGTTGGCCGGCGACAGGTGGCTGAACTCGCCGCCCTCGTGGTCGATCGCGATCACCAGATCGGCGCGCTCGGCCCGCAGTGACGCGGTCAGTGCCGCGACCTGCTCCGCGCTCTCCACGTTGCGGGTGAACAGGATGACGGCACCGAGTCCGGCGGAGACGGCGCGGAGCAGTTCTTCGGGGGCGGTGGTTCCGTTGAAGCCGACGATCAGCGCGCCGGCGGCGTCACGGTCCAGTTGGTCACTCATGCGCCTACCCTCTCGCGCCCCGAACCGGGCCGCCACCCGAACCGGTCACCGACAGCGAAGGATTGCCCTACTTCTGACCTGCTGAAGCGCTCCGGAGACTATCGTTGTCAGACTTTGTCAAGGCATGATTCAAGCGCTGGCCTGCGGGTTCATCCATGATTAGCACCGGCAACCCCTCGCCGGATCGGCCGGTTACGGATAACGTTGTCTCCCGACCTGACCGCCGCTGCGACGGAGTACTCCCCCGTGACTGTGCAGATCACCCGTGTCTCCTCTCCGGAGCTGTTCCTCGGCAGCGACGACGACCCGCGCCAACTGGTGCGGGTCGAGCTCGGTCGCGCGATCGCGGACGGCGTCCTGTCGGTGCGGGTCGCCGGCGAGGGGCTCACCGGTACTGCGGAGTTGCCGGCCGGCGACGGCTCGGCCCTCGTGGAGGTGCCGCTGGACGTGTCAGCCGCCCTGCGAGCGCAGTACGGGCTGGCGGTGGATGCGACGGTGCAGGTGCTTGCCGGAGACCAGGAGGTCGTTGCCGCCGACAGCGGTACGGTAGTGATCGCCGAACCGGGCTGGACGATGGTCATGGTCTCCCACTTCCACTACGACCCGGTCTGGTGGAACACCCAAGCGGCGTACACCACCAGTTGGGACCTGCAAGGGCCGGACGGGACCACCCGGCCCGTCTACACGCACAACGCGTTCAGCTTGGTCGACGCGCACCTGAAGCTCGCGCTCCGCGATCCGCTCTACTGCTTCGTGCTGGCGGAGCTGGACTACCTCAAGCCGTACTTCGACACGTTCCCCGAGAACAGGGCCGTACTGCGCCGGCTGATCGCCGAGGGGCGCGTCGAGATCATCGGCGGCACCTACAACGAGCCGAACACCAACCTGACCGGCGCCGAGACGACCATTCGCAACATCGTGTACGGCGTGGGCTACCAGCGCGACATCCTCGGTGGTGACCCGCAGAACGCCTGGCAGCTGGACGTGTTCGGGCACGACCCGCAGTTCCCGGGGTACCTGGCGAAGGCCGGGCTGACCGGGTCGGCCTGGGCGCGGGGGCCGTTCCACCAGTGGGGTCCGCTGCGTGGGGCGTGGAGCGAGCCGCGGGTCGGCACTGCCGCGGTGATGCAGTTCAAGAGCGAGTTCGAGTGGATCAGCCCGAGTGGGGACGGCGTACTGACGCACTACATGCCGGACCACTACGGGTCCGGCTGGGAGCTGCAGAACGCGCCGAGCGTGGAGGCCGCCGGGGAGCAGGCGTACGAGCTGTTCGCGAGACTCAAGACCGTTGCCGCGACCAAGAACACGCTGCTGCCCGTGGGTGACGACTACACGCCGCCGAGCGCGTGGATCACCGCGGTGCATCGCGACTGGGCGGAACGGTACGCGTGGCCGAAGTTCGTCTGCGGCACCACCAAGGACTTCATGGACCGGGTGCGGGACGAACTGGCCGCCGAGGGTCGCAAGGCGTCGCCGCAGTCGCGGGACATGAACCCGATCTACACCGGCAAGGACGTCTCCTACATCGACACCAAGCAGGCGCAGCGCGCTGCCGAGGTGGCGGCGGTGGATGCGGAGAAGCTCGGAACGTATGCCGAACTGCTCGGGCTCGGGCGGTTCGCGGAAGCCTCGCTGGACAAGGCGTGGCGCCAGCTGGCGTACGGCGCGCACCACGACGCCATCACCGGGTCGGAGTCGGATCAGGTCTACATCGATCTGGTCACCGGCTGGCGGGAGGCGCACGATCTTTCGGATGCCGCGCGGACGGCCTCATTGCAGGCGTTCGCCGCGCGGATCGACACCAGTGTTTTCGGAGCGACCGCTGTCGTCGTCACGAACACGTTGTCGTTCACGCGCACCGATCTGGCGACGGTCGAGCTGCCTGACGGCGGTCCGTTCACACTGGTGGGCGCGGACGGTACGCCGGTGCCTTCAGTTGTCGAGGGCAACAAGCTGAGCTTCCTGGCAATCGCGGTGCCGTCACTGGGCTGGTCGACGTACGGGCTGGTGACCGGTACGCCGGCGTCAGGGTGGGGGCCGGCTGATTCGGCCGACTCGGTGGAGAACGAGTTCTTCGCCGTCACGGTGGACGAGACCCGCGGTGGCGCGGTCAGCTCGATCACCGACAAGCGGAGCGGGCGCGAAGTACTGAAGGGACTCGGCAACGAACTCCGGGTCTACGAGGAGTATCCCGACCACCCGCGGTTCGGGGAGGGTCCGTGGCATCTGACACCGTCGGGCCCGGTCGTCGGCTCATCGGAGGCTCCGGCGAAGGTCTTCACGCAGTCGAGTCCGCTCGGCAGCCGAGTGGTGAGCCGTGGCGAGGTCGACGGGATCGCCTACGAATCCGTGATCACCGCGTACGCCGGGCTGGACCGGATCGAGTTCACCACCCGGATTCTCGACCACGCGCAGTCGGATCGCCTGGTTCGGGTGAAGTTTCCCGCCGACATCCCGGGCGCGCTGCCGCTGAGCGAGGTCGCGGGTGCTGTCGTCGGCCGCGGCTTCGGCCTCATCGACGTCGACACCGAGCGGGCGCCCTGGACGCTCGACAACCCCGCCAACACCTGGTTCGGCCTCGGCACCACCGCGCGGATCTCGCTGGTCGACACCGCCGGTACGCCGGTCGGCACCCGCCCGGTCGCGGTCGCCGAGATCGTCGTCCCCGACGACACTGAACCCGCTTCGGTCCGAGACCTGGTCGTCGCCCTGGCCCGGGTCGGCGTCACCGCCACCACCTCGCTGGCCGGCGGCACTCGCTACGGCTGGCTGAAGGTCGACTCCAACCTTCCTGACCTGCGAATCCTGGTCGGCTCTGCCGCGTCCCTGCTGGAGGATGCTGAGGGCACTGGTCTCAACTCCGCCTACTTCGTCCCTGCGCTGACGGCGCTGGCCGAGGTGTGGCAGCCCAACGCCGACGTACGGGATGTTCGCTCGATCTCCGCGTTGGTGTTGCCGAGCGACGAGGCCGTTGCGGCGGCTGTCGCGGAACTCGGGGAAGCTCGGATCACTGCTGTCGTGCACGGCGACGGGGTGATCGAAGAGTTCCGGGACGAGACTGTCGCGTTGCTGACCTACGGACTTCCCGGCTTTGCGGTGGATGCGACGGGCGCCTTGCATGCGTCACTGCTCCGGTCGTGCAGTGGCTGGCCGGCGGGGATCTGGATCGATCCGCCGCGACGGTCGGCGCCGGACGGGTCCTCGTTCCAGCTACAGCACTGGACGCATGAGTTCCGGTACGCGCTGACCGCGGGTGATGGTGACTGGCGAGCCCTGCAGCTGCCGTCGCGAGGTCAGGAATTCTCGTCACCGTTGCTGATAGCAACCACTACCGCACACGACGGAACGCTGCCGGCTAGACATTCGCTGTTCCAGGTCACTCCGGAGCGTGACGTTCTCCTCTCCACCCTCAAGCCCGCCGGTAACCCGATCGCGCACGGCTCCGGCGTCGCCGCTGACTCCCACGACGGTGTCACCCTGCGGTTGATCGAGGCAACAGGTCTCGGTCGGACCGCGACCGTCACTTCCGCGGTACCCATCACGGACGCGTGCCACGCCGATCTGCTGGAGAAACGCGGCGCTCCGATTGAAGTTGCCGACGGCAAGCTGACGGTGGAGCTCGAAGGTTCCGCGGTCGACACCTTCGTGCTCGACCTCGATGCGACCCGCGGCTCGACACAGGTGCTCGGGCAAGCCGGTGAGCTGACGCAACCGTCGTACTCGCGCTACTGGCTGCACAACCGCGGCCCGGCGCAGATGGGCTTCCTCCCGATCAGCCTGTCCGCCTCCCCCACTGTGGTGCGCACCGGCGGCAAGCCGGTCGAGATCTCCACCGTGATCGCCAGCCAGTACGCCGACGCGGTGGCCGAGGGTGTGCTGACGCTCGACCTGCCCGATGGTTGGACGGCCGACTACTCAGAGTTTCCGGTGACGCTGGAGCCGAGCGGCTACGTCCGTCACCTGATCAACGTGACTCCGGCTGAGAACTGTGAACCCGGCCAGTACTTCGTCGCCGCGCGAGTACTCACCCACACCGGCGAACTGGCCGGCGGTGGCGGTGTGCAGGCGGTCGAGGACGTGGTGACCGTGTTCGTCGGCGAAAGCCCAGAGCTGACCGCAGCTCTCGGCTTCGGTCTCGGTCCAGCGGATCGGCCACGGGACGAGGAAGGAACGGCGGATGGCGTGCCCGGTCGCGCCACTGGGCTGACGGTGACGTCGTCGACGCTGGATCTTCAGCTGGCTCCGGGCACGCGGGAGACGCTGGAGCTGACCTTCACCAACGACACGTCTTCGGAGATTCGCGCGGAGCTGCAGTTGGCGTCGCCGTACGGGACCTGGTCGTGGCTGCCCGAGCCGGTGCGGGCGGTCGTCGTACCGGCCAAGTCGTCGGTGGTCGTGCCGGTGCCGGTGCACACACCCGCGGATGCGGCGCCGGCTCACGCGTGGGTGCTGCCGAAGGTGATGTGGTTCGGCCGGGCGCAGTACGGCGCGACTGTTCGGCTGGAGATTCGGTGAAGGGGACGGTGCTCGACGCGCATGGGCACGGGCACGGGCACTCTGGTGCGCCGGTGGCGCCTGCCGGGGTGCTGGCCTATCTCAGCGGCCGGCCGCTCCGCCGTCAGCTCCTGGACGATCGCCTCGCCAGCCTCCGAGCTGGCGACGCTGCTGCTGTGCTGCCCAAGCCGGACACCCGCGAAGCGCGCCAGCTGACCCGCTGGGTCGCCCAGGTGGTGATCACCGAGCAGCTCTGCCTGGAAGAACTCCACCGCCGAGGCGAAGCGGAGAGTCAGCCGGGGAAAGCCGCTGCGGTGCGGCTCGAGGCGGAAGCGGCAGCTCGGCCGGTAGGCGACGCTGCGGCAGCGTCCGAAGGCGAGGCGGCGGCTCTACCTGGCGGCAGCGTTGGCGAGCGGGCGCTGGATGTGTCGTCGGCGATCGCCGTCGGGTCGATCAACGCGGCGGCGCTGGCGGGGTCCGCGGCTGTTCGGCGGGTGGCCGAACTGGTCAGCCGCGGGGTGGAGATCTCGGCCGAGCAGCTTGCCTACGCGGCCGACGTGCTCGGGGAAGAGGCGCCGGGCGATCCCGGCGTACCGGTGGCGCGGTGGCACGCGGAGCTGCTGGACAGCGCGCGGCTCGAGGCTTTCACCCGGTGGCTGAACGCCGCCCGGCACGAGCGGGTCCAGCTGGTCCACGGGCTCGAGCATCCGGGCGACAGCGACCAACCTGACAATCTGCACCGGCACTGACGGGGGGACCATGAGTTACGAGGCAGCGCAGGTACTCGGCATCGACATCGGCGGCACCAAGATGGCCGCCGCGATCGTCTCCGCCGACGGCGACATCGTCGTCGGGGACCGGATCGCCACCCCGCCCGGCGATGCCGACCAGGTGTTCGCCGCACTCGGCGAGCTGATCGGCCGGGTGACCGCTGGCGTCGTACCGGCCGCGGTCGGGATCGGTTCGGCCGGACCGCTCGACCAGCAGCACGGCCTGGTGTCGCCGGTGAACATCACCGGCTGGCGGAACTTCCCGCTGGTCGACCGGGTCCGCGCGCTGGTCGGCGACGTACCGGTCACGCTGGGGGTGGACGGGCACTGCTTCGCGCTCGGCGAGTACTGGACCGGCGCTGGGCGTGACGTCGGCAGCCTGCTCGGCATCGTCGTCTCCACCGGGGTCGGCGCCGGCATCGTGGTCGACGGCAGGCCGCTGCTCGGCCAGTCCGGCAACGCGGCGCACCTCGGGCACGTCGTCGTCGACCTCGATGGTGAGCCGTGTGCCTGCGGATCGTACGGTTGCGTCGAGACCTACGCCTCCGGCCCACGGATGGTTGCCCGCGCCAAGCGTCGCGGGTGGCGCAGTACCGAGAACGTGGACGCGGCGGTGCTGTCCGCGGACGCCGCCGCCGGCGACGAGATCGCTCTCGCGGTGTTCGACGACGGCGCGCAGGCCCTCGCGGCAGGCATCGTTGCCACCGCCGTCACCGTCGACCTGACCACAGTCGTGATCGGCGGCGGGGTGGCCAAGGCGGGACCGGTGCTGTTCGACCCGGTCCAGCGCTGGGTGAAGCGGCTCGCGCAGCTGCCGTTCGTCACCGGCCTGACCGTCGAACCTGCCCAGCTCGACAACGCCGGCCTGATCGGCGCCGCCCGGCTCGGCTGGGATCTGTTGCCCACGGCCAGCGCTCTGCCGGCCGGTCCGGGGAGCGCGCTGAGGTAGGACCCCCGGCAGTTGGCGCCACGGTGACCGTCCCGCGACGGTCTGCTACCCCTCGCACACAGTTGATCCGTGCGGTAAGGGGTCTCCCGAGCAATTTTGCGCAGTTTTTACGCAATTGCCGAAATCCTTGTAACGCTGACCCCTGCTCCCGCGATGCAACGGATGGATGGAGTGGGGGCACGTCATCCGAGGGCAATCAGGGGGGCCTGCATGCCAGGGATTGACCGCCAGCGTGTGCGGCGAGGAGGAGACTCCTCGCCGCTCGCGCGGGCAACCAGCGCAGTACCGATGTACGCACGTCCACCAGCGTTGTCCGGGGCAACGCTCGACCGTAGGGACAGGTCCTGATGGACGTTGTCGTTCTTGTCGTCTTCGCACTGTTCTTCACCGCACTGGTGGTCGTCACGACCACCAGTCACGGCGTGCTGCGGGCTTCGGTACGCCGCCCGCGGCTGTTCCAGGCCGCGGTCGTCCTTGCCGCCGCGGGCACCGTGCCGGTCGACCTCTACGCCGTCATCTACGGCACGGTCGGCCCGGGGGGCACCGCGATCAGCGAGGTGGCCGGCCGGCTGCTGCTGCTCAACGTCGCCGCCGCGTGCGGTGTCGCGGCCCTGCACGAGTCCCTCCGGGGACGCGCCATCTCCGCCGCCTCGGTCCCGGACGAAATGCCGGACTCCGAGCAGCCGGTGCGGATGGGCGTGCTGGGCTGGACCGGCCCACTGATCGCGCTGGTCGCGGTCACCGCCGTGGTCGCGCTCGGTTCCCGGGGGAACGGACCGGAGCTCGGCAACGTCGGACCGGTCTGGGCCGTCTATTCGCTGCTCATCTGCGTGATCAGCGCCTACGCGCTGCTCCGCCGGCGGGCAGAAGAGGTAGGTGCGGTCGATCCTCAGGAGGGATGAGGATCGAGCGCGGGTTCTGCACCGCGGACGGTAGGCCGGAGGTTGCGGGAGGGTAGCCGCCGGGCACACGAACCCCCGTACACGGTGCAGAACCGACTTCCCTGGAGGTCCCGGACCGCCACCACTGAGCAACACCTGGTGGCGGTCCATTTTTTGCGTGCCTGAGCGTGAGCAGCCTTCGGATCAGCTGCTTGGTGTGTGGTGGGGCGCCGGGGTCACTTGAGCCACTCGGGCGCGGGCAGCCGGGAGCGGTCGAGTTTGCCGCTGGCGTCCAGCGGAAGGTCCTCGACCGGGATCAGGTCGGCCGGCACCAGGTAGATCGGCAGCTCCTTGGTGAGCTCCAGCAGCAGGTTCGCCAGTACTGCGGGATCGCTGTCCTCCAGCACGACATAGCCGATCAGGCAGGTGTCGCCGGCCGGGTCGGCACAGGCCACCACCACTGCGTCGATGACGCCGGGCAGGTCGGCGAGCACGTGCTCGGTCTCCCCCGGCTCGACGCGGTGGCCACGGATCTTCACCTGGTCGTCAGCGCGGCCGAGGTAGTCGAGCGAGCCGTCAGCGCGCCAGCGGCCCAGGTCGCGGCTGCGGTACAGCCGGCCGCCCGGATGCGCCGGGTCGTTCACGAAAGCGGTCTCGGTCTCGTCCGGACGCCCCAGATAGCCCTGCGCGACAGCGACGCCACCGAGGTGGATCTCGCCGATCGCTCCCACCGGCACGGGCCGCAACGCCTCGTCGAGCAGCCGGACGACCACCCCGTCGATCGGACGGCCGATCGACGGCCGGTCCTCGTCCGGGTCGACCTGGTGGATCGTGGTCACCACGGAGGCCTCGGTCGGCCCGTACTCGTTGTAGAGCGTGCACTCCGGATGGACGTCGAGGAAGTCGCGGATCTTGTGCGTCACCACCATCGCCTCGCTCCCGGCCACGATCTCCCGCAGGGCCGGAAGCTCGGGCACCCTGCGCATCGTCGCGAGCAACGCGGTCAACGGCGTGAACGCCATGAACAGCCGCTCCACCTCGTGATCCTTCAGCGCGGCGATCACCGCGTCGGGGTCGTACCGGTCGTCCTCGCCGATCAGCACCAGCGCCGAGCCCGAGGCCAGCGCGGTGAAGATCTCCTGAATGTGTACGTCGAAGCCGACCGACGTCCACTGCAGCGTTCGCAGGGACCGCCTGGTGCGCAGGTAGTGCCTGATCAGGTTGACCGGCCCGCGGTGCGGTACGGCGACGCCCTTGGGATTTCCGTTGGAGCCGGACGTGTAGATGCAGTAGGCGATGTCGTCGGCGGCCGCCCGGACCGGCGGAGCCTGCTTGGCCCGCAGGTCGCCGTCGACAGCCGCGACCGGAACCAGCCGCAGTCCAAGCCGGTCGGCCAGCGCCGCGTCGTCGCCGACCAGCGCGACCGCGCCGGCGTCCGCTGTCATGAACGACCACCGCGACTCCGGTACGCCGGGGTCCAGCGGCAGGTAGGCAGCGCCTGACTTCAGCACGGCCAGTACTGCGACCACCAGCTCAGCGCCACGCGCCACCCGTACGGCGACCAGCTGGCCGGGCTTCACGCCGAGATCCACCAGTTGCCAGGCGACTGCATTGGAGCGGCGGTCGAGTTCGCCGTACGTGATCTCTCGCTCGCCGTGGATCAGCGCGACCGCGTCGGGCGTCCTGGCGACCTGCTGCTCGAAAAGGGTGTGCAGGCCGCTGAGCTCGCCCGCGACCACCGCGTCCCGGCGGGATCGTCCGACCGGGCCGGTCGGTGCCGCCATGCCTTCGAAGTCGGCCAGGATCTTCTGGTCGTCCTCGATCGGCAGCATCAGCTCAGGCAGCGGCAGACGGGGGTCGTCGATCGCACGGCGCAGGACGGCTTCGATGTAGGCCAGCAGGCGCTTGA
Organism: Kribbella sp. CA-293567; assembly: GCF_027627575.1. NCBI lineage: Bacteria > Bacillati > Actinomycetota > Actinomycetes > Propionibacteriales > Kribbellaceae > Kribbella > Kribbella sp. CA-293567. Next base: position 5,060,506 of record NZ_CP114065.1, read on the forward strand.
TGGTCAGTTCGTCGAAGAGGCCCGCGCGGTAGTCCGCAGTACAGGTGATGCCGCCGCCGTGGTACGCGAGACGGAAGCGGAGGTCGAGTCCGGGCGGGAGGTCGTCGTCGCCGGCCTCGAACTCGACCAGCACCTGGAAGAGCGGGTTCCGTTCGAGCGACGCGAGATCGGCGGTCGAGTGGTCGACGGCGATCGTGGTGGTCTCGCGCACGCGCTGGGCCAGATCGCCGAGGTCGGGCTCGCCGGAGAGGTCGAGGCGGAGCGGAAGGGCGGGCTGCGGAGTGGTGTCGTCGGGGCGGCGCAGGGCCGCCGTACCGATGGTGATGTCCTCCTGAGCGGCGAACCGGCCGAGCACGGTGCCGACGCCGGCCAGCATCGTCATCAGCGGGCTGACCCGGCGGTCGCGGCTGAAGGCGAAGACCGCGTCGCCGAGCGCCGAGTCGAGCTCGTGGGTGACGGTCGCGATGACGTCGTCGCCGGCCGGACGAGGGCGGTCGGTCGGGAGGACGAGCGGCTGGGCGCCGTCGAGGATGGACTGCCAGTACGCCAGATCCCTGACCCGCTTGACTTTCTCGGCCTCGGCCTTGTCTTCCTCGCGCGGTTGCTTGGCGGCCGGAACCGGCTGTACCGGGGTGCGGTCGAGCTTCCGCGCGGTCTCGTTCAGCAGAGCGAGCTGCTCGTGCATCAGCCTGGTGACGCCGTCGACCAACTGCCCGGCGACCCGCAACTGCTGCGACATCAACGCGGCCATCCCCGAACCAGGCAGCTCCGCCTCGCTCGTCGCGGCGGCCGCGGCATCAACCTTCGCCGCCAGCTCGGCCAGACCCGAACCAAGCACAGCCAGCGCCGCGCGTGGGTCGGCGTTCTCGACCGTCCTGGGCGGCTCGCCTGCCGCGCGGAGCAGGTCGAGCGGGTCGACCTCGTCGTCCCCCGGCTGGTTGCGCGAGGCAACTGCCGAGGCGAGTTTGTGCGGGGTGTTCAGTTCGTCGAAGAGTTCGCTGACCGCCAACTCGACCTGGAACCGCTGCCCGACCTCCTCAACCACCCGCAGCATCGACAACGAGTCCGCGCCGAGCTCGACGAACGTGTGGTCCACGGTCAGGTCGTACGGGTCGAGGCCGAGCTGTTCGCCGGTCAGATCGAGCACGACCTCGAGGGACTGGCGATAGAGGTCAGCCGCGGAGACCGGGGTTTCTGCTTCAGACGCGGTGGCGGTCGCGGCTGCAGACGGGCTGGCGGTCGCGGCTGCAGGTGCGGCGGCAACTGCAGGCGTGGAGTCGGCTTCAGGCGTGGACGCGGCGTCGGCTTTCAGCGTGGTCGCGGCTGCAGTTGCAGGCGCGACGTCGGCTTGGGACGTGGTCTCGGCTGCAGGCGCGGAGTCGGCTCCAGACGTGGACGCGGCGTCGGCTTCAAGCGTCGTCGCGGCGTCGGCTCCAACTGCGTCGGCTGGAGGCGTGGCGTCGGTTTCGGCAGCGGGTTCAGCTTCAGACCCGGCTACGACTCGGGAGGCCGGAACTGATGGTTCGCGGTCGAATTCAGGCGCGGGACCAACCGGAGCCGCCGCCTCAACCGCAGGCGTGGCGAGAGCGCCAGATCGTGTCTGGACGGCATCCGGCAACATCCGCACGTAGGCGTTCGCCAACAACAGCTCGCCGGCACCCGACGCAGCAACCCCCGGCCTGGCAGCTTCCCGCCCAGCCCTATCCACCTTGGCGCTACCAACCTTGGCGGCAACCGCCCCGGCAGCACCCCGCATGACAGCATCCGCTTCGGCCGCATCACCCTCCGCGATACCCGTCTTGGCGACACCGAACTTGGCGGCACCCGCCCCGGCAGCACCCCGCATGACAGCATCCGGCTCGCCCGCACCGCGCTCTGCAGCACCCACCTCGGCGATGCGCAACTCGGCCGCATCGCGCTTCGCGATACCCGTCTTGGCGACGCCGAACTTGGCGCCAACCGCCCCGGCAGCACCCCGCATGGCGCCATCCGGCTCGCCCGCATCGCGCTCCGCAGCACCCACCTCGGCGACGCCCAACTCGGCGGCATCCCGCTCCGCAGTACCCGGCTCGACGGCATCCGCCTCCGCAGTACCCGGCTCGACGACATCCGCCTCCGCAGCACCCACCTTGGCGACACCCGACTCGGCGGCATCCCGCTCCGCAGTACCCGACTTGACGGCCGGCTCTACTGCGATCGGCTCCACCGCGATCGGCTCCACCGCCGGGGCGCGGCGGTCGTCGTCGGCCGGGATCGCGAACGGCGACAGGTCGTGCGTCTCGATCTCCTCGACCGACGGCACCACGACGCCGTTCGACGCCGGTGGGTCGAGTGGGATGCGCTTGAGCGCCGCCCCGCTTCGCTCGATCGAACGCTCCTCGACCGCCGGCGGCTGTGGGAGCGTGACCGGCCGTCCCGAGGCGTCGACCGGGTGGTGCACGCGACGGAACGGGTACGTCGGCAGCGGCACCCGGCCGCTCTCGGGGTAGACCTTCGCCCAGACGATCTCGGTGCCCTGCTCGTACAGCTCGGCCAGGCCGTTCATCGTCGCCAGGACCGGGTCCTGCCCGAGGCGCTGGGTCGGGATCCAGGTGCTGTTCGGCGCGATCCGTCGGCCGGCCGGACTCAGTACCGCGTCCGGCCCGAGCTCCAGGAAGCGCCTGCAGCCGGCCGCCGTCAGCGCCTCGACGGCGTCACCGAACAACACCGGCTGGCGCAACTGCCCGACCAGATAGTCGCCGGCGAGCGCAGTGCCGCTCTCCAGCAACTCCCCCGACCAGCTCGACACCATCGGCATCCGCAGCGGCTTGAGCTTGATCCCGGCAACGATCTTCGCGAAGTCGGCCAGGATCGGATCGACCAGCGAGCTGTGGAAGGCGCGGTCGACGTCCAGCCGCTGCCACTTCAGCTCCAGCCGGTCGAGTTGCTCGGCCAGTTGCCCGACGATCACCTCGGACCCGGTCAGCACGAAGGACTGCGGACCGTTGCCGGCGGCAATCTCCACGCCCGGCGTCTGGGCCAGTTCGCGGACCCGGTCGGCATCCGCCCGGACGGCGACCATCGCGCCCGGCGCGGTCCCACGCTGCATCAGTACTCCGCGCTGCGCGGTCAGTTTCACGCCGTCGGCCAAGGACAACGCGCCGGCCACGCACAGAGCGGCGTACTCACCGACGCTGTGCCCAACCACCAACGCAGGCTGTACTCCGAACGACTGCCACAGCCGCGCGAGCGCCAACTCGAACGCGAACAACGCAGGCTGCGCGGTCTCCGTCGGCCAGACGCCGTCGGAACCGGCCGGTGTCAGGAGCAGTTCGAGCAGGCTGCCGCCGAACTCCTCCTCGTAGACCTTGTCGCACTCGTCGAGCACGGCACGGAACACCGGGAACCGGACCGCCAGACCGGCAGCCATCCCGCGGCGGGCCGCGCCCTGGCCGGTGAACGCGAAGCCGAGCGGGCCCGGTCCTCCGCGCGGTACCTCGGCGGTGACCGCAGCCTCCAGCGCCTCGGCCAGCTCCGTCTCGGAGGAACCCGCGACGGCGATGCGATGCCGATGCGCCGGGCGGCCGATCGCCGCCGTACCGGCGATGTCGATCAGGCGCTGACCGGTACCGTCCTCGAGCTCGACGCGGAACAGCTCGGCCAGGTCGGCGAGCGCGGCTGGGTCCGGCGCCGAGATCGGCAGTACGACCGGGCCGTCCTCGCCGCGCCGGATCTGCCGCGGCGCCTCTTCCAGGATCACGTGCGCACTGGTGCCCTTGGCATCGAGCGCGCTGACGCCGGCGCGCAACGGCGTACCGGCTTCCCAGTCGCGGACCTCGGTACCGATCACGAACGGGCTGCCGGCGGCGCCGAGCTCAGGGTTGGGCTTGCGGTAGTTGATCGTCGGGACGAGCGTGCGGTGCTGCAGCATCAGCACGGTCTTGATCAGCCCGGCCATCCCCGCGGCGCTGTCGAGATGGCCGATGTTGGGCTTGACCGAACCGATCGTGCAGAACGCGACCCGGTCGGTGTGCTTGCGCAATGCGCTGCTCAGAGCGCGGAACTCGATGGCGTCGTCGGCCGCCGTACCGGTCGCGTTGGCCTCGACATAGCTGAGCGATTCGGCCGGTACGCCGGCCTTCTCCAGCGCGCGTTCGACCAACTCGACCTGCCCCGCGGGACCGCCGTCGTTGGTGACCGCGGAGCCCTTGATCACGGCGTACACGGTGTCGCCGTCGGCGATCGCCTGGTCGAGCCGCTTGAGCAGCACGGCCGCGACACCGTTGCCGCCCACGGTGCCGTCGGCGTACGCGTCGAAGGCACGGATGTGACCGGTCGGCGACAGGATCGAGCGCGCGCTGGCGTGATAGGCCGTTGCCTGAGGCACGTGTACGGCGGCGGCGCCCGCGAGCGCGAGGTCGGCATCGCCGCTGCGCAACGCCTGACAGGCAAGGTGAACCGCGACCAGCGAGGAAGACCACGCAGCCTGTACGCCGATCGCGGGCCCGGTCAGTCCGAGGCGGTAGGCGACGCGCGTGGCGAGGTAGTCCGGCGGCGTGTTGTGCTGGGTGTAGAGGTTCATGCCGGACCCGGCGAAGATGCCGATCCGCCCGGTCGCACCGGCGTACCCGCCGTGCTCGAGAGCCTGCTGGCAAACCTGCAGGAAAAGCCGCTGCGCGGGATCGGTCAGCTCAGCCTCACGATCACTGAGCCCGAAGAACGCGGCATCGAACAACTCGACGTCGTCCAGCGCCCCGCTGACAGCGACCAGCTCTTCCTCGCCGAACGCCTCGCCGCCCCCGGCCTCCCGCAGTTCCTCGTCGGAGAACCGCCGAACGCTCTCCACACCCCCGAGCAGGTTTTCCCAGAACTCGTCGACCGACGCCGCACCTGGGAACCGCCCAGCAAGTCCGACCACAGCCACCGGCTCGACAACGACCGACTTCGCAGGCTTCTGCTTCTTCTCCCCGCCCGCCCGCGCGGCTGCTGGTGCTTTCTTCGCAGCTGGTTGCTGCTCGTTCGCGGTTGGGTCCTCGACCACCCGCACTACTGGTGCGACAGGCTTTGTCTTCGGGTCGTTTGTGAGCTGGTTGCCCTTGGCAACAATCGCTGCGGCGTCGGGTTGCTCAGCAGACTCGTCCTCAACCTCTGCAGCCGCTACCTCGCCAGCGGACTCCTCAGCCTCATCTGCAGGCGCCTCGTCGCGTAGCCGAACGGCAGGCAATTGAGGCGTCTCTTGATCAAGCTCAACAGCAGACTGCTCAGCAAACACCTTGGCGGACTCGCCCTGATCGGCAAGGGACGGCTGGTCGCTGGCGCTTTCATCAGCCGGTACGCCGGCGGTCAGCTTCGCGGCAGTCTGCTCATCATCGTCGGTCGCACCAACAGATTCGCTGGACGTTTGCTCGCCACCATCCGTCGCGCCGGCAACCGACTGCGCGTCGTCATCAACAGCAGACTCCGCGGCGGACGACTCGTCCTCGACATGCTCGCCACTAGCCGGTACCTCGAGAACTGCTGTTTCCGCAGCCGGCTCGTCATCATCAACCGCGACAACAGATTCATTGCGCTCGTTGTCGTGCGCCTCAGCAGCCGACTTCTCCGTAGCGGAATCGTCGTCGGCATCAGGTTGATCGTCAACCTGCCCCTTGACGACAGACGCCGTACCAGCGGACGCCCCGTCGGCAACCGCCGCGGCTGGCACGTCTCCGTCTGCAGCGGCCTTTTCCTCGGAGGCGTGCTCGTCATCAACTGGTACATCGTCAGCCGACTTCTCCGTCGGCGATTCGCCACCATCAACAGACTTATCGCCTGCCTCGTCATCAGCGGCAGGCTCAGTACTGGCGACCGCCGCGTCAACTGACCCGGCGGGGACGTCTTCGTCTTCAGCAGACGCCGCAGCCGACTCGTCGGCACCACCGACACCAACCGGTACGTCGGCAACCGTCTCGTCGGCGATCGGATCGGCAACATCTTTCGCATCAGCAGGCTTGTCACCCGCGTCGCCGTGTACAGCAGGTGCAGTACTCGAAGCCACCGCGTCAGCAGCCGGCCCGGCGGACGCTTCATCGTCCTCAGCAGAGTCGGTGGCGGGCGGCCGGTCGATAGCATGTTCGTCATCAACCGGTACGTCGACAGCCGGGTCGTCCGCAGTCGGCTCGTCGGCGGTCGGCTCGCTGTCACTGGCCGCAAGAGGAGACTTGCCGGCGACCTCATCGTCAGCGGCAGGCGTCTTACTGGCGGACGCCGCGTCAACCGAGTCGGCGGGCGCGTCGCCGTCCACAATCGACGCCGTGGCGGGCAGCTGTGTGGTTGGTTGTTCGTCGTCGAGCGGTACGGCGGTTGCCAGCTTCTCGCCCGGACTGTCACCGGCCGGCGCGCTGGCCGCGGTCGACTCATCTGCGGTGAAGTCGTCGTGCGTCGGCGCGGCAGGCATATCGGCGGTCGCCGATGCGACGGGTGCCTCGGCGGCGATCGAGGTGCCGGTCGCCGGGACGGCAGGTGTCTCGGCGCTGGTCGACGCCGCGGATGTCTCGCCGCTGGCTGATGCGGCCGGTGTCTCGGCGATCGCCAACACGGCAGCTGCCTTGCCGGTGACCGACGCCGCGGATGTCTCGCTGCTGGCCGATGCGGCGGGTGTTTCGGCGGTCGCCGACACGGCGGATGTTTCGGCGGTCGCCGACACGGCGGATGTTTCGGCGGTCGCCGTCGCCGACATGGCCGGTGTCTCGGCGGTCGCCGCTGCGGCGGGTGTCTCGCCGCTGGCTGATGCGGCGTGGGTCTCGGCGGCGGCGTCTTCGTCCACCGGAGTCGTCTCGTCTGCAGACGGCGAGGTGCTGGCCTGCGGAGCCGCGGGCTGTTCGCCGGACGTAGCCGCGGGCAGTTCATCGGCGGTAGGCGCGGGCTGCTCGTCGGCGGTAGGCGCGGCGATCTCTGGCTCGGCCGAGTTGTCGTTGACCGACAATGCGGTGAGTTCGTCGGCCGGCGGTACCGCGGCCTGCGGTGCGTCGGCGGGCTGCGGGTCGGTGATTGTCGGCGAGGTGGTTGCCTGCGGGGTCGCGGGCTGCTTCTCGGCGGTCGGTGCGGCGGACTCTGGCTCGGCGGAGGCTTTCTCGTCGACCGACGGTTCGTCGACCTCGTCGGCTGCCTGCGAGGCGGCAGTGGTTTGCTTCTCGGACGCTTCGGGAGCGGCGGTCAGGTCGGTTGCAGCTTGCTCGCCTGTGGCCGGCTCGGCGACGTCCAGGGCAGCGGCTTCAACGGCGGTGGTGTCCACGGGGTTGGTGCGGGGCTCGGCGGGGAGCTGCTTGCTGGCCGTCGGCGCGGCTGACTTCTGACCGGAGATCGGCTTCTCGCCAAGCGGCGGCTTGCTGTCGCTTGGCTGCGACTTCTCGTCAACTGGCGACGCGCTCTGACCGGACAGCGGCTTCTCGTCAACAGGCAGAGCGCTCTCGCCGGACAGCGGCTTCTCGTCAACAGGCAGGGCGCTCTCGCCCGACAGCGGCTTCTCGTCAACAGGCAGAGCGCTCTCGCCGGAGAGCGGGTTCTCGTCAGCTGGCGGTGCGATCTCGCTGGATTGCGGCTCCGTAGTCGGCTTGGAGTCGTCGGTTGGCGCGTCTGGCTTAGGCGCAGCAGGAACGGGCGACGCGTCTGGCTGGGTCTCAGTCGGAACGGCGGGAGCATCCGACTCGGGCTTAGCAGCACCGGCCGACGCAGCGGGCTTGAACTCCGCAGCACCAGCAGGCACAGGATCCGCAGCATCAGCACGAGCCGACCCGGCAGGCTCGGAGTTCGCAGGACTGGCCAGCGCATTCGACTCGGCAGGCTTGGTAAGCGCTTCCGACTTAGGCTCAGAAGCGGACGTACCCGCATCGGACGTGGCGGCAGCCGCCAACGCATCTGCCGCAGGTTGGGCAGGCGCATCTGACTCGGACTCGGACTCGGCAGCACCGCCCAACGCATCTACCCCAGGCTCAGCGGACTCTGCCGGCCCATTTACCTCAGGCCGAGCCAGCGCATCAGACTCCGCAGCACCACCCAGCGCACCCGCACCAGCCTCGGACTCCGCAGCACCACCCAGCGCATCCGACCCAGGCTCGGACTCCGCAGGACCACCCAGCGGGCCCGCTGGGCGGTTTGCGCCCAGGGTCGGGCGCGAAGGCGGGTGGGGGATGGAGTCTTGGAGGTTTCGGCGCCAGGCGAGGCGGACGATCGGGAGTTCGGTGGTTTGTTCGCTGGCGTCTTCTTCGAAGTTCGGGGTGCGGGCCGCGAAGGTGCCGGGGCGGACGGGGTCGCCGTACGGGGAGGGGGGTGTCGCGTACGGGCCGGGGGCTGTTTCGAGGGTGTTGTCGAGCCAGCGTTGTTTGAGGAGGGGGCGGAGGATCTTGCCGCCGGGGGTGGTGGGGAAATGGCGGCGCGGTACGCCGACCACGCGAGCGTCCAGGCCGAGGCGGCCGCGGAGGGCGGAGCGGATTGCTTCGTCGACGCCTTCGGCGGCGTCCGACGTGAGCGCGTAGAAGACCAGGAGGCGTTCGGTGCCCAGGGCGGCGTCGGCGACGCCGCAGGCGGCTACCAGTCCGGGTACGGCGCCCGGCGCGGTGGCGGCGACTGCCTCGAGCTCGTGCGCGTAGTAGGTCTGTCCGTTGAGGATGATCCGCTCGCTGTCGCGGCCGGTGATCACCACCTGCCCGCCGGAGATGAAGCCCTGGTCGCCGGTCGCCAGCCACTTCCGCGCCGGCCAGTTCCCGGCAGGGAAGGCGGCCTTGTCGGCCTCTGGATTCCCCAGATATCCCGGCGTGACCCGGGCGGAGGCGATCTGCAGCTGCCCGATCCGGCCCTCCGGCAGTACTGCGCCGTTCGGGCCGACGATCCGCACGGTCGCTCCGGGGGCGGGTGCTCCCACCGACACCAGGCTCAGTACGCCGGGCGCGTCGGTGCGTCCCTTGCCCGGGCGGGCGACGGCGACCTTGCCGGTGGTGGTTCGTTGGTCGACCCACTCGACGACACCGGTCTGCGAAACCCGTACGCGGTGCACGTTGGGCGTGAGGCCCGGTCGCCCGAAGGTGATGCCGGTGACCGTCTCGGTCATCCCCCAGGCCGCGACGAAGGTCTCGGGTACGACGCCGAACCGGTTCGTCAGGCGCAGGAACTCGCTCACCACCGGCACGGTGATCTGCTCGCCGCCGCTCACCAGGCTGCGCAGGGCCGACAGGTCCCAGTGCCGGTCGGGCTCACCGGCGATGGCCGCGCCGGCCAGGCGGTAGCCGAAGTTCGGCGCCCAGGAGTGGTTCACCCGGTGCTGGTCCATCAGGTCGAGCCAGCGCAGCGGGTCGGCCAGCACCCAGTCGGTGGCCACATGGATGTTGGTGCAGCCGGTGAAGACCGGGAGCAGGTGGTAGAGCAGGAACGAGCCGCTGTGGTCCAGCGGCAACCAGTTGAGCGTCGTCTGCCCCGGGCGGACCGGCAGCATGGCCGGCGTACCGGCGGCGAACTCGACCAGTCCGCGATGCGTGAGCTGGATGATCTTCGGCGTACCGGTGCTGGATCCCGACGTCATCATCAGGACCGCGACGTCGTCGGCGGCGGGCCGGTGGAACTCCGTGGTCGGCTCGTGGCCGGCCAGCGCGTCCGGATCGAGAACCGGCAGGCCGAGGTCGTTGGGCAGATCGGAGGGCCGCCCGATCAGCACCGTCCAGCCGAGCAGGTCGGTGACCTTGCGGAGCCGCTCGCGGCCCTCCTCGGTGGTGTCCCCCTCCGGCGACGGCGACATCAGCAGCGGGCGGATGCCGCCCAGCGTGCAGGCCCAGAACGCGGCGAAGAACCCCACCGGCTCGGTGCAGTGCACGACCGCGGGATCACCCGCCCGTACGCCGTTCGCGCGCAGCCCGGCGAGGATGCGCGCGGCGAGCTCCAGCAGTGTCGGGAAGTCCAGCCGGGTCTCGCGGCCGTCGGGGCCGATCTCGACGACGCCCGCCGTCCCGAAGTCGCGGGCGGCGCGCAGCAGCGCGCTGGGCAGATCGCGCGGATAGCCCGCCGGGATCATCAGCGCGGGTCCGATACTGATCGCCGGCCGGTCCATACCGTTCCTCATCGCATCAGCCCCGTACTACGCGACCGGCGGGCGGCGGAGGTGACAGAGCCCAGTCGGGGACCCACGGACACACGCCTCCCCCACTGGACGGAGCCGGGCTCAGGGCAGGCCCGTCTCGCTGACATCGACAGATTGCCCCGTTGCCGGCCGCACGAAGACGACGGTGACCGGACGGCCCCGGTGCGTCATCGACCTACCGACGAACGGGAACCTTACCAGCCGAAATGTGACCTGGCCGAAGCAGATCCGGCAGCTGACTGTAAAGAAATTCGCGAGCCGTTCCAGCGTGTCGCGGACGGGCGGCGAACCGGCCTGTGCCGACGGGCGAACCGGTCGCCGTCGAGGGGTGGGAGGTGGGCGCTGAGGGGATCGAACCCCCGACATCTTCCTTGTAAGGGAAGCGCTCTACCGCTGAGCTAAGCGCCCTCTTGCCGCCTCGGGAAGGCGGAGCGAGGAGTCTATCCGAGATCGGGCCGAAGACCTGCCAGGGCCTCGGCGTACGCGTCCGGGTCCCGGGCCTCCGGAACGGCGTTGACCACCGACCAGCGCACGATCCCGGCCCGGTCGATCACGAACGTACCGCGCAGCGCGCAGCCGCGTTCGGCGTCGAACACCCCGTACGCCGACGCGATCCGGCCGTGCGGCCAGAAGTCGCTGAGCAGCCCGAACTCGAGCCGCTCCGCCTCGGAGTACGCGCGCAGGGTGAACATCGGGTCGCAGGAGATCCCCACGAACTCCGCGCCGGCCAGCAGTTCGGGCCGGTCGCGGAGCGCGCCGAGTTCACTCGTGCACACCCTGCTGAAGGCATACGGGTAGAACACCAGCACCACGTCCCGCCGGTCCCGGTACTGCGAGAGCCGGACCTGCTCGCCGTGCTGGTTACGCGCGGAGAAGTCCGGTGCCTGGCTGCCGACCCTGGGGACGACGCCAGTCACCGACCTGTTCCTGCCGCCAAGCTCACCGTCTGACCTTGGGCGACTTCGGCAGCACCAACTTCGTCGCCGACCAGTCGTCGGTGACGCTCAGGCTGCTGGTGGTCGACATTCCCGCGGTCGGTGCCGCCTCGGCGACGTCGGCCGCGTCGACATAGCCCTCGCGACCCACCTTGGGCGTCATCAGCCAGACGGCGCCGCCGGCCTTCAGATCGGTCAGGGTCTCGAACAGGGCGTCGACCAGGTCTCCGTCGTCGTCACGGAACCAGAGCAGGACGACGTCCACCGCGTCGTCCGGATCGTCGCCGGTGAACTCCTCGCCGGTCAGTTCCACGATGGCGTCGCGGAAGGCGTCGTCACAGTCGTCGTCGTAGCCGAGCTCCAGCACGACCGTGCCGCTCTCGAAGCCGAGCCGGCTCGCCATGTTCGGCTCGCCGCTCTTGCCGTCCGCGTGGTCCGCGGTCGCGCTCACGTGTCCTCCTCCGTCGTCCCCGGTAGCCGGGGGTAGGCGTCAGTAGCAGTAGTCCATCGTGGCCTACCGCGTCGCGCAAGTATGCACGAGGGTTCCGTGACGTGTCCGGTATCCGCATGCCGGACAGGTCGCGTGTCCGGTGGAACCGGCCGAATCAGGCGAGATCGGGCGAGGTTGTGGATGCGAAGTAGAACGCATTCCGGTCAGGTGACAGGATTACCAGTGCTCCGACAACTCAGCACTGGAGTAGTACCGACTAGACAGACAGGCAGGACACCCGTGGCTTCCGGACACGAACCACCAGCCATCATCACCGAGGGGATGCCCACCCAGCTCCCCGACATCGACCCCGACGAGACTCGGGAATGGGTCGAGTCGCTCGACGCGGTGCTGGACGAACGCGGCAAGGCGCGAGCGCGCTACCTGATGCTCAAGCTGATCGAGCGAGCCCGGGAGCGCCAGGTCGGTGTGCCCGCGCTGCGGAGCACGGACTACATCAACTCGATCCCGCCCGAGCGCGAGCCGTGGTTCCCCGGTGACGAGCACATCGAGCGGCGGATCCGGGCCTTCATCCGGTGGAACGCCGCGGTGATGGTGAGCAAGGCCAACCGCAAGGGCCTGGAGGTCGGCGGCCACATCGCCACCTACCAGTCGGCGGCCAGCCTGTACGAGGTCGGCTTCAACCACTTCTTCCGGGGCAAGGACGCGCCCGGTGGGGGCGACCAGGTCTTCATCCAGGGCCACGCCTCCCCCGGCATGTACGCCCGGGCCTTCCTCGAAGGCCGGTTGACCACCGACCAACTGGACGGCTTCCGCCAGGAGGTCTCCCGCGGCCCGCACCAGGGCCTGTCGTCGTACCCGCACCCGCGGCTGATGCCGGACTTCTGGGAGTACCCGACGGTCTCCATGGGTCTGGCCGCGCTGGACTCGATCTACCAGGCGCGCTTCAACCGGTACCTGCACCACCGCGGCATCAAGGACACCTCCGACCAGCACGTCTGGACGTTCCTCGGTGACGGCGAGATGGGTGAGCCGGAGTCGCTCGGCGCGATCGGCCTGGCCGCCCGCGAGGAGCTCGACAACCTCACCTTCGTGATCAACTGCAACCTGCAGCAGCTGGACGGTCCCGTCCGCGGCAACGGCAAGGTGATCCAGGAGCTGGAGGCGTTCTTCCGCGGCGCCGGCTGGAACGTCATCAAGGTGGTCTGGGGCCGCGAGTGGGACGCGCTGCTGGCGCAGGACCACGACGGCGCGCTGGTGAACAAGATGAACACCACCCCGGACGGCCAGTTCCAGACGTACGCCGTCGAGTCCGGCGAGTACATCCGGAACAACTTCTTCGGCGGTGACCAGCGGCTCACCCAGATGGTCAAGAACCTGTCCGACGAGGACCTGCGCAAGCTCCCCCGCGGTGGGCACGACTACCGCAAGGTCTACGCGGCCTTCAAGAGCGCCAAGGAGCACGTCGGGCAGCCGACCGTCATCCTGGCCCAGACGGTCAAGGGCTGGACGATCGACTCGCTGGAGGGCCGCAACGCGACCCACCAGATGAAGAAGCTCACCTCCGGCGACCTGAAGACCTTCCGCGACCGGCTCTACCTGCCGATCGAGGACAAGGACCTCGAGGACGCCTACAACCCGCCGTACTTCCACCCCGGCAAGGACTCGCCGGAGTACCAGTACATGATGGAGCGGCGCTCGCAGCTCGGTGGCTTCCTGCCCGAGCGGCGGGTCAAGCCGAAGACGCTGAAGCTGCCTGGTGACGACGTCTACAAGCCACTGAGCAAGGGCAGCGACAAGACGCCGGTGGCGACCACCCAGGCGCTCGTCCGGCTCTTCCGCGACCTGATGAAGGACCCGGAGATCGGGCACCGGATCGTGCCGATCGCCCCCGACGAGTACCGCACCTTCGGGATGGACTCGATGTTCCCGACGGCGAAGATCTACTCGCCGCACGGGCAGCAGTACGAGGCGGTCGACCGCGCGCTGCTGCTGGCCTACAAGGAGTCGGACAAGGGCCAGCTGCTGCACGAGGGCATCTCCGAGGCCGGCGCGATGGGCTCGATGATCGCGGCCGGTACGGCGTACGCCACGCACGGCGAGCCGATGATCCCGTTCTACATCTTCTACTCGATGTTCGGGTTCCAGCGCACCGGCGACCAGCTCTGGGCGCTCGGCGACCAGCTCGGCCGCGGCTTCGTGGTCGGCGCCACCGCGGGCCGCACGACGCTGACCGGTGAGGGTCTGCAGCACGCCGACGGTCACTCGCCGCTGCTCGCATCGTCGAACCCGGCGGCCGTGCACTACGACCCCGCGTTCGCCTACGAGGTCGCGCACATCGTCAAGGACGGCCTGCGCCGGATGTACGGCTACAAACCAGGGGAACACGCCGTCCAGTATCCGTATGGGGAGGACGTCTTCTACTACCTCACCGTCTACAACGAGCCGGTCGCGCAGCCGGCCGAGCCGAAGGATCTCGACGTCGCGGCCCTGCTCAAGGGCATGTACCGCTTCGAGGAGTACCAGACGGCCTCGGGCGACGACGTACCGCGCGTGCAGCTGCTCGGCTCGGGTGTCGCGCTGCCGTGGATCCGCAAGGCGCAGAAGATCCTCGCCGAGGAGTACTCGGTCGCCGCCGACATCTGGTCGGTGACGTCGTGGAACGAACTGCGGCGCGACGCGATCGCGGCGGAGGAGTACAACCTGCTGCACCCGGACGAGGACGAGAAGGTCCCGTTCGTCACCAAGCAGCTGAAGGACACCAAGGGCCCCGTCGTCGCGGTCAGCGACTTCATGCGCGCGGTGCAGGACCAGATCTCCCGCTGGGTGCCGAACGACTACACGTCGCTGGGCACCGACGGCTGGGGCCTGGCCGACACCCGCGCCGCCGCCCGCCGCCACTTCCACGTCGACGCCGAGTCCATCGTCGTCGCCACGCTGGAGATCCTGGCCAAGCGCGGTGACGTGAAGCGCGAGGTCGCCGCCGAGGCGGCCCGCAAGTACCGGATCGACGACCCGACCGCGGTGGCCGGAGTCAAGCAGGAAGGCGCCGGCGCCTAGCCTGCACCCAGCAACACCCGATGAGCCGTCCGACCCTCCCGGTCGGGCGGCTCTTCGCGTTGTGCCGGAGGACGGACGGTCCCCCGGGTGATCGTTGCGATGAGCAACCGACTACGGTCGGGTGGAACCTTTTCGAGTGACAGGGAGTAGCCGAGCGTGTCGGGAACGCAACAGCAGGCGGTCGGGGAGAAGCAGTTCTTCGGGCACCCGCGGGGGTTGATGACGCTTTTCACGACCGAACTGTGGGAGCGGTTCAGCTACTACGGGATGCGCGCGATCCTGTTGCTGTACCTGACCGACCAGGCGCACGGTCTGGGGCTCGGCCAGTCGCTCGGCGAGGCGGTCGTCTCGATCTACGGCGCGTCGGTCTACCTGCTCTCCGTGCTCGGCGGCTGGTTCGCCGACCGGGTCGTCGGTGCCCGCCGGACCGTCCTGTACGGCGGCAGCGTGATCGTGGCCGGCCACCTCGCGCTGGCGATCCCGGCCGACGGCCTGGCCTACGCCGGCATCGCGCTGGTTGCCCTCGGCACCGGTCTGCTGAAGCCGAACGTGTCGACGATGGTCGGCAACCTGTACGAGAAGGACGACACCCGCCGCGACTCGGCGTTCTCGATCTTCTACATGGGCATCAACATCGGTTCGTTCAGCGCGCCGTTCGTGGTCGGCTTCCTGCGCCGCGAGTTCGGCTTCCACGTCGCCTTCGCCGCCGCCGCGGTGGGGATGACGCTGGCTTTGATCGCCTACGTGCTCGGCCGGCGGACGCTGCAGGGCCGCGGCGACACCCCGCCGAACCCGCTCACCGCCGAGGACCGGCCGGCGATGGTCAAGATCACCGTCGCCGTCCTCGCCGTGCTGGCCGTCGTCTTCGCCCTGTCGGCCTGGGCGTCCGGCGGGATCGGCCCGAAGCCGGTCGTCGACGCGATCTCCTACCTGTGCTTCCTGGCGCCGATCGCGTACTTCACCATGCTGCTGCGCAGCCCGCTGGTGACGCCGGTCGAGCGTCGCCGGGTGCGCGCGTACATCCCGCTGTTCATCGCCGCGATGCTGTTCTTCATGGTCTTCGAGCAGGCCGCGACCACGCTCACCACCTTCGCCGCCCAGCGGACCGAGCTGAGCGTGTTCGGGGTCGGCATCACGCCGGAGTTCTTCGCGTCGGTCAACCCGTTCAGCATCATCGTGCTGGCACCGGTCTTCGCGGTGATCTGGATCAGGCTCGGTGATCGCGGGCCGAGCATCGGGCAGAAGTTCGCGACCGGCCTGCTGCTCGCGGGCCTCTCGTTCGCGGTGATGGCGCTGGCTTCTTCGGTCGCCGGTGAGGCTCTGGCGTCGCCGCTGTGGCTGGTCGTCGTCTACGTCATCCAGACCCTCGGCGAGTTGTTCCTCTCCCCCGTCGGCCTGGCCGCGACGACCTTGCTGGCCCCGAAGGCGTTCAACAGCCAGATGATGGCGCTGTGGTTCCTGGCTCCGGCGGCCGGCCAGGCGATCACGGCCCAGTTGGTCCAGGCGACCGAAGGCGCGTCGGACACGTCGTACTTCGGTGGACTCGCGATCGTCACCGTGGCCTTCGCCGTGGTGCTGTACTTCCTGGCTCCCTGGATCCGCCGCCACGCGGACGCCCGCGACTGACCCCTCCGGCGAGGGAGTTGAATCCCCTGGCCGGGTGAGGACCCAGTACGCCGTACGGCGGGATGCTCGATGCCATGACCGAGCATCCCGTACCGCCGTGGGCCTACCGGCTGGCGCATCTGATTCCACTGCTGACCTTGCCGTCGGGCCTCTGGCGACTGGGGCTGGTGGCCGGATCGTCGATGGGCATGGTCGACGAGCAAGGCCGGCCGTTGCAGTTGCAGGGCTTCGGTGAGTCGCTGTACGTCGTTTGCCTGAGCTTGTTCGCCGAGGCGGTCGCGTTGACCGCGTTCGGTCTCGTGAAGCCGTGGGGCGAAGTGGTGCCGCGCTGGATCCCTTGGCTGGGTGGGCGTCGGGTCGCGCCGTACGCCGCGATCGTGCCCGCGACGCTGGGCGCGCTGTCGCTGATCGCGATCTGGACCTACGGCTTCCGGGACGTCTTCACCGGCGAGTTCCTGCCGTTCTCCAGCGACGCCGCGGCGGTGCTGATGATCAGCTGCTACGCGCCGCTGAACCTGTGGGGACCGGCGCTGCTGGTGCTGACCTGGGCGTATTACCGCCGGCGCGGTTGGCGTGCTGTACGTCCGGGGCTAGCGGGAGCGCGGGCGGGGTTTCAGCCTGGTGCCGGGCAGAGACGGCGCGGGAAGGGGATCGCCGTCGTAGCCGGGGACGGTGGGGAAGCAGTTCGTGCCGGCGGCAGCGATCGACGCCATCTAGTCGTTGCGAGCGGCAACGACCTCCTCGTGGGTGCGGCCAATGAAGTTCCACCACATGACGAGTGATTCCTCGAACGGCTCGCCGCCCAGCAGGAGGAAGCGGGTGCCGTCCGCGGAGCTGAGGTCGATGGACTCGCGGCCGGCACCGAGGTAGAGCATCTGCCCGAAGCCGGTGGTCTGGCCGCCGAGGGTGAGGGATCCGGCGACCACCAGTACGGCGTACTCGAAGGCTGGGGTGAGCGGGAGGGTGATGGTCCGGCCGGCGTCGAGCTGGAGGTCGGCGCCGACCAGGGGCGTGTACGACTCGGCCGGTGAGGTGACGCCGGCGACGGTGCCGATCATGACGGTGGCGCGGGCGCCGTCGAGGTCGAGCGTCGGCAGCTCGGCGTACGTGGTGAAGTGCGGAGCTACCGACGTCCGGTGCGAGTCGGGCAGCGCGACCCAGAGCTGGGCGCCGTGCAGCGTCGGCGGACCGTCGGGCAGCGAGACCTCGGAGTGCGCGATGCCGTTGCCGGCGGTCATGATGTTGAGCTCACCCGGCCGAACCATCGCGTGCGACCCGGCACTGTCGCGATGCTCGATCTCGCCCTCGAACAACCAGCTCACCGTCTGCAGGCCGATGTGCGGATGCGGCGGCACCAGCATGCCGCGCTCCCCCGGTCCGTCGTACGAGTCGACGCAGGCGCTCAGGTCGTCCGGCCCGTAGTGGTCGACGAAACACCAGGCGCCGACCATCCGCCGGTTCTTGCTCGGCAGCAACCGCCGGACCTTGGTCGTCCGCCCGAGCACGACCTCACGAGCCTCCAGCAGTTCCAGCACCGGAGTCTCGGCACCTTCGCCACCGCAGACGTCTTCGGCCGGGTCCCGCTCCAGATTGCTCATCCTCCGAGTATCGCCTCGGCCCTTCGCCGGCCGGCAGCCGGCGGCCGTTCCGAGGGGATCAGGAGGCGGTCCACTCGCGGAGGGCTTCGGACGACCAGGTGTTGATCACCCGGTCCGCGGGGACCTCGCACTCCTCGGCTCGTTCGCAGCCGTAGATCTGCCAGTCGAGCTGGCCGGGCGCGTGGGCGTCGGTGTCGATGGAGAAGACGCAGCCGGTCTCCGCCGCCAGGGAGAGCAGCCGGCGAGGTGGGTCGAGGCGTTCGGGGCGGGAGTTGATCTCGACCGCGGTCCCGAACTGCCGGCAGGCCTCGAACACGACCTCGGCGTCGAACTGCGACTCCGGCCGGGTGCCGCGGCCGCCGGTGATCAGGCGCCCGGTGCAGTGCCCGAGTACGTCGACGTGCGGGTTGGCGATCGCGCGCACCATCCGCTCGGTCATCGCCTCGGACTCCATCCGGAGCTTGGAGTGCACGCTGGCCACCACCACGTCGAGGCGGGCGAGGATCTCCACGTCGCAGTCGAGCGAGCCGTCGTCCAGGATGTCGACCTCGATCCCGTTCAGGATCGTGAACCCGTGGAGTTCGTCGGCGAGCTTCTTGTTCAACTCCGCGACGACGTCCAGTTGCTGCAGCCGCCGCTCGCGGGACAGCCCGTTGGCGACCGTCAGCCGCGGCGAGTGGTCGGTGAGCGCAATGTACTGATGTCCCAGCGCGGCCGCCGTCCGCGCCATCTCCTCGATCGGGCTGCCGCCGTCCGACCAGTCCGAGTGCAGGTGCAGATCGGCCTTCAGCTCGGCCCGCAGCGCCGTTCCCGCACCGGCCTCGGTCAGCTCCTCGACCGCCGCCTCCAGCTTCACCAGGTACGACGGGGTCTCGCCGTCCATCGCCTCGACGATGACGGCCTCGGTCTTCGGCCCGATGCCCGCCAGTTCGGTCAGCGTCCCGGCCCGGCGGCGGGCCCGCACCTCGGCTGCCGGCAATGCCTCGATCGTGTCCGCCGCACGCCGGTACGCCTTCACCCGATGGGTCGGCTGGCGCTCCCGCTCGAGGAAGTACCCGATCTTCCGCAAGGCCTCCACCGCGGCCTCGACACCCGCCCGATCACTCATCCCCCCATCATGCCGCGTCCCACCGACAACCCGGCTCTGCTCACTCCGGCCAGTTGGCGAGGGTCGTGTGGAGCGCGGCGAGGGCCGCGGACCAGGAGACGTCGGCGGAACGAGGGGTGTGGCGGAAGGAGCCGGTCAGTTCGAGAGTGATGTAGCCGTGCATGGTGGCGCCGAGCAGGCGGATAGCGTCGATCTGGGCGTTCGGCGACAACTCGTAGGCGTGCAGGATCGAGCGGGTCAGGTCGGCGTGACGGCGAGCGGGAGCGGCGGCCGGGCCGTCGGCGTCCAGGTCCTGCTGCATGGCGGCGTACCGGCCGGGGTGCTGTTTGGCGTAGTCGCGGTAGGAGTTGGCGAAGGCGAGGAGCGCGTCCTTGCCCGCCCGGCCGGCCATGGCGGCGGCCACCAGGTCGGCCAGCTCGGTCAGGGCGAAAGCGGCGACTCTGGCCCGCAGGTCGCGAGCGTTCTTGATGTGCGAGTAGAGGCTCGCGTCCTTCACCCCGAACTGGCGGGCCAGGGCGGAGACCGTGACGTTGCCGAAGCCGATCTCGTCGGCCAGCTCGGCCGCCGCCCGGGTCAGTCGGTCGGCGGTGATTCCCACGCGTGGCATCGGGCTCCTCGGAAACTTGTTTGCCTAGTACCTCTAGGATACTACCTATGACTTCATGGACAACCACCCCGATCGACCAGCGACTCGTCCGAGGAGCGGTCGAACTGGAGACCACTTCGAACGGCGTACTGCCGCATCGTCTGCCTGCCTGGGCCCGCGCCCAGACCAGCGACGGCCAGCTCGCGATGGCCGAGGCGCAACCGTCCGGCGTACGGATCGCCTTCCGCACGGCCGCCACCGCGATCGAGCTCGACGTACTCCCCACCAAGGTCCTGTACGCCGGTGCGCCGGCGGGCGCCGACGGCGTGTACGACCTGCTCGTCGACGGCCGGCTCACGGCACAAGCCACCGCGTCCGGCGGCAACGTCCTGACCATCGACCTGATGAACGGTTCGACCGACTTCGTCCCGGGCCGGCCGGCCACCGTCGGCTTCACCGGCCTCCGGCCGGGCGCCAAGGACGTGGAGATCTGGCTCCCGCATCGCGAGCGCACCGAGCTGGTTGCCCTGCGCACCGACGCGCCGGTCGAGCAGGTCACCGGACGGCAGCGCAAGCTCTGGCTGCACCACGGCAGCTCGATCAGCCACGGCTCCAACGCCGACAGCCCCACCCAGACCTGGGTGGCACTGGCCGCGGCCCAGGCCGGCGTCGAGCTGACCAACCTCGGCTTCGGCGGGGGCGCGCTGCTGGATCCGTTCACGGCCCGCACGATGCGCGACCTGCCCGCCGACCTGATCAGCGTCAAACTCGGCATCAACCTGGTCAACCTCGACCTGTTGCACCAACGCGCGTTCGGTCCGGCCGTGCACGGTTTCCTGGACACCATCCGCGACGGTCACCCGACCACGCCGCTGCTGGTCATCTCGTCCATCCACTGCCCGATCCACGAGGACACCCCCGGTCCCGGCGTACCGGACTTCAGTGACGGCAAGGTGCAGTTCCGTGCCACCGGCGATCCCGGCCAGCCGGGCAAGCTCACTCTCAACTGGATCCGGCAGGAGCTGGCAGCCATCACCGAGGCCAGGGCGAAAACCGACCCGAACCTCAGCTACCTCGACGGCCGCGACCTGTACGGCGAGGCGGACTTCGCCGAACTCCCGCTCCCCGATCAGCTGCATCCTGACAACGCCACTCACCGCCGGATGGCCGAGCGGTTCGCGAAGCTTCCGTTCCTCCTGCAGTAAGCAACCGGCCGTCGGCGTCGCCACCCTCTGTAAGGTCGGAACGTGGTGACCAAGCGGGAACTCAAGGCGCACGAGGCAAGGGCGGAGCGTCTGCAGGCCGCGACCGGCGCGCTCGCGACGGCCGCGACCGCCGCGATGGACGAGAAGCTGCCCTGGTTCGGCCAGCTGTCCGCGCAGGACCGCTCCTGGATCGGCCTGGTCGCCCAGTCCGGGATCACGGCGTTCGTCGACTGGTTCCGCGATCCCGAGGTGCACGCGTCGATGCCGACCCGGATGTTCGGCTCGGCGCCGCGCGAGTTCACCCGGGTGATCTCGCTGCACCAGACCGTGGACCTGCTCCGGACCACGATCGAGATGATCGAGCACACCATCGGCGACCTGTTGCCGGCCGACGACGTACCGGCGGTGCGGGAGTCGATGCAGCGCTATGCGCGGGAGGTCGCGTTCGCCGCCGCCACCATCTACGCCCAGGCCGCCGAGATGCGCGGCGCCTGGGACGCCCGGCTGGAAGCGCTCGTGGTCGACTCGGTGATCCGCGGTGAGGCCGACGAGTCCGTCCGGTCCCGCGCCTCCGCCCTCGGCTGGACCGGCACCAGCACGACGGGCGGCACCTCTTCGGAGGTCGCCGTGGTGGTCGGGCGGGCCCTCGAGACGGAGTCCGGCAGCGCCAACGTGGCCGACGCCGTCCGGCACGCGGCTCGTGAGGCCGGTGCCGACGCCCTGTGCGCGATGCAGGGCGACCGGCTGGTGGTGGTACTCGGTGGTACGAGCAAACCTGTCGAGATCGTACAAAAGCTGAGCGGCTGGTTCGGGCCCGGTCCGATCGTCGTCGGGCCGGTGGTGAAGGACCTGATGTCGGCCGTCACCAGTGCCCGCGCGGCGGTCGCCGGACTGCGCGCCGCCCCGGCCTGGCCAGGGGCCCCGCGACCGGTTCAAGCGGATGAACTTCTGCCCGAGCGATCGCTGTCCGGCGACGGCCATGCCCGTCGTCAACTGGCCACCGACGTCTACGGTCCGCTCACGATGGGCGACGGAGTGCTGCTCGACACCGTCACGGCCTACCTGGACTCGGGTGGCTCGATCGAGGCGACGGCCCGGGCGATGTTCATCCACGCCAATACCGTCCGGTACAGGTTGAAGCGTGTGGGCGATCTCACGGGCTACTCGCCGTCGAATCCCCGCGACGCTTTCACGCTCGGTGTCGCACTGGCCCTCGGGCGCCTGCTCAATCCGGGGCCGGGATCGTCGCTTTTGTAGGAACCCTCCAAAGTCCTGCGGGTAGAATTCGTGCTGCTTGGCGCACCACGGACCGCGGTACTCAGGGAGAGTTGTCATCGTGCTCGTCATCGCCGCGCCCGGACAGGGCGCTCAGACCCCAGGATTCCTCGAGCCGTGGCTGGCGGACCCAGTCTTCGAGAACCGGCTGAACTGGCTGTCCGCGGTCGCCGGCCTCGACCTCGCCCACTACGGCACCAAGGCCGACGCGGAGACCATCCGCGACACCGCGATCGCGCAGCCGCTGCTGGTCGCGGCCAGCATGCTGTCCGCGCTGGCGCTGTTCCCGCACCCCGGTGACGCCTTCGAGAAGATCGGCGCGCTGGCCGGCCACAGCGTCGGCGAGATCGCGGCCGCCGTCGGCGCCGGCGTGATCACCGGCGAGCAGGCGATGGTGCTGGTGCGTGAGCGGGGCAAGGCGATGGCCGCCGCGTCCGCGCTGACTCCGACCTCGATGACCGCGGTGCTCGGGGGAGACCGCGAAGAGATCCTGGCCAAGCTGGAGCAGTACGGACTGACCGCCGCCAACGACAACGGCCCCGGCCAGATCGTCGCCGCCGGCACCGTCGAGGAGCTTGCCGCTTTGCAGGCCGACCCGCCGGCCAAGACCCGGCTGATCCCGCTGTCGGTGGCCGGCGCTTTCCACACCAGGCACATGGAGCCGGCCGTCCAGACGCTCGGCGGCTACGCCCGCTCGATCACCACGCACGATCCCCGCACCCGGCTGATCTCGAACCGTGACGGTCAGATCGTGCACGACGGCCGCGACGTCCTGCGCCGGCTGGTCCAGCAGGTCAACTCACCGGTCCGCTGGGACCTGTGCATGCAGACGATGGCCGACCTGCAGGTCACCGGCATCCTGGAGATGACCCCGGCCGGCACCCTGACCGGGATCGCCCGGCGCGCGCTGAAGGGTGTCGAGGTGTTCGCGCTCAAGACGCCGGACCAGCTCGACGACGCCCGCGCGTTCGTGGACAAGCACGGCAGCCCGTCGGACATCAACGCCTCGCCGACCTGGCGGCTGCTGGTGGCACCGATGAAGGGCACGTTCACCCGCGAGGGCCAGATCGCCCGCGAGCCGGGTGACACGGTCGAGACCGGCGAGGTGGTCGCGATCGTGAAGAGCCTGCGCGACGAGGTCGAGGTCCGCGCGCCGCACGGCGGCAGCGTGGTCGAGTGGCTGGTGGAAGAGGGCGACCCGGTCGCCCCAGGGCAGCCGCTGCTCCGGCTGCACCCTAGTGGAGTGAGCTGACATGCCCGGACAGATCACAGAATCGATCCCTGCGGCGCACTCCGCGGTCCTGGGCCTCGGCTCGTACCGCCCCCGCCGGGTGGTGCCGAACTCCGAGATCCTGGAGCAGATCGACTCCAGTGACGAGTGGATCCAGACCCGCTCGGGGATCAAGGAACGGCGCTGGGCCGAGGACGACGAGACCGTGCTGATGATGTCGACGCACTCGGCCAAGGAGGCGCTGGCCGACGCCGGCATCGACCCGGCCCAGATCGGCTGCGTCATCGTCGCGACCGTCACGCACCTCTACCAGACCCCCGCGATCGCGACCCAGGTCGCCGTCGCGGTCGGCGCCCCCACCGCTGCCGCCTTCGACGTCTCCGCCGCCTGCGCCGGCTTCTGCTACGGCATCGCGCTGGCCAATGACATGGTCCGCGGCGGCAGCGCGAAGTACGTGCTGGTGGTCGGGGTCGAGCGGCTCAGCGACATCACCGACCGGACCGACCGCGGCACCGCGTTCATCTTCGCCGACGGCGCCGGCGCGGCCGTGGTCGGGCCCTCCGAGCAAGCGGGGATCGGCCCGGTCGTCTGGGGCTCCGACGGCACCCAGCACCTGGTGATCAGCCAGAAGGAGTCCTGGAAGGAGGCGCACGGCAGCTACCAGTGGCCGAACCTCACCATGGACGGCAACCCGGTCTTCCGCTGGGCGTCCTTCGAGATGGCCAAGACCGCCCAGCAGGCGCTGGACGTGGCCGGGGTGAAGTCCGAGGACCTCGACCTGTTCATCCCGCACCAGGCGAACATGCGGATCACCGACGCGATGCGCCGGACCCTGAAACTGCCCGACAGCGTCAAGGTGGCCCGCGACATCGAGCGGCAGGGCAACACCTCGGCCGCGTCGATCCCGCTCGCGATCGCCACTCTGCGCGAGAGTGGTGAGGCGACCAGCGGGGATCTCGCTCTGATCATCGGCTTCGGCGCGGGCCTGACCTTCGCCGCCCAGGTGATCCGCCTTCCGTAACGGAACCCCCGGTTGTCCGGAACGGCTCAAGTGGCCGGTTCGGCTAGTTATGCACACATTTCGAAAGGGAAACACACTGATGGCCAGCACCGAAGAGATCCGCTCCGACCTCGCCGAGATCGTCAACGAGATCGCCGGCATCCCGGTCGAGGACGTCCAGCTGGACAAGTCCTTCACCGACGACCTCGACGTCGACTCGCTCTCCATGGTCGAGGTCGTGGTGGCCGCCGAGGAGAAGTTCAGCGTCAAGATCCCCGACGACGAGGTCAAGAACCTGAAGACCGTCGGTGACGCCGTCGCGTTCATCGAGCGCGCGCAGAACGGCTGACCGACTCCCGCTGGGATTCGATCGTGCTGGCAGCAGTGGCGGGCTCACCGGATCGCGAGGTCCGGTGAGCCGCCGCTGCCGGCCGCACCGCCGGTACGACGTACCGGCCTCCCCTGGCTTCAACCACTCGCTACGCCGAAGGATGAGGTAACCATGTCGAAGACCCGAGTCGTGATCACCGGGCTCGGAGCGACGACCCCGGTCGGGGGCGACGTCGCCAGCACCTGGGAGGCGCTGCTGGCCGGCAAGTCCGGCGCGAAGCTGCTCACCGCGGACTGGGTCGAGGAGCTGCCGGTCAAGATCGCCGCTCCCGCCGCCGTCGAACCGACCGAGGTCATCGAGCGGGTCAAGGCCCGCCGGCTGGACCGCAACGCGCAGTTCGCCGTCGTCGCCGCCCGGGAGGCCTGGGCCGACTCCGGTCTGGCCGACGTCGA
This sequence comes from Kribbella sp. CA-293567, assembly GCF_027627575.1. Lineage (NCBI taxonomy): Bacteria > Bacillati > Actinomycetota > Actinomycetes > Propionibacteriales > Kribbellaceae > Kribbella > Kribbella sp. CA-293567. The sequence goes on from NZ_CP114065.1 coordinate 5,085,448, forward strand.
GCTGGACAAGACGCGGCTCGGCGTGGCGATCGCCACCGGGATCGGAGGCCTGCTCACCACGCTGGCCAACTACGACCTGTTGCAGAAGGGCGCGCGCCGGGTCTCCCCGCTGGCGATCCCGATGCTGATGCCGAACTCGGCCGCCGCCAACGTCGGCCTCGAGCTGGGTGCCCTGGCCGGTGTCCAGACCCCGGTCTCGGCCTGCGCGTCGAGCAACGAGGCGATCTCGCTGGCCGCCGACCAGATCCGGCTCGGCCGCGCCGACATCGTCGTCGCCGGTGGCGCCGAGGGCTCGATCACCGCGCTGCCGCTGGCCGCCTTCGGCCAGATGATGGCGCTCAGCAAGCGCAACGACGACCCCGAGCGCGCCTCCCGTCCGTGGGACGCCGACCGTGACGGCTTCCTGCTCGGCGAAGGTGCCGGCGTGCTGGTGCTGGAGTCCTACGAGCACGCGGTCGCCCGCGGCGCGAAGATCTACGCCGAGTTCGCCGGGGCCGGTATCACCGCCGACGGCCACGACATCGTCCAGCCGGACCCGACCGGTTCGGGTGCCGAGCGGGCGATGCTGCAGGCGCTGCGCGAGGGCGATCTGGTCGCCGGTGACATCGTGCACATCAACGCGCACGCCACCTCCACCCCGGCCGGCGACGTCGCCGAGGCGGTGGCCATCCGCAAGGCACTCGGCAAGGCGGCCGACAACGCCGTGGCGACCGCGCCGAAGTCGATGGTCGGTCACCTGCTGGGTGCGGCCGGAGCGGTCGAGTCGATCGCCACCGTGCTCGCCCTGCACCACCGGATCGTGCCGCCGACCATCAACCTGGACAAGGTCGACGACGGCGTCCAGCTCGACATCGCGACCGAGCCGCGCAAGCTGGCCGACGGGGACATCGCGGCGCTGAACAACTCCTTCGGCTTCGGCGGGCACAACGTCGCACTCGCCTTCCAGTCGTTCTGACGCTGTCAGTCGTTCTGATCTCGAGGTGGGCCGGGGAGCACCGCCGGCCCACCTTTCCGCCGCACCCCCTCTGACCGGGAGACGCCCATGACCACCGCCCCCGTGAAACCGGCCAAGCTGCCGCGCGACGAGGACCCCCGCAACCCGGTCTCCCGGCTCACCGCCCTGTTCGACCCCGGCACGCTCGAGCTGATCACGCCCGACGACCTGTCCGGGATGCTCGCCGCCCGCGGCACGATCGCGGGGGCGAAGGTGATCGCCTTCTGCTCCGACGCGACCGTGATGGGTGGCGCGATGGGCGACCAGGGCTGCGAGGTCGTGGTCCGGGCGTACCAGGTGGCGCGCGAGGAGGAGTTGCCGATCGTCGGTTTGTGGCACTCAGGCGGCGCGCGGCTGGCCGAGGGCGTGCTCAGCCTGCACGCGGTCGGCAAGATCTTCTACGAGATGACCCAGGCGTCCGGCAAGATCCCGCAGATCTCGGTGGTGCTCGGCCCGGCGGCGGGCGGAGCGGCGTACGGGCCGGCGTTGACCGACATCGTCGTGCTCGGCCCGGAGGGACGGATCTTCGTCACCGGTCCGGACGTGGTCCGCTCGGTCACCGGGGAAGACGTCGACATGCTGCGGCTCGGCGGTCCCGAGCCGCACGGCCGGCGGTCCGGCGTCGTGCACATCACCACCGACTCCGAGGAGGCGGCGATCGAGAAGGCCCGCCGGCTCGCCGATCTCTTCGCGAACCAGGGCTCGGTGTCCGGTGACGTCTCCGACACCGATCTGTCCGGGCTGCTGCCGGAGTCGGCCAAGCGCGCATACGACGTCCACCCGCTGGTCGGCGGTGTGCTCGACGAGGAGTCGGGTGTCGAGCTGCACCAGCGCTGGGCACCGAACATCGTCACCACGCTCGGCCGGCTCGGTGGCCGGACCGTGGGCGTGATCGCGAACAACCCGCTGCGGCTCGGCGGCTGCCTTGACGCGCTGTCGGCGGAGAAGGCAGCGCGCTTCGTCCGGATGTGCGACGCGTTCGGCGTACCGATGGTGGTGCTGGTCGACGTACCGGGGTACCTGCCGGGGGTCGGGCAGGAGTGGGACGGCGTCGTACGGCGTGGCGCCAAGCTGCTGCACGCCTTCGCGGAGTCCGTCGTACCGCGGGTGACGCTGGTGACCCGCAAGACCTACGGCGGCGCCTACATCGCGATGAACGCGCGGTCGCTCGGCGCGACCCGGGTGTTCGCCTGGCCGCGCGCCGAGGTGGCCGTGATGGGTGCCGTCGCCGCGATCCGCGTCCTGCACCGCCGGCGGCTGGCCGAGGTGGAGCCGGACCTGCGGCCGCAGGTGGAGGCCGAGCTCGCCGCCGAGCACGAGAAGATTGCCGGCGGCATCGAACGTGCCCGCGAGATCGGCGTCGTCGACGAGATCGTCGAGCCGGCCGGAACGCGTTCGGCGCTGGCCGCCGCGATCGCCACCGCCGAGGCGGGTGGCCGCGTCCGCGGCCGCCATGGCAACATCCCGCTGTAGTCGGCCGAGCGACCGAAACGCCGCTGGAGGGAACCGCACGCGCGGTCGCCTGCGTCGATACTGGCGAGCTTTCATCTGAACTCACGGAGGAACCACCGCCCATGCGCAAAACTCTTGCCGCCGCGACCGGAGTACTCGCTCTCGCCGTCGTCGGCACCACCCTGACCGCACTGCCCGCAAACGCGGCGCTCAGCGACGTCCCGGTGGACTGCTCGGCCTACACCACCGCCTACCGCTCCGACGGCCAGCGGCTGTCCTACGGCTACAACGCCCGGAAGACGAGCGTCACGGCGTACCCGGGCGACAAGCTGGCCTGGGTGCCGACCGCCTGGCAGCAGCTCGGTGCGGCCGGCGACACGGACATGTTCATGAGCAGCGAACTGGCGACCCACCCGACCGACGGCTACCTGTACGACCTGGAGCGTCGTGGCCAGCGCACCAACGGCGTCTGGAAGATGACCCAGAACACCGCCACCCGGATGGCCTCGGGCTTCGCCGGCACACGGATCCTCGCCAACGGCACCTACCTGTACCGCGTCGCCGGCACCTCTCTCTATCGCTACACCGTCAGCTACACGTCCGGTAAGTACGTGGTGTCCGCGCCGAAGACCCTGAAGACCACCGGCTGGGACTCGGTCAAGACGCTGACCTACGAACGCACCGAGGGCACCGGCAGCGCCAAGGTCGACGTACTGATCGGCACGAAGACCAACGGTGAACTGAAGGAGTGGCGGGTCAACCACGCGACTCCGACCACGATCGGCTCGACCGTGCTGCAGACCGGCTGGGCCGGGTTCAGCAGCCTCACCAGTGGCTACTGCGGGGCGCACCTCAACGGGCGGTCGCTGCTCGGTATCACCCCGGCCGGTGCCGCGTCGGTCTTCTTCGACGCCAACCAGGCCGACCGGATCGGCACGGACATCAAGGGTGGTTCGCTCGGCGCGCTGAGCTGGACCGCCAAGGGCTACGGCCAGTAGTTCGACGGAGGGCAAGGGAAAAGGGCGCGGACCGTGAGGTCCGCGCCCTTTCACGTGGTGCGGCCGCTGTTGTCGACAACCGGGGGTGTCCCGACACCCGGTGGCCCCAGCGGCCACGACTTCTCCCACCTCGGTGGGACGTCTGAGTCACAGCATCATCGAAAAACGCCAGGAAGTCTTCTGTTTCTTGGCTTTCTTCTGAAGTTCTCAGGATCTGCTCAGACCACCTGGTGCAGCCAGCGGACCGGCGCGCCGTCACCGGCGTACCGGAAGGGTTCGAGTTCGTCGTCCCAGGGCCGGCCGAGCAAACGCTCGACCTCCTCGGTCAGGTCGGCCTCGCCACTGGCGGCCTTCAGCATCGCTGCCTTCAGCCGTTCCTCGGGCACCATGATGTCGCCGTGGACGCCGGTGGTCGCGTGGAAGACGCCGAGGGTCGGGGTGAAGGAGTAACGCTCGCCCTCGACCCCGTTGCTCGGTTCCTCGGTCACCTCGAAGCGCAACTTCTGCCAGCCGCGCAGCGCCGACGCGAGCTTGGCCGCGGTACCGGCCTCGGCCTGCCACGACAGCTCCGCCCGATATGTGCCCTGTGCCGCGGGCTGCGGCGTCCAGTCGAGTTTTACGGGCACGCCTAAGATGCCGCCCGCTGCCCACTCGACATGAGGGCACAACGCTGACGGCACGGTGTGGACGTAAAGAACGCCACGAGTCGTCGCCACCGGGACCTCCTGTGCTCGAGCTGCGCCTTCCCCAGCGTTCTCGAACCTTCCGTCGATCCCCGACGGCGAGACCCATACTGCACCACCGACCCCTCGGACACCAGCAACCTCGCCGTGTCAAACACATCACCGTCGTGTCGCAATCCTGAACCGGCCGGTCCGCAAATCCCCCTGCTCACACAGAGGAACGAACCACCAGCCGGGTGGGCAGGATCAACGGGCTGGGCTGGTCACCGGCCAGCAGCGACAACAGCATCCGGGCCATCTCCCGGCCCAGAGCGTGAATCGGTTGATTGATCGTCGTCAGCGGCGGGTCGGTGTGACGGGCGCCGGTGATGTCGTTGAAGCCGACGATCGCGACATCGGCCGGTACCGACCGGCCGGCGCGGGCAAGCACCCTCAGGGCACCGATGGCCATCTGGTCGGAGGCGACGAAGACACCGTCGAGGTCGGGGACACGCTCCAGCAACCGGGCCATCGCGAGACTGCCACCCTCCTCGCTGAAGTCGCCGTGGTCGACCAGGCTGTTGTCGAGGCCCGCCACGGCCAGCGCGTCCTGAAAGCCTTGCAGCCTTGCCGTTCCGGCGCCCTCGTCCAGGCGTCCGGTGATGGTGGCGATCTTGCGGCGCCCGGCCGCGACCAGGTGTTCGGTCGCGAGTCGCGCTCCCCCGCGGTTGTCCGAGTCCACGTAGTACCGGGGTTCGAAGCTCAGCGGGCGACCGCCGAAGACGACCGGTACCGACGCGTTGGCGGCCAGCTCCGCCAGCGGGTCGTCGCCGTGCAGGGACATCAGCATCACGCCGTCCGCCTGCCGGGTCCGCAGCAGTTGTTCCAGTCGCGCCTGACCACGCGACGAGGTCGCCAGCGACAGCATCAGCTCCAGCTCGGTCTCCTCCAGCACGGAGTTGATCCCGATCACCACCTCGGCGAAGAACGGGTCCGCGAACATCGCCGGGTCCTCCCCCGAGATCGCCAGCACGACCGCGCCGGCCTGCTGGGTCGCCAGTGCCCGGGCCGTCGCGTTCGGCACGTAGCCGAGGTCGGCGATCGCGCGCTGGACGGCCTCGCGTTTGGCCCGGCTGACGTGCGGTGCGTTGTTGATCGCCCGCGACGCGGCCGATCGCGAAACTCCCGCCCGCTCGGCGACCTCGTCGAGGGTCGGCTGCCGCTTCGGTGTCTGCGTCGCCACCTGCTGGTTCTCCTTCGCCTCGCCTGGCCGAAACCCTATCCCGGTCATCCGCGCACCGCCCGGGTCACGAGCGCACCGCGCCGTCCATGATGCCGCCGATGATCTGGCGGCCGAACAGGATGAAGACGAGCAGCAACGGCACCGTCGCGATCAGCGTGCCGGAGAACATCAGGGTGTAGTCGGTGTAGTACTGCGTCGCGAGCTGGCTGAGCGAGAACTGGACGGTCGGGTTGTCCGCCTCCAGGATCGCGAGCGGCCAGAGGAACTCGTTCCAGGTGCTCATGAACGTGAACAACCCCAGTACGGCGGCGCCCGGACGCAAGGCGGGCGCGACCACCCGGACGAACAACCCGAAGGTGGTGCAGCCGTCCAGGCGCGCGGCCTCGATCAGCTCGTCGGGAATCGCGCGTTCGGCGTACTGGCGCATCAGGAAGACCCCGAAGGCGGAGACCAGGAACGGCACGATCACCGCCTGCAACTGGTTCTGCCAGCCGAGCTTCACCATCACCATGTAGAGCGGCACGATGCCCATCTGGACCGGCACCATCATCGTCGCCAGGACCGCGATCAGCAGCGCGTTGCGCCCCCGGAACCGCAGCTTGGCGAAGGCGAACCCGGCCAGCGAGGAGAAGAAGACGACCGAGACGGTGACCGCGACCGACGCGATCATCGAGTTCACCAGACCGCGGGCGAAGTGCGCCTCCGCGGCGCCGAACAACCGCGCGACGTTGTCGCCGAGGTTGCCGCCCGGGACCAGCGGCGGCGGCATCTGGCCGACCACGTCGTTGGAGCGGGTGGCCACCACGAAGAGCCAGTAGAGCGGGAAGACCGACAGCACCAGGCTGACCAGCAGGGTGAGGTAGACGAGAGTGTTCCCGTGCGTACGCCGTCTCATTGGGTGCCACCCTTCCAGCGCCGGGCGATCAGCGCGTTCGCGACGCCGACCAGGACGGTGAGCAGGAAGATCGCCCACGCGATCGCCGAACCGTAGCCGTAGTCGAAGTTCTGGAAACTCTGCTCGAACATGTACATCGCGATGGTCTGGAACTGCCGCAGACTGCCGCCGGAGATGTCGCCCTGGCCGAACAGCAGCGGCTCGGTGAACAGCTGCATGCCGCCGATCACCGACATCACCACGGTGAAGATCAGGGCCGGCCGGATCAGCGGCACGGTGATCGAACGGAACTGGCGGACCGGGCCGGCCCCGTCCAGCTCCGCCGCCTCGTACAGGTCGCGCGGGATCGCCTGGATCGCGGCCAGGTAGATCAACGCGTTGTACCCCGTCCAGCGCCAGTTCACCATGCTGGACACGGCGATCCAGGACGACGCCTTGCCCGCCTGCCAGTCGATCGGGCCGACGTCGATCAGGCCGAGCAGCCCGTTGATCATCCCGGTGTCGCGGCCGTAGAGCTGACCGAAGACGATCGCGACCGCCGCCACCGAGGTGACGATCGGCGCCAGCACGCCCAGCCGGAACAGCATCAGCGCGCGGACCGGCCGGTTCAGCAGGCCCGCGATGATCAGCGCGAAACACAACTGCGGCACGGTCGACAGCACGAACAGTCCGAGCGTGTTCACCATCGCGTTCCAGAAGTCCGGATCGCCGGCCAGCCGCGAGTAGTTCCTCAGCCCGACGAACCCGGCATCCCCCGTGAGATCCCAGGCCCGCAGCGAGACCCACGCCGTGTAGACCAGCGGGAACAGGCCGAACAACGCGAACAGCACGAAGAACGGCGTGATGAAGAAGTACGGCGAGCCGTGCAGGTCGAGGCGGTTGCGCCAGGAAGCGCCCGGCGTGACCGTCGCTCGACCGCGCCGGCCACCCCCGCCACTCCCGGCCGCCCTCGCCGCCTTCCTTCTGCCTCCACCCGCCGCGTCAACGGCGGGTGGAGGCGTGCTTGCGACAGACGTGCGGCTGCTCACTTGTCGACTGCCCGCTTGGCGTCGGCGAGCGCCTTGGACCAGGCCTGGTCGGGCTGGAGCTTGCCCTGCTCGACGGCGGTGAGGGCGTCGCCGATGCCGTCCCCGACCACCTGGTTGTCAGGACCGAGGTAGACCGGCTTCAGTTGCTTGGCCGACTCTCCGAAGATCTTGCCGACCGGCGCGTTGTTGAAATAGGCGTTGACGGCCCCCGACACGGCCGGGTCGTCGATGGCCTGCGGTGACGACGGGAAGTTGTTCTTGGCCTTGAACGCCGCGGTCTGACCGGCCGGGCCGGTCAGGAACTTGGCGAGCTCGGCGGCCTCCTTCGGGTGCTTGCTCTGCGCCGGTACGGCGAGGAACGATCCGCCCCGCACCGCGCCCTCACCGGGCACCCGGGCGACGTCCCACTTGCCCGCGTTCTCCGGACCGGCCTGGTCCTTGATGATGCCGAGCATCCAGGCCGGGCACGGGATGGTGGCGAAGGTGCCCTTCTTGAAGCCCGCGTTCCAGGCCGGGCTCCACATCTGCAGCTTGCCGGACAGCCCGGCTCCGACCATCTCGACCGACCGGTCCCACGCGGCCCGGACGCCGGGATTGCTGTCCACGATCAGTTCGTTCGAGCGGTCGAAGTAGGTCTGGTCGCCCTGCTGCATCAGGATGTTCTGGTACACCCCACCCGCGGTGTCGAAGAAGCTCGAACCAGTGCCGGCGGCAACGAACTTCTTGCCGGTGGCAAGGTATCCGTCCCAGGTCGGCCAGAGCGCCCCGACCGCGGCCCGATCGGTCGGCAGACCCGCCTTGGCGAACAGGTCGGTGCGGTAACACATGCCCTGGGCACCGATGTCGGTACCGAGGCCGACCAGCTTCTTGCCGTCCGACGTCAGAGCCTGCTGCCACTTCCAGTCCAGGAAGTTGCCCTTCAGCTCGCCGGCGCCCTGGTCGAGCAGGTTGACGAACTGGTCGGGCTTGCCCATCAGCTTGATCAGGATGCCCTCCTCCAGCGCGACCACGTCACCGGCGCCGCTGCCGGCGGTCAGCCACTGCTGCAGCTTGGGCGTGTAGTCGGCGAGTTTGGCGATGTTCTCCTGCTTGACCCGGATGTCCGGATGCGAGGCCTCGTAGTCCTTGATCAGCTCGTCGTACCCGAACTGCCCGAAGGTCTTGATCGTCAGCGTGACCTTGCCGTCCGCCGACTCCTCACCGCCGCCCCCGCAGCCTGTCGCCAGCAGAGCCACACCCATGGTGACGGCAAGCGCTTTCCTGATTCGCATGATGAAACCCTTCCGATCCGGCCAGCAAAATTGGAAGCGCTCCCAGTACTACGGACGCCGAGGCCACGGTGACGCCGCTGAGTCAGCGCCGGTCAACCCGATCGAACTGAGGGGCGGTGCTCGGGTTTCAAAACTGGGAGCGCTTCCGGTCGACCATAGGGCACGCGGGGCCTGGTGTGAAGAGCAGATTTCCCGAGTGTTTCAGTCTTGACACGCCGCGAGGCCGTCGGCAGCATGCACAGGGACGCCGCTGACTCGTTGGCCGAAAGTGAAAGCGCTCCCAGCGCACTTCCCTCCGGAGGCAGCCGCAATGACCAGATTCCGAAGGCTTTCGGCGCTCAGCCTGAGCGTCTTCCTTCTCGTTCCCCTGACCAGTGCCGTACCAGCCGCCGCGGCCGACGCTCCGGCGTACGAGCGGCTGCTCAACGGGGACTTCGACAGCGGAGTCAAGACTCCGTGGTGGACCAGCGGGAACACTCCGCCGACCGTCGCCGACGGGCGGCTGTGCGCGCAGATTCCGGGCGGCACGGTGAACGTGTGGGACTCGATGATCGGCCAGGACGACATGCCGGTGGAGGCCGGGCAGCCCTACACGCTGCGTTTCGACGCCTCGGCCACCCGGGCGGCCACCTTCCGGGCCGTCGCCCAGACCGCCTCGAAGCCGGTGGCTACGGTGATGAACAAGACGGTCAACGTCACCACCACTCCGCAGACGTTCACCTTCACGGCCAACTCGCCGGCCACGGCGGAGCATCTTCAGGTCAGCTTCCAGGCAGGTGGCAGCGCTGAGCCGTACACGCTCTGCCTGGACAACATCTCGCTCGTCGGAGGTGTCGTGCCACCTGGTGGGGTCCGGGACCTCGGGTCCCCGGTCCGCGTGAACCAGCTCGGCTACCTCGAGAACGGCCCGAAGCGGGCCACCTACGTCACCGACCTGACCCGGCCGCAGTCCTGGCGACTGCTCGACGCCGCGAGCGGTGTCGTTGCCCACGGCAAGACCAAGCCGCACGGCGCCGACGCGATGTCCGGCACGAACGTCCAGCTGATCGACTTCGACCGGTACCGCGGTGCGGGCGAGGGCTACCGTCTCGCGGTCGGCGACCAGCTCAGCGAGCCGTTCACGATCAGCGACGACCTCTACAGCTCACTACGCCAGGACGCGCTCGCCTACTTCTACAACAACCGCAGCGGTATCCCCATCGAGGCCCAGTACGTCGGCGCCGAGCGAGCACGGCTTGCCGGTCACGTCGGCATCGCGCCGAACAAGGGTGACGTCTCGGTCCCCTGCTTCCCGGGGACGTGCACGTACAGCCTCGACGTACAAGGTGGCTGGTACGACGCCGGCGACCACGGCAAGTACGTCGTCAACGGCGCGCTGGCCGCGTGGCAGTTGCTCGACCAGTACGAGCAGTCCGGCGATCAGCCGCTGCGGATTCCCGAAGCAGGCAACAAGATCCCGGACCTTCTCGACGAGGCGAAGTGGCAGGTCGACTTCCTGCTGAGGATGCAGGGACCCTCCGGGATGGTGCACCACAAGATCCATGACGTGAAGTGGACCGGCCTGCCGCTCAAGCCGGCCGCGGATCCGCAGCAGCGCTACCTCTATCCCCCGTCGACGGCCGCGACCCTCAACGTCGCCGCGGTCGGCGCCCGCTGCGCCCGGGTCTATGCGCGCTGGGACAAGGCCTTCGCCGCACAATGTCTGGCGGCGGCGGACAAGGCCTGGAAGGCAGCACTACAGAACCCCGCGATCTATGCACCCGACGGCGGAGAAGGCGGTGGCGCGTACGACGACGTCAAGGTGACCGACGAGTTCTCCTGGGCCGCAGCCGAGCTTTTCGCCACCACCGGCAAGCAGTCGTTCAAGCGAGCCATCACGACGCAACTCAAGGCCGCGGACGGCTTCTCCTGGCAGGAGACGGGCGGCCTGGCCGACCTCGCTCTGGCCAGGGCGACGTCGCGGTTGTCCCTGCTCGAGCGGTTGAAGCTCACGCTGCGGATCAGCAAGGTGGCCGACGAGTACGTCGCCGATCTCCGCTCGCAGGGTTATGCCAATCCCTACCTGCCGAGCGATGGCAAGTACGTCTGGGGATCGAACAGCGCGGTCGCCAACAACTCGATGATCATGGCAACTGCTTACGACCTGACCCACCTCGGCAAGTACCGGGAGGCGGCGCTGGAATCACTCGACTACCTGCTCGGGCGAAACGCGCTCAACCAGTCTTATGTCACCGGCTACGGCGAACGCGCCAGCCACAACCAGCACCACCGCTTCTGGGCGAAGGCACTGGACCCCGCACTGCCCGCACCTGCTCCCGGATCGCTTGCCGGTGGACCGAACTCGGGGCTGCAGGACCCCGTCGCACTGCGTGGTCTTCAGGGATGCGCGCCGGCCACCTGCTATCTCGACCACACCGGTTCGTACTCCACCAACGAGGTCGCGGTGAACTGGAACTCCGCCCTCGCCTGGATCACCGCCTTCGCGGACACCTCGACCCGGCGGTCCTGGCCGCACGCCGCCGCTGCTGCTGGTGCCGGCGCGGCGCCTGCGAAGGTGCTGGCCAGTCCGGTCGACCTGACCAGCGGCCTCTACGTCAATCCCACCTCGACCCCCAAGACGTGGGTCAACAACAACGGCAGCGACTCCAGAGCCGCGACCATCAACAGCAACATCGCCAGCAAGCCGACGGCCAAGTGGTTCGGCAACCCACCCTCCGGTACGACGATCGGCGCGATGGTCGGCGCCTATGTCGGGGCCGCCGACAGCGCGGACAAGCTGCCGATCCTGGTCGCCTACAACCTGCCCGGCCGGGACGCGTGTGGCGGTCATTCGGGCGGCGGTGCCGGGTCGCCGGCGGCGTACCGGACGTGGATCTCGGCCTTCGCGGACTCGATCGGCACCCGGCCTGCCGTGGTCGTGCTCGAACCGGACGCGCTGGGTGACTTCGAGTGCATGACCGCGGCGCAGATCAGCGAACGCAACGGCATGCTCGCCTTCGCCACCCAGCAGTTCAAGGACCGCGCGCCGAACACCTGGGCCTACCTGGACGCCGGCAACGCCGGATGGGTGCCGGCCGCAACGATGGCGCAACGGCTGCAGGGTGCGGGGATCGCCGACGCCCGCGGTTTCGCGGTGAACGTCTCGAACTACTACACCACCAGCGCGTCGATCACCTATGCGAACAACGTGCGCACCGGCCTCGGTACGGCGAAACCGTTCGTCATCGACACCAGCCGCAACGGCAACGGGTCGAGCGGCGTGTGGTGCAACCCGGCCGGCCGCAAGCTCGGCAGCTCACCCCAGATCGGCGGCGGCGCCGAGCTGCTGCTCTGGATCAAGGTCCCCGGCAACTCCGACGGCGCATGCGGCACTGCCCCGACCGTCCCCGCAGGCACCTTCTCCCCCGACCTCGCCACCCGCCTGATCTCCGGCACCTGACCCCACAACGCAACTCACCCCCGTGACCGGCGAGTTACCCCCTGTACGAACCTGGGGTAGCCCGCCGGTCGCGGGGGTAAGTCTTGGACAGTCACGGGGTAGGTCTTGGACAGTCGCGGGGGTAGGTCTTGGACAGTCGCGGGGGGCTACGGGAAGCGGGAGGCCAGGGCGATGCAGGCGCCGGCCGAGGCGAGCGTGAGCAGCATCGCGATGCCGGCGAAGCGGGACGTCACCTCTTTGTCGACCTGGTCGTAGCCGACCGAGGAACCGATGTCCTTGTAGACGTCTTCCAGCTCACCCGCGGACTCGGCCGTGTAGGCCTCGCCACCGGTGATCTCGGCGACGCTGCGCAGCTCGGCGCGGTCCGGGGGAACGCGCTGGCGGATGCCGTCCATCTCGATGAAGCCCGAGTCGGTGCCGAAGGTGATCGTGTAGACGGGCGTGTTCTTCGCCTTCGCCGCCTGCGCGCCCTCCTGCGCCGTTCGCCCGACCGTGCGCTTGCCGTCGGACAGCAGCACGATCCGGGCCGGGGCCGGGTCGTTCGGGTGCTCGGGGTCCGGCGGCACCTGGGTGAGCGACTGCAGCGAGGTGAAGATGCCCTCGCCGGTGGCGGTCGACTCGGCCAGCTCCAGTCCGTCGATCGACCGCTGCACGGTGGCCCGGTCGGTGGTCGGCGGCACGATGATCGACGCGGTCCCGGCGAAGTTCACCAGCGACACGTTGAACTTCGACGGCAGCTGGTTGACGAAGTTCTTCGCCGACCGCTTCGCCGCCTCCAGCCGGTTCGGGTCGACGTCGGTGGCCATCATCGACAGCGAGACGTCGATCGCGACCACGATGGTGGCCCGCTCCCGCGGCACCTTGACCTCGTCCTTGGGCTGCGCGAACGCGACCACGCACGACGCCGTGGCGAACAGCGCCAGTACGACGGCCAGGTGCCGGCGCCACTGCGGCCGGCGCGGTGCGACCCGGTCGAGCAGCGCGATGTTGGTGAAGCGCAGCGCGTACTGCGCTCGCCGGCGCTGCAGCAGGACGTACGCGATGACGACGACCGGGATGATGAGCAGGAACCACAGTCTGGCCGGAGACAGGAACTCCATCAGCGAGCCACTCCCTTCGGCGGTTGGTGCAGGCGGGGCGCCATTCGCTTGTAGGCGAGGACGAACCGCACGGTGTCGGCGACCCAGTCACGGTCGGTCCGCAGGACCAGATGTCCGGCTCCCACCCTACGCAGGGCGGTTCTGGTTCGTTCGCGCTGCGCCAGGGCGGCCGCGGCGTACTCCTCGCGCACCCGCTGCTTGCGGGTGTCGATCTCCCGGATCGCTCCGGTCTCGGGGTCGCCGATCAGGACGACACCGATGTTGGGCAGCTCCAGCTCGCGCGGGTCGACGATCTCGACCGCGAGCACCTGGTGCTGGGCGGTCAGCTTGCGCATCGCGCGCTCCCAGGACGGCTCCATCCGGCTGTCGACCTCGCCGTCCTCCGGAGTGAGGAAGTCCGACACGATCACTCGGAGGCCGCGTTTGCGCTGCGTCCGGGCCATCGAGTCCAGCGCGCCGGCCAGGTCGCTGCGGGCCTGGTGCTCGCCTTGGGCGGTCTCGGCCAGCAGCGCCCGGAGCAGACCGTAGAGCGCCAGCCGGCCGGAGCGGGCGGGCCAGCGGCGCAGCATCGAGTCGCGCAGCATCAGCCCACCGAAGCGGTCGCCGAGCCGGTGGGTCAGGAAGCCGACGGTCGCGACGGCCGCCACCGCCAGCTCGCGCTTCTCCAGCTGGGTGGTACCGAAGTCCATCGACGCGGACAGGTCGACCAGCGCCCAGGTCTCCAGTTCGCGATCGGCGATCAGGTCGCGAACGTGCGGCACCGTGGTCCGGGCGGTGACGGCCCAGTCCATCCGCCGGACGTCGTCGCCGACCTGGTACTCACGCGCCTCGGCCAGCTCGGTGCCCGGGCCGGGCAGCAGGCCGAGGTGCTCACCGTGCAGGTAGCCCTCCAGCCGGCGCACGACCGTCAGTTCGAGCCGGCGCAGGGCGCGCTCGGGAGCGAGCTGCGAGATCGTCATCGCAACCCGCGGGTCCGGTCGGTTGGGCATCTGTTCGGGCCTAGACGAACTCGGGCCGGCCGGAGCCGTCGCTGCCGTCGCGCCAGACCGGCTGCGGCGGCGGGACGGTGGCCAGGATCCGCTCGACCACGGCGCGCGGGTCGATGTTGTCGGCGACCGCGTCGAAGGTCAGGCCGAGCCGGTGCCCCATCACGTCGAGAGCGACCGTCTGGACGTCGCTGGGCAGCAGGTAGTCGCGGCCGTGGATCAGCGCGAGCGCCCGGCCGGCCGAGACCAGGCCGAGGGTCGCCCGGGGGCTGACACCGAGCTCGATGATCGGCTCCAGGTCGGGCAGGTGGAAGTCGGACGGCGTCCGGGTCGCCATCACCAGGCGGACCGCGTACTCCGCGACCAGGTTGTGCACGAAGACCTGCTCGGCCGAGCGCTGCAGCTCCATGATCGTCTCGGGCTTCAGCACCTGGCGCGCCGACGGCGGGTCGACGCTCATCCGGCGGAGGATCTCGAACTCCTCGTGGCCGCGCGGATGCGGGACGTCGATCTTGACCAGGAACCGGTCGCGCTGGGCCTCGGGCAACGGGTAGACGCCCTCGGACTCGATCGGGTTCTGGGTCGCGATCACGATGAACGGCTTGGGCATCGGGAAGGTCTGGCCGCCGATCGACACCTGCCGCTCGGCCATCAGCTCCAGCATCGCCGACTGCACCTTGGCCGGGGCCCGGTTCACCTCGTCGGCCAGCACGAAGTTCACGAAGGTCGGGCCGAGCTCGATGTCGAACGCCTCGCGGGTCTGCCGGTAGATCCGGGTGCCGACGATGTCGGAGGGCACCAGGTCGGGGGTGAACTGGATCCGGGCGAACGAGCCACCGACCACCGACGCGAAGGTCCGGACGGCCAGCGTCTTCGCGACCCCGGGCACGCCCTCGAGCAGGCAGTGACCCTTGGCGAGCAGCGACACCATCAGCGTCTCGACCATGTGCTCCTGGCCGACGATCACCCGCTTGACCTCGGTGATCGCCTCGCTGACCAGGTGAGACTGCTGGGCCACTGACCCTGCCGGCACAGTGGTTTCGGTCATGCCTGTCCTTCCGGGGTCCGCGGAGGACCTTGTCTGCGCTCGGGAACTAGTGCGCCATTCCATCAGATGCATGGGGCGCGACGTGACCATGCCCCGCCCGGCTCCCCTCCTATCCTCCCCACCGGGCCAAATCCGAACACTCCGGCGGCCCTCCGGCCGGGTCCTCGCCGGCCGATCGGAGGCCCCCGGACGGCGATCGGGGACACCTTCGTACGCCGTACCGGCCGGGCTCGGGCGACAGCGCTACCAGGGATGTGGTGGGATTGGTGGCGATGACCGCGACCGACTCCCAGACCGACACCGCGGCGCCGGCCGAGCCCGAGGCTCGAGCCGAGGCGCCCGCGCGGTCGCTGCCGGACGCGTTGCCGCTGCTGCCGGAGGACCCGCCGCGGGTCGGCGACTTCTGGTTGCGGGCCCGGCTCGGGGCCAACGCGGCGGGTTATCTGTACTCCGCCAGCGACGAGACCGGCCGCGACGCGGTGGTCGCGATGATGGCCGAGGGCTCCTCCGACGACCCGGCGGCCCGGGACCGGTTCGTCCTCGCGGTCGACGAACTGCCGCCCGAGGTGGTGCTGGCCCACAACGACGCGGACGACGACGACCTGGCGCTGTGGGTCGCGCTCGGGCCGGTCCGGCCGGACGACGGGTCGAGCGCCGCCGCCGACGAGCAACTGATCGCCGAACGCCGGGGCGAGGACGTGCTGTCGGCGGTCCTGATGGACAAGATCCCGCCGATCGGCAAGGTCCGCGGACCGGACTTCCGGCACTACTGGGAGCACCGCCGCCGGCCGGGGCTGTTCCGGATCTGGCCGCTGCCCTGGCCGACCGCGCTGCGGCCGGCGTCCTGGCTGGCGATGATCCTGTCGCTGCTGACCATGCTGATCATCATGGTGCTCGCGATCCTGATCGCCTGGCTGCTGTTCCGCAACTCCCCCGAGGTCGAGCCCGAACCGGTGATCCCGACCCCGAGCAACACCGTCACGGTGACCATCACGCCCACGACTCCGCCACCCGGTACCGGGTCGCCGACCCCGGGGACCTCGCCGTCCCCGACGCTGACCTCGCCGGGCCGGCCGCAGTCGCCGGGCACCGGATCGCCGGGCACACCTGACCCCGGCGACCGGTTCTGACCTCGCGTCCTAGCTGGTCGTGCCGCTGGTCCTGCTGGGCCTGCCGCGGAGCAGGCTCAGCAGTCCGATCAGGCTGACGACCGCCCAGCTGCCTTCGAGCAGCAGGAAGCCCCACGAACTCTCCACGGCCGCGATCACCGCCAGCACGCCGGAGCCGAGCAGGTTCAGCAGCTGGTAGGTCAGCGTCTTCTGCTCCAGCCAGCCTGCCTGCGCACCCGCGAAGCCGGCCAGCACGGTGAGAGCACCAACGATCTCGATCACATCGACGACATGCATGCGCTCGGCCCTCCTCGGGCCAGCGTCGTCTTGTCGTGGACCGGGTACGGCGCTGTCTCGTCCGGAGGCCCACCCCAACGGCGGGCCTCCTTCGAGGATACCTACAACGAGTTCCTGATCGCGGTGGCCTTGGTCACCAGCTGGTTCGCCGCGGCGACCGGGATCTTCTTGCCGGACTGCGCCTTCACCTCGACGATGAAGCTGGTCAGCAGGGTCTTCGCGAGCGGCTTGTGGTTGGTGCTGATCGCGGACCGGGCCAGCGCGAGCTTGAGCACCAGCCGGGCCTCCAGCGCCTGGTTCAGGTTCAGCGCCTTCACCTCGGCGATCAGGTCCTTGAGTGCCTTGTCCGGGCCGGCCGGAGCAGCGGTCTCCACGAACTCGACCGATCCCGCGTCACAGTTCGCGCCGAGCGGGCGCTCCTGCAGCCGCTGGTCGTCCACCGTCGTGCAGCTTGCCACCGGCACTCGGCCACCGAGCGGGCTCGTCGCCGCGGGCAACCGTCCGGACGGGTAGCCGTTGGTGAGCGGGGCCAGCTGCGGGTCGGCGGCGGTGACCAGGTCGGACGCGATCGTGCCGCAGGTGGAGTCCCGCAGTACGGAGAAGCCACCGGAGGTTCCGTTGAAGGCGCCACCGACGCCGGCACACGCGGTACCGGTGATCGGCAGGACCAGCGCACTCCGGTTGATCGCGACCGTCGCGGACGGGACCGCGGCGATGTGCGCGCCGGTGGTCGCCTTGTCGTCGGCCATCGTCACGTGGGTCAGCTTGACCTGGGTGGCGGTGGTGAAGTTGAGGCCACCGCCGACCGTCGCGGTGTTGCCGTTGATCGTGGAGTTCAGGAAGCTGGCCCCGAACGCCGAGATCCTGGCGCCACCGCCCGTACCCGTGGCCGGTACGACGGTGTTGGAGTTGATCGTGGACTTGTCGAAGGTGACCGACTCGGCCGCCAGGTCCAGTCCCGCGCCGTTGGCTGCCTTGTTGCCGTAGACCTTGGCGCCGTCGAAGTCGGCCTGGTAGGCGAAGCCGACCTTGACGCCGCCGCCGTTGCCGGTCGCGGTGTTGCCCGAGATGATCGGCTGGAAGCCACTGACCGCGCCCTGGCTGGAAGCGAAGATGCCGCCGCCGTCGGTGCCGGCGGTGTTGTTCTGGATCTCGGTCGAGTCCACCGAGACCGCCGTCGGCGGATCGGGGGTGACGAAGGACAGGCCGCCGCCCCGCAGCGTGGCGGTGTTGCCGATCAGGCTGCCCTTGTAGGCGCTGAAGTTGCCGACCCCGATCGACACGCCACCACCGTCGGCGGCAGAGACGTTGTTGTCGACCGGCGTCCGGTCGAGGTACGTCGAAGCGGCGTTGCCACCGTCCTCGACCAGCAGCGGCGTGACGGACAGACCGCCACCGGACACCGTGGACTTGTTGCCCGAGATCCCCGACAGGATCATGCTGATCGACGACGCCGGGGTGCCGTTGCGCTGTGACATCGAGAAGGAGATGCCGCCGAGCGCGTCGGCCGCGGTCAGCCCGTTGTTGTTGACGTAGGTGGAGTAGGTCTGCAGCCGGCCGCAGTTGACGCAGCGGATGCCGACCCGGCCGTTGTTCGAGATGCTCGAGTTGTCGATCTGCATCCGGTTGGTCGGGAAGCCCTGGCCGGTGTTGCTGATCCCCGCGCGGGTGTTGCCGGAGATCGTCGAGTTGTCGATCAGCAGCGGATAGCCGTCGACCAGCGAGATTCCGGAGCCGACGTTGTCCGAGATGGTCGTGCCGTCCATCGCCATCGAACAGTTGTCACAGCTGACGATGCTGCCGGTGTTGTTGTGCAGGTTGCTGTTGTTCAGCGTCAGCCGGTACGGCGTGGTGCCGTGGTCGAAGCTGGACCAGACCACCGAACCGTTCGGCGAGAGCACGTTGCGGATCTCCACACCGGCCAGCAGCAACTCGCTGTCGGAGCGAACGGCGGCGCCCTCTAGCCCGGTCGCGGTGGTGTTCGGACCGCCGTCGATGACGAGGTCCTGCAGCTCGAGCCGGCCCGCGTGGTTGGTGCTGTCGATGATGCCCTTGGCGTCACAGCTCTGGTCGATCGTCGAGTTGTTGCCCTGGACAACGAGTTCGTGGCCGTCGGCATGCGTCAGCGGACCGGCGCAGTTCGTCAACGGGTAGGTCAGTCCGGCACCGAGCGTGATCACGTCGTCGACGCCGTTGGTGCCGGCTGTGCTGAACGCCTCCCGCAGCGAGGTCAGACCGTCGCCCCCGCTGACGACGTCGGCGGTCGTGGTGACCGAGATGGTGGCGGCCGAGGCAGCCGGCGCGACGACCGCGACCAGGCCGGAGCCGAGCAGCCCGGCCAGCGCGGCGGCGCGCAGGCAGGACCCAATGATTCTGGACATGTGACATCCCCCCACAGGAATTGGAGCACCAGAATCGCCCAGCGCGGGGTCACTGGCAAGGGGCCGTGAAGCACGGCTGCACCTTCCTGTAGCAGCGGCCTACCCCAGCAGCCGCGACAACTCCGGGTCGCGCCACAGTTCGGCGGGGACCGGCTGCCGCACCAGCGCCGCGTCGGCCCGGATCTCGGCCTGGCTGGCGGCGCCGATCAGGACCGAGGCGATCGCGGAATGCCTGCCAGGGAAGGCCAGAGCGGCCTGCGGCAGCGATACGCCGTACCGCTCGCAGACGGCCGAGATCCGCCGGGCGAGGATGATGCCTGGGTCAGTCGTTTGTTTGGCACGATTGATCTGCAGCACCTGCCGGCTCAGTACTCCGGAGGCGATCGCCAGCACCCCCCCGGCCTGGCAGCGATCGAGCAACGGCGCCGCCGACCGGTCGAGCAGCGAGTACTGGCCGGCGATCAGTACAGCGTCGAGGTTCGTGTCCCGCACGAAACGGTCGAGCAGCCGCCAGTCGCCGGAGGCCACGCCGATGGCACTGACCTCCCGCGCCGCGCGCAATTCGTCGAGAACCGGGAACGCTTCCTCGATCGCCTGCTGCCAGTGCTCGGCGGGATCGTGCAGCATCACCAGGTCGACGCGGAGGCCGAGCCGCTCACTGCTCTCGGCGAGCGATCGGCGGATGCCGTCGGCGGAGAAGTCCGGGCTGCCGTCGACGGCCCGGCCGACCTTGGTGGAGAGCAGAAACTCCTCCCGCGGCCGCCGTGCGAGCGCAGTACCGAAGCGCTTCTCGGACAGTCCGGCGCCGTAGCGGGGCGCGGTGTCGAAGTACCGGATCCCCGCCTGGTACGCCGCGTCGATGGTGACCGTCGCGGCCGCGTCCCCGGCCGGGACCGGCAGCTCGCCGATGGGCGAACCGCCGAGCCCGAACCGGGGCAGGCGAAACCTCGTCGCGGTCAACGGACTGAGAACGTGGCTCGGAGCGGTCATCGGACTGGCCCTCCCTGCTTGGCAGGTGTCCTGTCCAGGATGGGTGCTCCGCGACGTCCTCGCATCTCGAAACCCGCTGCTCAGCGCCCTGAGGTGTGGAGCGCGCGCACCTCCTCGTCGCCGAGCGCGCGGTCGAAGAAGTGCACCTGGTCGACCGTGCCGTCCAGGTAGTCGACCGGGTTGCCACCGAACTTGCCGCGGCCGATCACGCTGTTCCCGGTCGAGGTGGCGTCGAGGCTGCAGGCGCTCTTGGTGGCCACCAGTTCGCCGTCGACGTACAGCCTGAGCTCGCCCTTGGCGGCATCGCGGACGCCGCTCAGGTGGTACCACTGGCCCGGTGTGGGCTTGGTGGGCGCCAGCGCCCGCTGGCCGGGGAAGCTCATCGCGAACCGCTGGTCGGCGCCGGAGTACTGCAGGAAGAAGGCACTGTCGCGATCGCCGTCCTGGCTGACCACCGTCTGGAAGGCGCCATCGGCCTTGTTGAGTTTCACCCAGGCCGTCGCGGTGTAGTTGCCGGAGGTGTCGAGCAGACGCGCACCGGCGTCGACGAACTGATCAGAGCCGTCCAGTACGACGCCCTGCCCGTTCTTGCCCGGACCGAAGGCAGCTCCGCCTTGCAGGGTGGCGTCCTGAGTGCCGACCGCGTCCTCCGTCGTACCGTCGAGCGGGTAGAAGTGGATGCCGTCGGCCCCCGGCGTACCGGGCGGTGGGGTGGGACCGCTGGTACCGGTGCCGTCGGCGCCCTGGATGATCGCCCGGTTGATCTCGCGGACCTGCGCGAAGTCCATCTTCGGGAGCTGCCGGTCGTAGGTGAAGAAGCCGTTCAGCTCACCCTCGACATCGGTGATCTGGGTGTAGACCGAACCGCTGATGCCACAGGAGTTCGCCGACCGCAGGACGTCGCGCTGGTTCTCGACGTACCGGCGGGTGAGCGTGGCCTGGTCCGGCGTCATCTCGTAGGCGAACCCGTCGCCGAACCACATGTGGTCAGGGGTCTTCAGACCGAATCCACCGTGCTCGCCGTCGACCGCGACCCGGTCGGCGGTCGGCGCCGGCGTCGCCGGGCCGAGGTACGCGTGATGGTCGATCATGTCGCCCCGGCCGGAGTCACCCAGCGAGTCGCAGCAGTTCACGCCGCTGTGCGCGTTGACCAGGCGGGACGGGTCCTGCGCCTTCACGCTGTCCGCGATCCGGCCGGTCTCGGCCAGGTCCCACTCGCCCCAGCCCTCGTTGAACGGGACCCAGGTGGTGATCGAGGTGAAGCTCTTGTGCTCCTCGATCATCTCGTGCAGCTCGGCCTTGAACTGTTCGCGCCACGGCCCCGGGATCGGGTCGGTCTTGGCCGACGGCATGTCCTGCCAGACCATCAGGCCGAGCTTGTCCGCGTGGTGGTACCAGCGGTCCGGTTCGACCTTGATGTGCTTGCGCACGGTGTTGAAGCCGAGCACCTTGTGCTGTTCGAGATCGAAGCGGAGCGCCTCGTCGGTCGGCGCGGTGTTCAGCCCGTCCGGCCAGAACCCCTGGTCGAGGGTGGACAGGTTGAACAGGATCTTGCCGTTGAGCGCGAGCCGGAGCTTGCCGTCGGCACCTTTCAGCTTGCCGACCGACCGCAGCCCGGCGTACGAGCCGACCTCGTCCTGGGTCTTGCCGCGGTCCACCAGCTTGACCTTGAGGGTGTAGAGGAAGGGGCTGTCGGGCGACCAGAGCTTCGGGCTCTTGATCGGCAGGGTCAGCTCGGTGTCGGCCTTGCCCTTGACCTTGCCGACGATCTTGCTGCCGTCGTACGCCGTCGCCTCCACGTCGAGCCCGGCCGGCCCACTGGTGTCGGCGGTGAGCTTGAACGAACTGCCGGGCACGTCGGGGGTGAGCTGCAGGCGGTCGATCGCGGAGCGGGCGACGGGCTCCATCCAGACGGTCCGCCAGATGCCGGAGCTGCCCTGGTAGAAGATGCCGCGGTCGCCGACCTCGCGCTGCTTGCCGATCGGCTGGAAGGTCTCGTCGGTGAGGTCCTCGGCCCAGACGATCAGCTCCTGCGGGCCGGACCTTCTCAGCACGTTCGTGACGTCCACGTCGAAGCCGTCGTAGCCGCCGCGGTGGGTGGCGACCTGGCGGCCGTTCACCCAGACCTTCGCGTCGTAGTCGACCGCCCCGAAGTGCAGGATCAGCCGCTGTCCCTTCCAGCTGCTCGGCACGGTGAAGGTCCGGCGGTACCACATTCGGTCCTCGTGCCGCTGGAGTCCGGACAGCGCGGACTCGATCGGGTAGGGCACGAGCACCTGCTCGGCCAGCGTCTTGCCGAACGGTGGCGCTTCGCCGACGGCGGCCGGGGCGAACTCCCAAAGACCGTTGAGGTTCTGCCACTTCGACCTGGTCAGCTGCGGTCGCGGGTACTCCGGCAGGGCGTTGGCCGGCGACACGTCGTCGGTCCACGGCGTACTGAGTGGCGGCACCGCGACCTCGGCGGCTGCGGACTGTTGCGGCTGCTGGGCGAGTGCCTGTTGGTTGCCGGTGGCGAGCGCGGACGCGGCCAGCAGGCCTGCGACCGCGGCCGCCACCGCGCGGCGTCTGAACTCCATGGGGCTTCCCTTTCGTGGGCGGAGAAAGGTCAGTCCGTTGGAAACGCTCTCATGACCAAGCGTGACCAGCCGGACACGCTCGCCATTCAAGGCTGGGTGGAACAAAAAGGCAAGAGTTCAGCCAGAATCCAACATTGACGATGCCGGGCGGCGGGGTCAGCCCGGCAGCACGCAGACGGGAATCGGGGCGGTGAAGCTCGCCTTCGCGCTCAGCAGACCGGTGTGGGGGTCGACCTGCAGAGTAGCGATATTGTTCGAACGCTGATTGGAAACGAACATCAGCTTGCCGGTCGGGTCCAGGGTCACGTGGCGTGGCCAGTTGCCGCCGCAGTCCGGCGTACCGATTCGGCGCAGGGTCGCTCCCCCGGACTCGACCGCGAACACGGCGACGCTGTTGTGCCCGCGATTGCTCAGGTAGACGAAGCGGCCGTCCGGCGAGACGATCACCTCGCCGGGGTAGTTCGTCGGCGAGCCGGCCGGGACGGTGGTCTGCGCGGCACCCGGTGTGACCTTGCCGGTCGCGCCGTCGTACCGGCAGACGACGATGGTGCTGTCGAGCTCGTTGGCGACGTAGGCGTAGCGGCCGTTGGGGTGGAACGCGAGATGGCGCGGTCCCGCCCCGGCCTTCACCGTTGCCTGGCTCTTCAGGGACAGCTTGCCGAGGTTGATCGTGTAGGTGTAGATCGAGTCGGTGCCGAGATCAACGGCCAGCACATAGTTGCCGGTCGGGTCCTGGACGACCTGATGCGCGTGCGGCGCCGAGCCCGCGTGCTTGACCAGGTCCGTCCGCGCGGCAAGGCTTCCATCGGCCTTCACCGGATGGACGGCGAGGTCACCGGAGCTGTAGTTGGCGCTCAGCAAATACTTGCCGTTGGCAACCAGAGCGAGATGGCAGGGCGCGCTGCCGCCGTTGGGCTGACGGTTGAGCACGCGCAGTCTGCCTGGCGAGTCGACCGCGACCGCCGTCACGCCGCCGGTCGCCTGCTCGTTCACGGCGTACAGGTTGCGGCCGGAGGGCGAAAGGATCAGGAACGAGGGATCCTGGACGCCGGCGAGGACGCCGGTCGAGGTGAGCCGGCCGGTCACGGTGTCGTACGACGCCAGCCCGATACCGGTGCCACCGCCCGCCTGGGAGGTGTAGGTGCCGAGGTACAACGTCCCGGTCGCTCGGCAACTGGCGTTCGCCGAGGCTTGGCTGGTGATTCCGACTGCTGCGCTGCCGACGGCAGCAGCGGTGAGTCCGAGGAACTGGCGGCGGCTCGTACCCATGACACATCCTCCGAGCGTTTAGGTGATCGTCCGACCACAAAGAGTGGCCCAGCTCGGTGGATGTGGCAAGAGGCACAACCGAGGTTGCAGATTACGCAACCTTGATACTTAGAACAGGTCGACTCCAGTGGCTTCGACGGACCAGCCCCAAAGGTGCTTGGCGAGCTCGGGGTCCTGGGCGGCCTTGGTCGGCTGGACCAGCTTGGGTTTGCCGCGAACCTCGAACAGCGCGGGACCGTAGTACGAGCCGGAGGGCACGGCGGGCGCCGTACCGGCGTACAGGCTGGGCCAGGCACCTGCCGCGGCGGACTGGGCGACGAGCCTGGTGCCGAAACCGAGGATGCGGGACTCGAGGCTGACGCCACCGAGCTGGGGGCCTGAGCTCTGCAGGTGCGTCCGCGCGAACCCGGGATGGGCGGCGACGCTGACGAGCGGCGACCCGGCTGCGCGGGCGCGGCGATCCAGCTCGAGCATGAAGAGCAGGTTGGCGAGCTTGGACTTCCCGTACGCGTCCCACTTCGAGTAGCCGTGCTCCGCGCGGAGGTCGCCCTGACCGATGCTGCCCACGGTCTTGTGCATGAACGAGCTGACCGTGACGACGCGCGGGTTCGATGCCTTCAGCAACAGTGGCAGCAGGTGCGCGGTGAGAGCGAAGTGGCCGAGGTGGTTCGTACCGACCTGCAGCTCGAAACCGTCCACGGTCTGCCGGTACGGCGGTGCCATCACGCCGGCGTTGTTGACCAGAAGGTCGAGACTGTCGTGCTCCTTGGCAAACCGCTCGGCGGCAGTCGCGACGCCTTGGAGGTCGGCCAGGTCGAGCGCGAGGATCTGGGCTGTTCCCCCGGAAGCGGCCGTGAGCTTCGCGGCGGCCTGCTCGGACTTCTCCGGATTGCGCGCGGCGATCGTCACCTCGGCCCCGTGCCGGAGGAGTTCGAGGGCGGTCTCGTAGCCGAGGCCGCTGGTCGCGCCGGTGACGAGGGCTCGACGGCCGGTCAGGTCAGGGATGTCCGAAGTGCTCCAGCTCATGCACCCACAGTAGCCGTGGGTGCATGAGCTGGATCGTGTTGCTTGCCGTCAGAGGATCTTGCGGGCCTTGAAGGCGTTGGTGACCTGCTCGGCGGCCGCCTTGCCGTAGAGCAGACGAGCCGACTGCACGGTCACCCGCGCGGCGTCGGCGAACGAGGTGTCCGGCGCGTAGAAGAAGGTGCCCTGCAGGATCACCTTGTTGGCCTTGTTCCGGCCGAGCGCGTTGTGGATGTCCCACAGCGCGTTGGACCAGATCTCACCGTCGGCGTGCACCTGGCCGACCATGTCGTCGGTGGTCTTGCCGGTGTCGGTGCGCCGCAGGCAGTGCTTCGGGCCGTCGGTGTACGACGTGGCGTCCCAGTCCATCACGCACGGCAGGTCGTAGTTCTTGCTGACCGGGATCGACATCGTCACGGCCCAGTAGTCGCCGAAGCCCTCGCCCATCGCGCCGGCCTCGGCCGATTCGCCGTACCCGGGCACGATGTCGTCCTGGATCGCGTGACCGTACTCGTGCCAGATCACCTCGGCGTCCTCGGCGTCGTCGACCCCACCCTCGCCCATCGTGATCATGTCGATCGACGGGTCGTAGAACGAGTTGTCACCGTCGAAGGTGTTGATCGAGAAGTCCTGCGACTCGTTGTTCACCTCGGTGAAGCCGAGCGAGTGGATGTACTCCTGGGTCTGGTTGACCTGGTAGTACGCCATCACCTGCTCGAACTTGTCGTTCGCGCGCTGGAAGACGAAGTTGTTGTTCTTGTTGTACGCGACGCCGCCCTTGGCCTCCTTGATGTTGACGTAGGGGCCGTTCAGGTAGCCCGAGCCGTCCAGGTTGCGCAGGATGACGTTCTTCTGCGCCAGGAACAGCTGGTTGGAGTTCTTGTCGTTGTTGTCGAGCAGGTCCTCGTTCTTCAGCGTCACGCTCGGGCTGGGGTCGAACACCGACCCGCGACCCTCGGCGTTGTCGCTGATCACCTTGGACTCGACCACCGTGCCGGTCTTCGCGTCGACGAGCGACCGGCTGGCGCCCTCGGACGACCGGGAGGTCACGTTCCACACCAGCTTGGCGTTCGGGCCGCCGAGGACGGCCAACCGGGCCGCTCCCTGGGCCGCGGCCGGCGTCGGGGTGACGTTCTTGCCACCCGCGCTCCGGTTCCGCGCGGCGCGCGCGGTGACCACCGTGTTCGCGCTCTTGGTGGCCGTTGCCGACGGCACCTTGGCGCTCACGTCGAGGTCGGCCGGTACGGCGTCGCGGCCGTCGGCGACCTGCACCTTGCCCGACTTGTCGACGTGCTGCGCGTAGTACCCACCGACGACCGGCAGCCCCTTGAAGGTCTGCTGGTACCAGTGGTGCTTGCCGAGCAGCGACGTCTTGGTCTTGATCAGCTTCAGGTTGCCCGGCACCGCGTTGGCGGCCGAGTTGCCCGCCGGCGCTGCCCCCGCGGCGCTGGTGAACGACAGCCCGAGTGCCAGCACCGCGCCAGTGGCGGTGACGGCTGCGATCGCCTTGCGGCGACGCGATTGCTCCCTCATGGTGATTCCCTCCCAAGGTGGGCGAACGGCCGTGCTGGAACGACCACGGTCCGTCGCGACCCTAGTTCGCCCGGCACCTTCCTGGGAAGCAAAACTCTCAGCCGTTCCGCGTCGGCAAGGGAAATCATCTAGCGTCTCAGTGACCTGAGTAGCGGACCGAACCTGTCCTCTTCTCGTCCTACCGTTGGCATCGACCCGAGAGAGGACCAGCCATGACGAAGTTGAGTCTCCAAGCCCTGAACCGCGCGACCCTCGCCCGCCAGTGGCTGATCGAACGCCGCTCCGCCACCGCGCTGGAGGCGATCGAGCACCTGGTCGGCATGCAGGCCCAGAGCCCGCTCGCGCCGTACGTCGGCCTGTGGACCCGCCTCACCGGCTTCGACCCCGCGGAACTGGCCGGCCTGCTGGAGTCGCGCCGAGCGGTCCGCGGTTCGATGATGCGAGCCACCATCCACCTGGTCTCCAGCCGCGACTTCCTGGCGATCCGCGGACTGGTCCAGCCCCGCCTGGAACGCGAGGTCTACGCCAACCAGACCTACGGCCGCCACCGCCTCGAGGGCGTCGACCTGGACGCCGTCCTCGCCGCCGGCACAGCCCGGATGACCGAGGCGCCGGCCACCGCGGTACAACTCCGCGAACACCTGGCCACCCTCTTCCCCGACCACGACGCCCCGTCCCTGGCGCACGCCGTACGCTGCCTGCTCCCCACCATCCAGATCCCGCCCCGAGGCATCTGGGGCAAGGGCGGCAACCCCACCATGACCACCGCCGACCTCTGGCTGGACGCCCCCATCGACCCCACCCCCGACATCGACCGCCTGGTCCTCCGCTACCTGGCCGCCTACGGCCCCGCCTCGGTAGCCGACGCCCAAGCCTGGTCCGGCCTCACCCGCCTAGCCGAAGTCTTCGCCCGCCTCGACCTCGTCACCTACACCCACGCCGACACAGGCCGCACCCTCTACGACCTCCCCGACACCCCCCTCCCCCATGAGGACACCGAAGTCCCCACCCGCTTCCTCCCGGAGTACGACAACCTCCTCCTCTCCCACGCCGACCGAACCCGCTGGCTCCCCGACGCCGACCGAACCCGCCTAACCCTCCAAGAAGTCCTCACCCGAGGCTCAGTCCTCCACAACGGCCACCCCGCCGCCCTGTGGAAACTCACCAACCACCCGAAGTCTCGGACCACATTGGAGATCGAACCCCTCACGGCCGTCTCCAAAGCTGCTCGGGACGCCATAGAAGCCGAAGCCCAGAACCTCCTGGCTTTCACCCGCCCTACCGCCGCCACTACCGAGATCAGGTTCCTCGGCTAGCCGCTGCCCGCAAGGGACTACCGAGCCTGAAGATAAACCTCAAGGCTTCGGATTCGCTCCGCTATCGACGGTTGCCCAGCCAACCAGTCAGGCTGCGTCAACCCCAACCGGCGCGAGGTTTCCTGGTGTTGGGCCTGCCAGCCGTAGAAGACCTCGAGCAGTTTGCGGCCGTAGCCCAGATCCGCGACGGCGCGATCCGCCATCCGCTCGAGCAACTTCGCCTCCCCGATGAACAGAAGCGGCGCGAAGAGCGGAGTCAGAAACAGCAGGGGGACGAGCAGGCTGTCGTAGAAGATCAGCGAAGCGAAGATGAATCCGAAATAGGAAATCATCAGGAAGCCGACGATCGAACACCCCACCGCGGGAACAGTGCGGCTCAACTTGAGCAGTTGACGGACGGCCAGGGCAACGATTCGAGTCGGTACGGAGTACCACAGAGCAATTCTGCTCACCCAACCACGACCGTGAAGATGAGTCGCCAGATCATGTGCCATCGCAGCCTCGAGGTGACTTGGCGGCAAGGTGTAGATCGCCCATCCCGTCACCGTCACGGTGCACCCGCCGGCTGATGCACCGGTAGGACTCTCGGAGCCTTCGATCCAGAGGGTGTATCGGTTCGGATCGATGCCAGCACGGTTCGCCACTGCCAGCCAGCTAGGTGCCAGGCGCTGCGCCTCGACCATAGTTGGCCGCCTGAGGCCCAGAAGATAGCGAGCCACCAGACCGTCCGACCCCGGCCACAGGACAATCAGACCCGAACACAGCCAGATGGCGATCAGCACCCACGTGCGCCCCTCCAGGTCGAACCCCTGACAGAGCCAGTAGATGATGATGAAGCTGACACCGGCCCAGAGCAGACCGTTGAGGACTTCCGCGATCACCAGCCCAATGCCGCCCGGTGGATTGGCGGCGTTCGGTCGCCCAGGAACATGCACAGCTTCATGTGGTGGGCGTGGCGGCAACTGAGGCCTGCCAGGTCCATTCGGCGGCACGCCGTGAGACGGACTGTTGGGACCTGGCACTGACCGACCAGGGCGGGAGTCGTCGAATGGTCCCTCAGGATTGCTCATGCATCGCCTTCGCCATTAGTACACCGACACATGGACGTGGTCGTAGTGTCCACCGGTCGCATCGGTGGGACTGTAGACACCGCCACCGTTGTAGGGCTTCCATCGCCCGGTACGAGCACTCCAGATCTTGCCATACCAGATCAGGTACCTGACGCCGGTCGTACCGGCCGTCTGGATGGTCCAGTTCGCAATCTTGTCGCCCTCGGCTCGTAGCGGCGACGACTGACGGGCGTCACCGCCGACCATCAGATCGCAGGCTTTACCCTTGGGATGATCACTGGTCGGATTCCACGCGTGGCGATCCCAGCAACTCATCGGCGGATTCGCGAGCGCGGCGCGCGCCTGACCGACCCACAGAGCGAGCCGGGGCGTCACCATCCCGCCGGTCCCGGTGGGATCGGTCACCGTTTGTTCCTCAGGCGGCCAGACGCCATTGACCGGTTCCCCTGCGATGAGGCCTTGTTGCTCGTCACACTCGTCAAGATTGACGGTGCCGGCTCCGCCGATCGTCGGCTTCGGCCCGGAGCGGCCCGCGTACGGGTCCCCCACTCGATCGAGATCGATTCCCGCGGCTGCGGCGATCGACCGAGCGGTCGCCTCATGCCGGGCGTATGCGTTGGGAAAAGCCGAAACCTGGACAGCCTGAGCAGCCTCGGTGTACGACATCGCCGGCCAGCCGTCGATTTCCACGAGGCCCGGGGGACTCGGCGGCTTGGGACCGCCGAAGAAGGCCTCTGCCGCATATGTCGGGTCGAGAATTTCCTGAACCGAGCCCCAGCCTGCAGCTGGCCGCTGCTGGAATAGCCCAACCGAATCCCGGTCGCCGTAGTTGATGTTCTGCAGTTGTGATTCTTGTAAGGCAGTCATCAGTGCGACCAGAGTGGCTCGTCCGGGCAGACCACGAGCGACGGCGACCCCGTCGATGATCTTGGCGAAGGCCTGTTGCTGCGCGCGGATCGACTCGTTCGCGCGTGGCCCTACCGCCCGGCCGCCGTCTCCCGCGGGGCAACCCGCCACGAATCTGTCTCCACCTGCGCCGAAAGGCACGATGAGCGCCAGTCCGAGCAATCCGACGACGGCCATCAGACCGAGGGCCTTCATCACCATCGATTTGCCTACCATCGCGCCCAGCACGCCGCCGGCCTCGCGCTCCGTCAGCATGAGAGACTCACCCACTCCGTCACGGGCCCGACCCGCCATTCAGATCGCTGACGACCCAAGCGGCATCTTCTGGCACCAGCGTCACCACCAACGGCAGAACTATCCGATCCGGTCGTTTGCCCGTGATATCGATTGTGACGGTTACCAGGCGACTTATCCGGGTCGGCGTGTCGACAGGCGCAGAATCCGGCTTCGGCGTTGTGACGGTCACTGAAGCGACGATCGACTTACCGCTGTCGGTCTTGAGCGCTTCATACGTCGAATCTTCATTGGCGACGAGACTGTCGCCTACCTGATCGGTGATGAACGGGCCTGTCTTCGCCACCAGTTCGCTGTAGGTTTCCGCGCTGGGATCCCGGGTGTAGAACATCCGCGCCCACTTGGTCACCACATCAACGACGGCAGTCGTCGCAAGCGCCGTTGGGCGCTCCGTCAGTACTGGCGGAGTCGAGATCGATGAGGTAGGCGAAACAACACTGGAGGGTTCAGCCGTCGGCACGGGCTCGGACGCACCGGGCTGCTCCGGTGGCAGCGACGGAGTCAACAGACCGACATTCTTGTCCGCCGGTTCGTCCCGACCGAGCAACCGCGGAAGTCCGCCTCCGAAGCCCAGCACAACGATTGCCAGGATGAGAACAGCGACCACGACCGTTACCGGGCTGGTCGGCTCACTCTGTCGTTGCTGACGCAGCCATGCCATTCGCTCGGCGTAGTCATCGCGTCGCCAGGACCGTTTCGCCTGCCGCCGGTCCCGACGACGAAGGTCGTCGATCTCGTCGGGATACGAGTAGTCCGGCCGTACCACGTCGCGCCAGCCGTCCGGCGCATCCGGGCGCGTACGATCGAACCCGCTGTCAGCATCGTCGTCCAACTCAGGGCGCCGTTTGCTGTGCTTCTTTCCACCCTCCCGCCGGCTCATCTCCTGCTCACCTGCGGGTCGGCACCATGACGGTCACGCCGTCCTTGGTCACCTTGGAATACTCGCGAAATCGGCGAGTGCCGCCGGCAGCGGGACGTCTACGCTCCCGAGCCTTCGGCGGACCCTCGCGCAAGCTGGCCGAATGGGTGTGCACGCGCGGTTCGAATCGACCGCCGGCCTGCGGCTGAGGAGTATCTCTGGCATGCCGGGGACGCTTGGCCTCAGCTGAGCCGGCAGTAGACGCCGAAGGAGCCGCAGCGGACGAGGTCACTCCGCCGCCCGGGTTGTAGCCGACGGAGATCGTCTTGCGTCGACTTGCTCCGCGACTCTCACCACCTGAGCTGGCACCTGCGGCTGCTGCCTGCACGTACTGAGCTCGTTCCTTGGCCTTGGCCGACTGAGCGTCGGCGCGACCGACGGACCCAGCAGCCTTGGGACTGCCGGATGCCTCGATCGCACGCCGATCGTGGCCGGCCGAAACCTCATGTGCTGGCCGTTGCTGCGCACTGACAGCAGTTCGAGCTCGAGCACCAGCAAGCGCCGGGGCTTGCCGGAAGATCCGAACAGAAGTCGCCTTCTCGACACTCGCTTCGCGAGCGCCTCCCTTGCCGGTCACGCGCTCACCAACAGTCGGGCTGGCCGCACGGCTTCCCACAGCTCCCATGAGGCGGCGCACGGCACCCGTCGCTCCGCGACGCGCCAGTCCGCCCATCAGAAGGCTTCCTGCACCTGGCCGCATCATCGAGCTCATGCTCTCGAAGAGCCGGCGGAGCCGGAAGCCGGCGATCAGAACAGCGATAGCCAGGCCGCTCACCGGCAGCCATCCAAGGGTGTCGGTAAGACCGAAGACCGCCGTTACCAAGGCGAGGGTCGTCGAGAACACCAGCAACGCCAGGATTGATTGCAAGACGAGTCCGAGCAGCGCTTCGAACCAGTTCATCCCCCACTGTCTGGTGCGCCCCGGAATGGCCCACAAACAAGCGAAGAGCACACCGACCACCAGCAAGAGCATGCAACCGACAAAAGCCATCAAGGCGGTGAAAGCCAGCGAGATGGTCAGAAACGCGAACAGAGTCGCAGCGATGGCGCCGAGGGTGAGTACACCGATGCGGCCGAAGGGGTTTTCTCCCTTCGCCCACTTGACCGTGGAGGAATCTCCGCCGCCCTCCCCCTTGCTGACCTGGTTGTCGATGTACTCCTTGCGAGCCTCGCCGTCTGTTCCCTTGTCCAGCAGGCCCTTGCCGTAGCGCTCACATGCAGCTAGCGAACCGAACTCGGCCACGCACCACGGAGTCGCCGCAAATGCTCGCCAAGTCGCATCACCGGACTTCCGAAGAAGTGTGTCGCGCTCAGTACCCGAGAAGCTCGGCTCCGGCATGGTCATCGGAACCTTCACAGTGTCACCGAGGACCTGGGTCGAAGTACCGACCACAGCATCAGAACCGATCTGACGCGCCCCGTCGACTCCGGTGAGCCAGGTCGACGGCGCGACAGCGAAACTGGTTGCCAACAAGCCCGCCGCGAACACCCAGACCAACTGTCCCATCGCGCTGCCGCTCGCACGACGCTGCGCATAGGCGGCGATCGCGCCGAAAGCCAACGCCGACGGCAACAACCAGCCGACGAATTCGGTGTTGACCGTACCGATCGCGGCGGCCGCCGTGTCCGTCAACGGCTTGATGTCGGTGAACGAGAAGAGCCACCATCCAACCGAGATCGCGGCCCGAGTGATCGCCACGATGTACATCATCACCATGTGCGCATACCCGTTGAAGACAGCTTGGATCGGATCTCTGAAGCTGGTCTCGAAGTCGAGGCCGTACGCCGTTGGGCTGTACTGCTCGAAGAGGGTCCGAGTGTCGCCCCCGGTCAGGTCCGGGGTCGGCAGAAGATCTCCGAAGCCGGTGGGATTGGTGGGGCCTGTGTCGGGGTCAGCGGCCAGCGCGGTCTGGCAGAAGATGATGGTGGTGACGGCCAGAGTCGTGAGGGCTGTCTGGAGTCTGCGCCGGGCTCTCATCCGACGTGTTCCTTTTTGCCTGAGCCGTTGGTTCTGGGGGCGTTGGGGGCGTCGGCCGGGTACATGGCTTCGTTGTAGTCGGCTTCTTGGTCGTAGACCTCGTTGGGGCCGATGGGTTCTTCGTAGCGGGGTGGGTGGTGGTGGTCCTCGGAGGAGGGTGGAAGGGCGCCGTTGGTGGGGGCCGGGGGTGGGGTGGGCACGACCGGGGCGGGGGTGGAGGCGACGGGCGCGCTGGGGATGTGGTGGGAGGAGGTTTCTACTACTGGGACCGACGGGAGGGGCTCGTTCGGGACGGGCTCCTGGGTGTGGGCTTCGGCCTGGGCTACTGCGGCGGCGGCTGGTAGCAGGGCGTTGGCGCGGTCTTCGTCGTCTTCGGCGAAGGGGTCCAGGTCCTCTTGGGGGGTGAGGATGGGTTGCGTCGGTTCCAGGTCGTGTTCGGACTCGGGGGTGGTGCGGAGCAGTTCGGCGACCCGCTGGCTGGGGATGTCGATCTGGACGGTCGCCACCTCGTCCCAGCGGTCGCGCATGATGCAGTGGCCGTGGCGGATGCTCTTGCCGTTGGCGGCGGTGTTGATGCCGCGGACGAGCGTCTGGTACGGCGCTGTCTGTGGCCGGCCGAGGAGTTCGAGCAGGGAGTCGACCTGTTCGCGGGAGCGGAGGCTGAACGCGAACAGGGTGGTGATCTGCTCGACCAGGCCGGGGAGCTTCAGGATCGACGCCGGGTCCTGGGTGTCCAGGACCAGGGAGGCGCCGAGCGCGCGGCCGACGCGGGCGATGTAGTCGAGGAACGAGGCGCCGTCGGGGGTCTTGGTGAGCAGGTGGACCTCGGGGACGATGACGACCTTCGAGCGGCCGCGGAACTCACGGCGGCCCGTCGTACGGACCATCCAGGCGAGGCAGCCGCGGAGGCAGGCCATGCCGACCCGTTCGATCGGGGACCAGGACTCGGGCGCCGACTCCGGTGAGGGCAGGGTCAGGCCGGGCATCTGGACGACCCACAGGCCGGGGTTGGTCGTCAGTGACGACAGACCCGACGGCGGGCCGGCGACGACCGAGCCGAGACCGGTCTCGACCAGGTCGCGCAGGGCGAAGCCGACCGTGCGGGTCGTCTCCGATTCCGCCGCGCACAAGCGCTGGATGACTCCCCACGAAGACGGGTCGGGCGACTGGATCTCCGCCCGGGTCGCTGCCATCACAGGCGCTTCCGCCGCACCACGCAGGTGTGGCGGCAGCAGCAGCATCAGCTGCGACGGCGCCTGCAGCAGCGCGTCGTCCACGGGAAGCACGCGCAGAAGGTCGGCGGCACCGGAGAACTGGGCCGTGATCTCGATGACAGCAGTCGGTACGCCGTACTCCGCGGCTACCGCCGAAACTCCCGCCGCGTCACCCTTGAGGTCGAGCAGCGGAACCCAGGCGCCGGCGAAGGCGGAGTCGAGCCCGCCGAGCATGGCGGCGGTCGTCTTGCCTCGACCCGAGCGGCCGAGGAACAGCGTCGTCGTCGCGTCGCCCAGAGCCGAACCGGCAGCGGCGTCGAAGCGCACCAGACCGGGGGTCGAACCGGTCAGGTAGCCGATGGACGGACCGGTGGCGTCACCGATCGAGGCACCGCCCCAGAACCAGGAACCGAAGAACGCGGTCGACTCCCGGACGTGCCCCAGATCGGGCACCCGGAGCTGGTCTCCTGGCAGCGATTCCAGCCAGAGGTCGCGCTGCTCGTCGGCACCCGCGGCGACGGTGATGCCGCGGTCGGCGTAGTGCGCGATGACGGCGTCGACGTACGCGTCGAGGTCCTCGCGGGTGTCCGCGCTGACCAGCAGGCGGGGGTGGTCCTCGACCAGGGTCAGGCCGGAGCGGTTGATGTCACGCTTGACCTCGCGCATGATCCGCTCGGTCTCGACGATCTCGTCGGCGGTCTCCTCGGCGGTGCCCTTGGCGGCGGAGCGACGCTGCTCCTTGGCGCTCTTGCGGGTCTCGTCGACCAGGTGACGCGCGGTCTTCTTGGTCAGCACCCGGAACCGGACCGACGCCTCGACGGTGACGTCGATCTCGTCGCCGTCGTCGTCGATCGCCTTGATCTCCGACAGCGTTCGCAGCCACTCCCCCGCGCCCGGGGTCTCGAGCTCCTCGGGGAAGTCCGTCATCGCCAGCACACTCGTGTACGCCGCGATCTGGCCGCGGGTGTCGTAGATGCGCAGGTGATCGGTGTACGGGACGACTCGGCCGGCCGTGAGGCGGGCCAGCGAGGCGCCGGTGATCAGGCCGCGGCGGGGAGCCGCGACGGCGCCGCGGTGCATCTCGCGGCTGATCAGCCAGGAGATCACCTCGGCGGGCGCGGTGTGCGCGCGCCAGACGGTCGAACCCAGCTGCCGGGCGAGCTTGTGGACGCGCTCGTCCAGGTGCGCGAGCTCACGCGCGCTGACCCGCCAGGACGTCGTACCGAGAGCGTCGCTGATCGAGCCGCGGACCTGCGCGGTCGCCCGCGGGTCCCGGTCGCTGAGGTGGACGCCGAGAGCGACGTAGCGTTCCGGCATCCGCATCTCGTCGATGCGGTCGGCGCGGGTCTGTGCCCAGCCCTCGTGGTCGCCGATCCGGTAGTGACCGGCGATGCTGTCGATGTAGTCCTGACCGGTCGAGCGGCCCCAGACCACCTTCAGGTGGCTGAGCCGGTCACCGAGGATGGTCGCGGCAGCACTGACGGCCGCGTCGAGGGCGGCGTCCTGCTCGCCCTCGGTGGCCAGGTCGGTGTTCGCGACCGAGATCAGGAACCACGCCTCGGCGCTGCGCTCGGTCACCAGCAGGCCGTCGGCGATGGCGACCAGACGGGGTGGCGGCAGGCCGCGCTCGCGGCCGACCCCGACCAGGTTCAGCAGCTTGTCGGCGATCTTCATCCGTGCCCCTTGTTGTCCAGTCGGCTGAGTCCCGACGATGTCCTGCGGCTGACCTTCTGCACGTGGTCCGCTCCGAGGAGACGAGCCCGTTGGTTCACGGTGATGTCCGCGCCGGCGCGGACCTGCGGGTCGAGCTCGACCACGTCGTCGCGGTCCCATTCCGGGGTCACCCTGGCCTTCGCCAGGTTGGCCATCTTCTGGGTCGCGACCCGCTCACGCCAGGGCAGGTACTCCGTCTTGTCGGCGGCCCGGGCGCCGAGTCCGATGATCGGGCGATGGGCCCGCAGCGCGTAGCGGACGGCGAGCGCCCACTCGGTCACCCGGCGGCGGCGTTCGTGGTGCTTGCCCGCCCGCCAGCCGAACGCGGTGATCACGAACGGCGGAACGATGTAGAGACTCACGGTGGCCTTCTGCGGCACCCCGATGAACGGGACCAGCAACGCGATCCACGCCAGGATGATGACCGCGCCGAAGATGATCATCCGCCGGCGGGCGCCTTCACCGAGGTCGATGCCGAGCAGGTCGTACTGCCGGGTCTCGATCTCGAAGTGGTGGGTCAGGGTACGGCCGACACGCATCAGTTACCTCCGGCCAGCAATCCCCAGAAGCCCTTGAGCACGTTGATGGTCTGGTTGTTGGCGTAGATCAGGCCACCGACCAGGACACCGGCCGCGATGTGGCCGAACAGCTCGCCCCACTCGCGCTTGAAGTAGTGCCCGATCGCGCGCAGGACCAGGATCGCGATGAAGATGTTGCCCGCGATGACCAGGACCCAGTCCTTGAAGTCCGCCCCCGTGGGGACGTTGCTGTCGGCCAGCGGCGCGGTCAGCTCCGCCATGGTCGCGACGAGTTGGTGCGTCATCATTGCGGCATCTCCCTTGGTGCGCTGATCGTTCGACGGCAGTCTGCAGTGGTCATCCGACGGCCGCCACTTGCCATCGCTGTGCTCCGTCCGCGGCGACAGTACGCCGAAGAGTGAGCGAATAGGTCTGGTCGAGGGTGGTGTCCCCGGCCCCGTCCCAGGTCACCGCGGCGGTGGCCCGGCGCTCGTTGTCGTTCCCGGTGTAGACCTGCCAGGACTTCAGATCACCGAGTTTGACCACCCCGTTGAGACTGCGGATCGCGGCTCCCGCCACGGCCACCGCCTCCACCTTGGCGTCGGACTCGGCATAGGCACTGAAGAAGGCCTCGGCGTCCTTCATGGTCACTGCGGTCAGCTCGTCGTCCGGCACGCCGGCCTCCGGCATGTTCTCCGGCAGCGCGGCCCGCTCGTCGGCGACGAAGGTGGGCGGGCCGCTGGCGACGACCCGCGACGACGTCCGCGCCACCGGTACGGCCACGCGTTGCCAGGTGTACGGACCGGGCTGGAAGCTGCGGCCCGACTTGGTGAACGACCGGATCTGGACCCGGACGTCGACGACGGCGACCACACCGCTGGGGTCGACCTTGACCTCACCGGGATAGGCCTTGTCCGCGGTCTGCTTGCCGCGTCCGTTCCAGCCGACCCGGGCGTCCAGGCCATCGGCCAGGTCGAGGCCGATCTGGGCCGGGCGCGCGTCGGGCTTGCTCTCGTCCCAGTTCAGGTAGGACACCGCGTACCGCGTGGCGACCGCGCGGGCCTCGTCCGACGGGAAGCTGGTCTGGGTGACGCCACCCGAGGTGGTGGGAGACGTGTTCGGCCGGATCCAGGACCGTACGCCGCTGATCGCGGCGAGCAGCAGGACGGCGACCGCGAGGCCGCGCAGGAACCGCTTGCCCCAGATCGAGAAGGAGGTCTCGGGCTCGGTCGACCAAGGCGTCTGGGTGGGCTGGAGGATCGGCTCGCGCACCGGACCGGGCGCCGCGTGAGCGCCGTGCGGAGAACGCTGCCGGAGTCGCTCCGGCGACCGCATCCCGGCCGGCGGCTGACCCGGCGGGCCGGCTGCCGGAGGTTGACCGGGCGGCATCTGGCCGGGAGGTCCCTGCGCCGGGGGCGGCTGGGCCCCAGGCTGCTGCGGGCGTCGCGGAGGTGCCATCACGCCGCCGGTGTTCGGCGGCTGGGGCTGGCTGTACTGCGCTGCCACGCCCTGCGCCTGACGAGGCGTGGGCGACACCGGCCCATCCGGGTGGGACCACCACTCCGGCGCGTTGTTGCTCTGCGGGCGTTCTTTGCCCGACTTCCTACGGCTCTGCTTCGTGCGCCGCTGGTCCGCCCAGTGCTCACCTTTTGGCGGCAGATTCAGCAACGTTCGCCACCAACTCATCGCTACCCGCCCCTCAGACAGCAGTTACGCGGACAGTAGCCGGGAGAATACGGCAAGCAACTGTCCACCGGGAGACCTCGGACATCGGTCCCGAGATTCCATCGCTCCCCGCAGCCATACTGTTACCCGCTTCCGCGCCCGCTGCACCTCGACACGTGCAGCGTGACAGCATCGGTACCCTCGCCATGACTCCTCTCCCATGCCCGACCCCATCGATCAGGCAGCGCACACCCTGCCACATGGAACCGACGTTCGAATATCCGTCCGGTGAACATGGTAGGCAGAACGGTTCAACTGATCACAGATAGTAACCGATCGGCCGGGACGGCCTGTGGAAAACCTTGCCGTGGCGCGGGGTCAAAGTACTAGGCTTCCCGGTACCTGCGGAGTTTGAGAGGACAAGCATGGAGACTCGTCGGCTCGGGCGGCTCGAGCACCACAGTTCGGTACTGATCTACGGCGCGGCAGCTCTCGGAGGTGTCGACCAGGACCGGGCCGACGCCTCGATCCAGGAGGCCTTGGACGCCGGTGTCAACCACTTCGACGTGGCGGCCGACTACGGCGACGCCGAGCTGCGGCTCGGGCCGCGGATGCCGGAGATCCGGGACCGGATCTTCCTGGCCACCAAGACCGGACGGCGCACGTACGACGAAGCGTGGGCGGAGATCAACCGCTCGCTGGAGCGGCTGCGGACCGATCACCTCGACCTGATCCAGATGCATGCCGTCTGCGATCTGGAGAACCTCGACCTGGTCACCGGCAAGGGCGGCTCACTCGAAGCCGCGATCCGGGCCAAGGAGGAGGGGATGGTGTCGGCGATCGGCATCACCGGGCACACCGCCGAGGCACCGTCGGTGCATCGAGAGGGGCTGCGCCGGTTCGATTTCGACAGCGTGCTGACGCCGCTCAACTACAAACTCTCCACCGATCCGCGGTACGCCGACGACTACGCTGCGCTGGTGGAGGCCGTGCAGGCCTCCGACGCGGCGCTGATGACGATCAAGATGATCTCGCGGCGGAACTGGCAGGACGGCGAGGAGAAGACCTACGACACGTGGTACCGGCCGTTCGACGAGCAACGGTATGTGACGGCCGCCACAGCCTGGCTGCTGAACGGGCACCCGGAGATCACCGGACTGGCGACCGCGGGCGAGACGCGGCTGCTCCGGCAGATGGTTCAGGCCGAGAAGGACCGGGCCGGTCTCAGCCCGGAGGACGCGGCTGCGATCCTGGACGAGGTGCGGGACTACCAGTCGCCGTTCGTCGACATCCCGATCTGAACCGCCGCGATTGCGGATCCGGGGACCGGGAACACTGATGGCTCCCGCGCTGTTGTACCGGACGTATTCGTCTATCTTCGGAGGTCGTAGTGGCAACGGTCGAGCTGTCCCAGGAGAACTTCGACAAGGTCGTCGGTTCCGACGGACTCGTCCTGGTGGACTTCTGGGCGGAGTGGTGTGGTCCGTGCAAGATGTTCGGGCCGGTGTTCGAGAAGTCCTCCGAGGCGCATGAGGACATCACCTTCGGCAAGGTCGACACGGAGGCGCAGGTCGAGCTGGCCCAGGCGTTCCAGATCAGCTCGATCCCGACGCTGATGGCCGTGCGGGACGGCGTCGTGCTGTACTCGCAGCCGGGCGCGCTGCCGGCCAACGCGCTGGAGGACCTGATCAAGCAGCTCCGCGCGGTCGACATGGAAGAGGTTCGGGCCCAGATCGCCGCCCACGAGGCCGAGCACGGCACCGAGCCGCACACGCACTGATCCGATCACCGAGAAGCGGTCCAGACCCGAAGCCGGGGTCCGGGCCGCTTCTTCATGCGCCCTGAGCCGACCGGCGACGCTCGCGAAGATCAAAAAACAGTATTGGAACAGCAGGTGTCCGGGAGGTGTTGGCGAAGCTATCCCCCGGTGATCCCCGCTCCATAGCCTCCAAGCCTGGCATGACCCGCCCCGTCAGAGGAGAACCAGGCATGAGGAACAGAACAGCGCGTGCGTTGACCGCCGCGGCCGTCGCGATCGGTCTCGTCACCGTGGCAGCGCCCGCCGCGCAGGCCGCCGAGGGAGTCGTCCGCAACGCGGGCACCCCGACCGCGGTGTCGGGCAAGTACATCGTCGCCTTGAAGGACGCCCCCGCCGGCAAGGTGCGCGCCGCGGCCCTCCGGACCCGCGCGGACGGTCTGGCCGGCAAGTTCGGCGGCTCGGTCGGCTACGTCTACGACCAGGTGCTCGGCGGCTACTCCGCCCGGATGACCGACTCCCAGGCGCGCCGGCTGGCGGCGGACCCGTCCGTCGCGTACGTCGAGCAGGTCCAGACCATGACGGTCGTCGACACCCAGAACAACCCGCCGAACTGGGGCAACGACCGGATCGACCAGCGCGACCTGCCGCTGAGCAAGTCGTTCACGTACCCGGCCAACCCCGGGCAGGGCGTCACGGTCTACGTCCTGGACAGCGGCCTCAACCCGAACCACCAGGAGTTCACCGGCCGGGTGAAGCAGGGCATCGACTACATCGACAACGACAGCAACCCGGCCGACTGTCACGGCCACGGCACGCACGTCGCCGGAACCGCCGTGGGCACCACCTACGGTGTCGCGAAGAAGGCCAACGTCGCGGCCGTCCGCATCCTGAACTGTCAGGGCTCGGGCCAGAACGACCAGATCCTGGCCGGCATGAACTGGATCAAGTCCAACGCGGTGAAGCCGGCCGTGGTCAACTACAGCGTCGGCTGCGGCTCCCGGTGCAGCAGCGACGCGCTGGACAACGCGGTCAAGGGGATCATCGCCTCGGGCGTTCAGTTCGTGCAGGCCGCGGGCAACAACAACGACGACTCGTGCTTCTTCAGCCCGCAGAAGGTGGCGGCTGCCATCACGGTCGGCAACAGCACGATCTCGGATGCCCGCTACACCGGTACCGGCCCGTCCAACTACGGCTCGTGCCTGGACATCTGGGCTCCCGGGACCAACATCATCTCGGCCTCCTACAGCAGCAACACGGGCACGGCGACGATGACCGGTACTTCGATGGCGTCGCCGCACACCGCCGGCGCGGCGGCCCTCTACCTGGGCGCCAACCCGAACGCCACGCCGCAGCAGGTCCGGGACGCGCTCGTCAACAACGGCACCACGGGCAAGCTGACCGGGATCAACTCCGGTTCGCCGAACGTGCTGCTCTACACCGGCTTCATCGGCGGCGGTACTCCGGCCGGCCCGTCGGTGACCAGCCCGGGCAACCAGTCCACCGCCGTCGGCGGCACGGCGAACCTCCAGTTGCAGGCGTCCGGCGGCACCACGCCGTACACCTGGAGCGCCTCGGGTCTGCCGGCTGGGCTGTCCATCGGTTCGGGCACGGGCAAGATCACGGGCTCGCCGACCACGCAGGGCACGTCCAACGTGACGGTGACCGTTACCGACTCAGCCAACAAGACCGGCCAGACGACCTTCACCTGGACCGTCGGCGGTTCCGGCGGCTGCACCGCGGCGCAGGTCGTCAGCAACCCCGGCTTCGAGAGCGGCAGCACGCCGTGGACCGCCAACGCCAACGTCATCGGCAGCTGGTCGCAGCAGGCCGCTCACGGCGGCACCCGGTACGCGTGGCTCGGCGGTCAGGGCGTCAGCCACACCGACTACGCGTCCCAGTCGGTGACCATCCCCTCCGGCTGTGCGACGGTGACGCTGCGGTTCTGGCTGCACATCGACACGGCCGAGACCGAGAACGTCGTGTACGACAAGCTGACCGTCTCGCTCGGCAGCACCGCGGTCGCGACGTACTCGAACCTGAACAAGGCCGCCGGCTACGTCGAGAAGGTTCTGGACGTGAAGCAGTTCGCCGGCCAGACGGTGACGCTGAAGTTCAACGGCGTCGAGGACCAGTCGCTGCAGACCAGCTTCGTCGTCGACGACGTGGCCCTGTCCGCTTCCTGATCCGTTCGGTCCGGCCGGGGCGCGCAGTCAGCGCCCCGGCCGGGCCGTCCCGGCGCGTCAGGGCTCGGCAACCGGCGATCGGAGGCGGATACTCTGCGCATGGGAGAGCAGATCATCGGCCGGGAACTGGCCCATGTGCTTCGAACCGGCCCGTTCTCCGCCGCCCTGCACCTGGCGATCGAGGCCAGCGGCCTGCGGCTGGAGCAGATCCAGACCCAGCTGGCCGAGCAGAACATCATGGTCAGCCAGACCACTCTGGCGTACTGGCGACGAGGCCGCAGCCGGCCTGAGCGCCCCGCCTCGCTGCTGGCCGTCGAGGCGCTCGAGGGCATCCTGGGCCTTCCCGCGGACGCGCTCACCGCCCAGCTCGGCCCCCGCCGCCCGCGCGGGCGCTGGCTGGACCACCCACCGGGCACGATGCAGATGGCCGACGTCTGGTCGGACACCGGCAGCCTCGACGGGCTGCTGGAGGCCGTCGCCACCCCTGTCCACAACATCCTGTACCGGGTGAGCCTGCACGACCTGTTCACGATCGGCCCGGACCGGGGCGCGGTCTCCCTGGTCACCCGCGCCGTCGTTCGCGCCACCGCCGACAAGGTCTCCCGCAGCGTGTTCGTCTACCACAACGACGAGGGCGAGGGTGGGCTGCCGACCGTGCATCCGGTACGGAACTGCCGGATCGGGCGGACCCGGTCCGATCCCGACGAGAAGTTCCTGGTGGCCGAGCTGATCTTCGACCGGGTGCTGGACACCGGCGAGACGGCGGCCGTCGAGTACGAGACGCGGTTCGGGCCCGGAGTCCGCGCGGACCACTACCACCGGGCGTT
This sequence comes from Kribbella sp. CA-293567, assembly GCF_027627575.1. NCBI lineage: Bacteria > Bacillati > Actinomycetota > Actinomycetes > Propionibacteriales > Kribbellaceae > Kribbella > Kribbella sp. CA-293567. The sequence continues at coordinate 5,128,104 of NZ_CP114065.1, forward strand.
TCCGGCGGAGACCGGCGACTATCTGCTCCAGGTGCAGTTCGACCCGGACGCGTTGCCGGCCCGCTGTTTCCGGTACAGCCGACGGCGGGAGAACGCGCCCGACCAGGGAGTCCGCGAGGTGCTGGTGGGATCGACGAACGGCGTGCATCGCGCTGACTCGGACGTCGCGCCGGGGCTGGTCGGGTTGCGCTGGGAGTGGGAGTAGCCGCCGGTCGGCGGAATTGAGTAGGGCGTGGCTCCCGATCGGGAGCCACGCCCTCTTCTGGCTCGGGCTTCGATGGCCGAGGCAGGTGGTGCCGCGGTCCTCCGCCCGAGGACCGCTGGTGGTGCCGCAGCCCTCCCGCCCGAGGACTGCTGGTGGTGCCAGCTGTCCTTCCGCATAAGAGGACCGCTGGGTGGTGCGCCAACCGTCCTTCCGCATAAGAGGACCGCTGGGTGGTGCGCCGGCCGCCCTTCCGCAAAGAGGACTGCCGGGTGGTGCGGCCGGCTCCCGCGCGGCATCGCGGGAGCCGGGTCTAGCACGCACGGTCCCGCCAGGCGCTCGGGTGAGGACCGCTGCCGGGTTCCCGTGAGTGAGGCTTCGCGGGGACCCGGATACTGCGCCGCGGTCTCCCAGCAGGGTGGGAGTCGCGGTGTTGCCGACCGGCGTCCGAGGAGCAGGCGTACTGCGGGCGCCGGGTGGTGCGGGCAGGTCCGCTGGTTTGCGGAGGTCTGCCGGTGGTGCCGGCGGTTCCGCTGGTTTGCGGAGGTCCGCCGTACCGGTGGCTTCCCGACAGGGGCCGGGACGTCGCCGGTGCTACTGCGGTCCCGCTGTGGCTGGGACCGGTCTTGCTGCGGCTCCCGGTGAGGTGGGGCCGGTACTGCGAACAGGCCCTGGTGATGGAGCCTGCCTGGTGCGCCGGGCCGTCTTGGCTGAAGCCCGGGTGGTGCTGCCAGGTGCCGTGGTGAGCGGACCTGGGGTGTGCGCCGGCTCCGCAGGGTCACGGAGTACCGGGGTGGTGCCGCCGGGCAGCTGTGGAGTCACAGCGGCCCGGGTGGTGCTGCCGGAGCCCTGGAGATGCAGGGCCGGCTGGTGGTCTCCCGAAGGAGGCCGCCTGGTCCCGTCGCGGTGAGACGGCTGGGGTACGGCTCAGCCGGGACGGGAGCTCGAGATGGTCTGTTGGGTGGAGCCCGCCTTCGGAGGGGGCTCAGGTGGTTCCGCGATTCAGTTGTCGGCCAGCGGCTGAGGTCAGCGGAGTGGGTTGAAGGGCAGCAGTTCTTCCGGCGTACGGCCGGTGGTGATGGTCTCGGCGAGCAACTGGCCGGTGATCGGGCCGAGCGTGATGCCCCACATGCCGTGACCGCCGGCAGCGAAGACGCGGGGCGACGCGGTGGCGCCGATCAGCGGCAGGCCGTCCGGGGTGCACGGGCGGGGGCCGACCCACTCGAAGGTACGAGCGTCCAGGTCGGCGTCCCGCAGCAGCGGCCGGGCCGCCTCCACGATCGCCTCGATGCGGCGCGGGTCGAGCTTCGCGTCGGGCTTGCGGAACTCCATCATCCCGGCGACCCGCAGCCGGTCGCCCAGCGGCGTACAGGCGATTCGCTGGGCCGGGAAGTAGACCGGGCCGGCCGGGACGTGCGCGATCGGGACGCTGAAGCTGTAGCCGCGGCCCGCCTGGACGACGGTCCTCACGCCGAACTGCCGGGCGAGATCGCCCAGCCAGGCGCCGGTGGCCATCACGACCGCGTCGTACGGCGTGCTCTCGCCGTCGGCGGTGACGATCCGGACGCCGCGGATCTCGTCCACGATGTCCTTCACCGCCACGCCGGTGACGATCTCTCCGCCGCGAGCGCGGACCGAGTCGGCCAGCATGTTCACGTACTCGCCCGGGTTGATGAAGCGCTGACCGTGCAGCCGGATGGCCGCGCCGATCTCGTCGGACAGCGACGGCTCGATCTCGCGGGCGTCGTCGCCGGTGATCGCCTCGAACTCGATCCCCTGGCCGGCCGCGTGGATGTGCTCGATCTCCTCGAGCAGCACCGTGCGCTCCGCCTCGGTCCGGTACGCCGCCAGGAACGACTTGGCCTCGTAGGTCTCGGCCTCGACCCCCGCCTTGGCGAGCGCGTCGAACCCGTTCAGCGCCTGCCGGTTGATCGGCACCAGCGCCTCCATCGCCGTCTTCCAGCGACCGGCGGTGCTGTTGCGAGCGAACCGGGTCAGGAACGAGATGAGTCGCGGGCTCGCCGTCGGCGGCACGTAGACCGGCGAGGACGGGCTCAGCACCGCGCCGATGCCGTACTTGAGCACGGCGGGCTCCGGCAGCGGGGTCGCCAGGCCGGGGGTCAGCCAGCCCGCGTTGCCCCAGGAAGCACCGGCGGCGACGCCTTCACGATCCAGCACGGTGACCTCGATCCCCGCCTCCTGGAGGAACCAGGCGGTGGAGAGACCGACCATGCCGGCGCCGACTACGGCGACCCGGTCCGGGACGAGGTGATTGCCTTGCACGGAAGCGACCATGTATCGATGGTGCGGCCGCTCCGAACCGCTGTCATGGTGCGGTCGCACCACAGCTGGCACTGATGACAGTGGCAAGAGCACAATAACCTTCATGATCACCGTCCCTGACCTGGTCCTTGCCGTCGGACCGGCCCTGTTCGAGATCGTCGTGGCCGGGCACGGCGACGGCGAGGTGCGCGATGTCTTCCTCGCCGATCCGCAGGAATCCGCGACCGGTCAGCCGGGCGACCTGGTGCTCGGCTTCGGCCTGGGCAGCCCGGAGGAGGCCGTGGAACTGCTGGAGCGCTGTGCCGCCGGCAATGCCTCGGCCATCATTTTGCGGACCACCCTCGCCTATCACCCGGCCGTGGTGGCTCAGGCTGAGAAGTGGCTGCTCACCCTGGTCGCACTGCAGCCGACTGTCACCTGGGCCCACGTGGTCTGGCTACTGCGAGGCGTGATCGACAGGGCCGCGGCTCCCGACTCCCCCACGGCGGGTGACGCCGGAGTACACCAAGAGCTCTTCGCACTGGCCGACGCCGCCGCGGCCATCGTCGATGCTCCAGTGACGATCGAGGACAACCAGTCTCGGGTGCTGGCCTATTCGAGCCTCCATGACGTCAGTGACACCGACCCGACCCGAGTGTCGACGATTGTCGGCCGGAGGGTGCCCGCTGAGGTCATCGCGCACTTCAGGGCTCGAGGGATTTTCCGGCGTCTTGCCAGGTCGAGCGAGCCGTTCCTGGTGCCTGACGGTCCCAACGGCATCCGCCCGCGACTCGTAGTACCGGTTCGGGCCGGCGGTGAGTGGCTGGGCTCGATCTGGGCCGTGGTGGACGGGCCGGTGAGCGCAGAGGTCACTGCTGAGCTCAGTCAGGCTGCGTCGGTGCTTGCGCTGCACCTACTGCGGCTCAGGGCTCAGGCGGACGTGGCCAGGCGTAGCGCCATCGACCGCCTGCGGACCGTACTGCGGCAGTTCTCTCCCGACACTCCACTCGACGTGCGGCTGCCACCGCCGCCCTGGCGGGTAGTCGCCCTCGGCTCACCAGGCGAGTACGACGTACCGCAGGAGCTGGATCTGTGGGAGTCCACTGGTCGCCGCCACGGCTGGAGCGAGCCGCAACTGGCTGACCTCGACGGCAATGTCCTGGCAGTCGTCTCGGACGGCGACGGCCCCGGCTCGTGGCGCTGGCTCCGCAAGCTCGTCATGGACCTGGCCAAGGACTCCCCGGGTACGACGGCCGCAGCCGGCGGGCGTGCCCGTGGCGCGGCGGACCTCCCGAGCTCCCGAGCGGAGGCGGTCGAGCTACTAGGCCTGGTACGCCGTGAGCTCGCGCCCGGCCCAGCACTCCGGGTCGAGCAGGCGTGGCACATCCTGACGGTTCACCGGGCGGTCACGTCCCTCGACACCACCAAGCTCGACGGGCCGCTGGCGACTCTGCTCCGCCACGACATCGAGCACGACACCGCCTTCGTCGACACCCTGCAGGCCTGGCTCAACTATCCGGGCCAACCGCAGCAGGCGGCCAGGCAGCTGCATCTGCACACCAACACCTTGCGGCACCGGATGAAACGCATCGGGGAGATCGCACGACTCGACCTGACGAGTCCGCGCGAACGGCTGGCCCTGCAGCTGCAGATCGCCGCCGTGCGGACCGAACACTGAGACGTAAGCCACAGGCCCAGGTAACAAGGCTTCATATTCCGGCAACGGACGGGCAACATCCGGCTGGCACTGTTTACCTCAGAAACACCGAGAACTTGTCCCAGCCTTTCACCAGGAGGCTGGGGCAGCTCGTTCCAGCCTTTCACCAGGAGGCTGGAGCAACCCGAGCGAGCATTTCACCAGGATGCTCGGTCGCGGGTCGGCCCGGCGGTCGTCTGAGCGATCGCCGGGCCAGCGCGCGTTCCGCGCTCAGGCAAGTTGGTTGACGACGGCACCGAAAACTCCCGGCAGCCGCGCGGCCGCCGGCACGATGCGGGGAGCGAGCAACGAACTGTTGCGGGCCCAGAGCAACGAACCGGTGAGGAAGCGGCACTCCCACGAGACCCGTCGCCAAGCCGCGTCGTACTCGGCGGGCCGGTCGGCCTGGACGCAGCGGACCAGTTCCGCCGAGGTGCGGAGCGCGACGGCGATTCCTTCACCGGTCAGCGCGTCGACGTAGCCGGCGGCGTCACCGACCAGCAGCACGCGCCCGGCCACCCGTCCGCGCACTCGTTGACGAAGCGGACCGGCACCCAGCACCGCGGATGCTTCCGGTGCACCGGCGAGGCGGCGTCTGAGCGCGGGAAACGCTTCGAGATGAGAGTCGAACGAGCCTCGGGCCGAGGTGAGGACGGCGACGCCGACCAGGTCGTCGGCGACCGGCGTCACGTAGGCCTCACCCAGAGAAGACCAGTAGACCTCGACGAGCTCACTCCAAGGACGGACGACGTAGTGCCGCCGAAGCCCGCGACGCGGCTGCCCCGCATCGTGGGACGAGAAGAAGCCAAGGTCGCCGGCGCGTCGGCGGCGGCCGGTCGACTCCCCTAGGCCCAACTGACGGCGGATCGGAGAGTGGAGTCCGTCAGAGGCCGCCAGGTAGCGGGCGGTGAAGCCCGCGGCGGTGACGGAGTGCGCGGTTTGGGTGATGGCCTCGACGCGACCGCGGACGACCGGGACGTCCAGTTCGGCAAGGCGATCCAGCAACGCGCGCTGCAGCGTCGTACGGCGTACTCCGAGGCCCGGCCCCGAGCGGAAGCGCGCATCGACCACATGGTTGGCGTCGAGGTACCGGATGCCGAAGAACGGCCGGCCGGCCGGCGCGACGCCGAGGCGCGACAGGTACTCGACGGCGCTGTGCGCGATGCCCTCGCCGCAAGCCTTGTCGATCGGCGCCGGCCGCGGCTCGACCACGACCACCGACAGCCCCGCCATCGCGGCGCGGATCGCCGTGGCTGCCCCGGCCGGACCGGCGCCCGCGACGAGGAGATCGATCACTTGGTCAGTGCGGAGTCCAGCGCCGCTTCCTCCGTGCGGATGCGGACGGCGAGCAACGGGATGTTCAGCAGCAGGAACCCCGCCGCCGTCACCCACGCCGTGTGCACCAGCGGCAACGCGATCCCCTCGGCCACCACCGCGACGTAGTTCGGATGACGCAACCACTTGTATGGGCCCGCGGCAACCAGTTTCAGTCCTGGTACGACGATCACGCGGGTGTTCCACTGCGGTCCGAGCACCCCGATGCACCACCACCGCAGCCCCTGCGCCAGCAGCACGACGGCCAGCATCGACCAGCCGAGCGCCGGGACGAACGGCCGGTCCGCCACGATCGCCTCGACCAGACAGGCGGCCAGGAACCCGGTGTGCAGCAGCACCATGAACGGATAGTGCCCCTGGCCCGACTCCACTCCGCCGCGCTGGAAGCTCCACTTCGCGTTGCGCAGCGAGACGACCAGTTCGGCCACCCGTTCGAGCCCGACGGCCAGCACCAGCACGACGTACCACCACAACGACGAGTCCATCACCACTCCAGAAGTACGAGCTCGGAACAGAAACCTGGGCCCATCGCGAGCAACACGCCCATCCCCGAAGGATCCAGGCTCAGGGTGTCACCGAGCACGTGCAGCACCGAGGAGGACGACAGGTTGCCCACGGCGTCGAGCGATTTCCAGGTCAGGTCGAGCGCACCCGGCCGCAGTTCCAGGGTCGCCGCGACGGCCTCCAGTACCTTCGGCCCACCCGGGTGACTGACCCACGTGCCGATCTCCGCGACGGTCAGGTCGTGCTCGGCGAGGAACGTGGTCACGTCACCGCCGAGGTACTTCCGGACCACCTCCGGTACCTCGGCACCGAGCACGATCCCGAAACCGCCCGATCCCACGTCCCAGCCCATCACCCGCTCGGAGTCGGGGTAGAGCCGCGAGCGGGTCGCCACCACGGACGGGCCGGCGGCCGCCGGGTGATCCGAACCGGTCAGCACCACCGCCGCCGCTCCGTCGCCGAACAGCGCCCCGCCGACCAGGTTCGGCAGGGACGAGTCGTCGCGCTGCAGCGTCAGGGAGCACAGCTCGACCGACAGCAGCACCGCGACATGAGTCGGCCAGGCTTTGAGGTAGTCGTGCAACCGCGCGATGCCGGCCGCGCCCCCGACACAGCCGAGGCCGAACAACGGCAGCCGTTTGACGTCCTCCCGCAGTCCGAGCCGGACGGCCACTCGCGCGTCGATCGACGGCGCGGCGATACCGGTCACCGTGGTGAACATCAGGATGTCGACGTCGTCCACGCTCAGCCCGGCCGCGGCCAGCGCGCCCGAGACGGCTTCGGCGCCGAGGTCGACGGCCGTCGAGATCCAGGCGTCGTTCGCCTCGCCGAAGTCCTTCAGTACGCCGTACCGCTCCAGCGGCAGCGCCAGATGCCGGTAGGAGACCCCGGCGTTCTCGTGCAGGCGGCGGAGCAGACCGATCCCCTTGCCGTCGGGCAGGCAGATGTCGGCAAAGGCCGCGGTGATTTCTTCCTGGGCGTAGCGGTGCGGCGGCAACGCGGCCTGCACCGCGGCGATCCGCGTCATCGTGGCATCGTTGGGTCGGTGAGCCGGTTGAACGTCGTCCTGCGCCCTGTCAGAGGTCTCGCGATGGCGTGCCATCCGGGTCCGACCGTTGCCGTCACCACCTTGGTCACCGTCGTTGCCTGGTCCGCCGGGCGGAACGCCGCCGGATGCCTCTTAGTCGCCGCAGCAGTCCTCACCGGCCACCTCTCGATCGGCTGGAGCAATGACGCGATTGACGCATCTCGCGACACCAGTGTCCACCGAAACGACAAACCAATCGTGGCCGGACTGGTGAGTCGCCGCACCGTCTGGGCCGGCGCCGCCCTGACCGCGGCGGTCTGCATCCCGCTCTCGCTGGCCAGTGGCGTGCTCGCCGGCCTCGCCCATTTGGGTTTCGTCGCGTCGGCCTGGGCCTACAACCTGGGCCTCAAGTCGACCCGGATCTCCTGGCTCCCGTACGCCGTGGCCTTCGGCCTGCTGCCGACCTTCGTCACGCAGGGCACGTTCGGCACCTGGGCGCCGTGGTGGGCGTCGGCCGCCACCGCGCTGCTCGGAGTCGGCGCGCACCTGGCGAACGTCGTACCGGATCTGGCCGACGACCTGGCGACGGGCGTCAGAGGCTGGCCGCAGCGACTGGGACACCTGGCCCGGTACGCCGCTCCGCTGCCGCTCGCCGCCGCGACCGTGCTCCTGGTCGTCGCACCCGCCGGCGCGGTGGGCGTGGTCGGCTGGCTCACGCTCGCGGTGGTCGCCGTGCTGCTGCTGGTGATCGTGCTGTGGAAGAACGCGCCGTTCCTGGTGACCATCGCGGTCGCGGCGGTCAGCGTCCTCGCCCTCGTGCTCCGAGGCGACGCGCTGAGCCGCTAGGGCGCCCCTCCCGATTCGCGCAGCAGCAAGCAGGTGCTCGGTGGCGGCAACTAGTCGGCCGGTTTGAGCGGCGCGTTGCTGCCGAGGATGGCAGCGGTCAGAGCTTCGGCGGGCTCCTTGGCGGCCCGGGGGTTGGTGATCAGCACCAGGTCGATGGCCGGGAGTTCCGGGAGGCCGGCGCTGGGCGGCGGTTCCACCAGGTCGGCCGGCATCAACGAGCGCGCGAAGATGGCGATGCCCAGGCCGGCCCGGACCGCGGCGAGTACTCCGTTGACGCCCCGGACGATGCAGGTGATCCGGCAGGATCGGCCGGCTTGCTCCAACGTCTGGACGCCCAGCGAGCGGCTGATACTCGGCGCTTGGTAGGCGACCAGCGGGACCGGGCCGTCGGGGGCGATGCGGGTGCCGGAGATACCGGCCCAGACCAGCGGGTCGCGGCGTACGACGCGGCCGTTGGGTTCGTAGCCACCACCGAGGCTGTGCTTGACGTAGGCGAGATCCAGATGGCCGGACTCGACCCGCCGCAGCAGATTAGGGCTCTGGGCAACAGTCAGCTCGAGGTCGATCCGCGGATAGAGCTGGCGGAAGTCGCGCAGGATCCGCGGCAACGGCGTCAGCGCGAGATCGTCGGTGACTCCGAAGCGCAGCCGGCCGCGCAGTTCCGAGCCGGTGAAGTAGCCCGCGGCCTCCTCGTGGGCGGCCAGGATCGTCCGGGCGAAACCCGCCATCGCGTCACCGTCGGCGGTCAGCGTCACGGTCCGCGTGTCCCGCACGAACAGCGGCCGGCCGACCGCCGTCTCGAGCTTGCGGACGTGCTGGCTGACCGTCGGTTGCCGGATGCCCAGCCGCTCCGCCGCCTGGGTGAAACTGAGCGACTGCGCCACCGCCAGGAACGTCCGCAGCTGGTCCGGATCGTAGGTCACCATCACTCCTCAACCGCCGAGGTCATTGCAGGACGCAATAAGACTAATAGGAGTGATTCGCTGTCGGAATCCGGTCTCGAGCCGTGAGGATGGTGACGACCTCCCCTGCCAAGTCCACTTCCCTAGGGATGACTCTTGACCACCCGGGCCACCGGTTCTGTCCACCCCGTCCCCGATTTCCACACCCACCGCAGCACCGCTCACAGTCCCGCCTCCGGTAGGCGGCCGGGCTTCCGCGACACCTTCAGCGCCCTCCAGGTCCGCAACTTCCGGCTCCTGGTCAGCGGCCTCTTCGTCAGCTCGACCGGCGGCTGGGTGCAGCGCATCGCCCAGGACTGGCTGGTTCTGACCCTGACCGGCAGTGCCACCGCGGTCGGCATCACCACCGCCCTGCAGTTCCTGCCCACCCTCCTGCTCGGCCTGTACGGCGGGGTGATCGCCGACCGTTTCCCCAAGCGCCGGATCCTGCTCTGCACGCAGGCCACGATGGGACTCGCGGCCGCCGTGCTGGCCGTGCTGGCGCTCACCGGTTCGGTCCAGGTCTGGCAGGTCTACGCGCTGGCGCTCTTCCTCGGCCTCGCGACCGCCGTGGACAACCCCACCCGCCAGTCGTTCGTCACCGAACTGGTCGGCAAGGAGCGGCTGCGGAACGCGATCAGCATGGTCTCCTCCACCTTCCAGCTCGGCAGCCTGATCGGGCCGGCTCTCGGCGGTCTGCTGCTCGGCACGATCGGTACCGGCTGGGCGTTCGCGCTCAACGCGGTCACCTTCCTCGGCTCGATCTCGGCCCTGCTGATGATGCGCGAGCACGAGATGCCCGGCCTGCAGGCTGCTCGCCGGGCCAGCGCGGGGATGCGGATCCGCGACGGTCTGCGGGACGGTGTGCGGTACGCCTTCCACGAGCCGGCCGTTCGCTGGGCGATCGCCCTGGTCGGCATCTACGGCATGTTCACGATCAGCCTGCCGGTGACGCTGACCGCCTTCGCCGACCGGGTCTTCCACATCGGCGCCACCGGGTACGGCGTACTGAACTCCGTCGTCGCGGTCGGCGCGCTCGCCGGAGCGCTGCTCTCGGCCCGCAGGGTCCGGCCGACCAGGCTGCGCAACCTGGTCGGGATCGCCTCGATCCTCGCGGTGACCGAGATGGTCGCCGCGCTCCAGCCGTCGATGTGGACCTTCCTGCCGTTGCTGGCGGCCCTCGGGATGGCCACGCTGATGTTTCTCACCGCGGCCCAGTCGATGGTCCAGCTGACCACCCCCGACGGGCTCCGCGGCCGGGTCGCCGGCATCTACAACCTGGTCTTCATCGGTGGCGGCGCGATCGGCGGCCCGACCGTGGGCTGGATCGCCCAGCACTGGGGTGCGCGGACCGCCCTGCTGCTGGCCGGGATGATCCCCGCTGTCGCCACGGTCGCGATCGGGATCAAACTCGCCCGGACCGGCCGGCTCCGCGTGGTCGTGGTCAGGCCACGGACCCGCTCACCCTGGATGCAGCCGCCGCGACTCGGGCTAGCGCAGACCGCAGTACGGGTGGAGCGGCCTGCGGCTCCGCGACTCGAGGGGCCGTTGACGCTCTCCCGCCGGCACCATCGCCGCGACGGTCTGCACCCGCGTCCCGGGCGTACCAGGAAGGAGCGGTTGCATCACTGAGCGGTGAGATAGAACTCGGCCAGCCAGGACTGCCACGCCTCTTCCAGGCGCTCGGCGTCCTGGCCGGGCCCGTAGTAATGGTGGCCGAGGGCAACGGGCATGCCGAGCAGGCTGCGGTCGTGGAAGCGCAGCAGGGCGTGATCGGTACTGATGCCGAGGTGACTCGGGCCGGCGTAGTCGACCTCGCCGACGACCGTCCCCAGCCCGTGCACGTCCAGCTCGACCTTGTCACCGACCTCGCCGCCGATCGCCGCGCGCAGCTTGCTCCACGCTTCCGGCGTCCCCGACCAGGCGGGGCCCTCGGCAACGACATAGGTGGCGGCCTCCCCCGGGAAGCCCGACAGGTAGAGCTGCAGGGTGTGGAAGTAGAGGTCCCAGCCGCGCGCGGTCGCCTCGTACTCCGCCTCCCAGTCGTCCCCCTCGAATCCGCTCTGGACGAACCGCAGGACCGACGATCCGCCGTCCCGCGCCTCGATCAGGTACTCGAACGCGCCCGTCTCGGTCCGGACGGCGAAACCGTGGCCGGGCTCCCAGCGCAGTACGCCGCTGTCCGGGCCCGGCCCGGCGGCGCTCGGCGACGGGTCCATCGGGAACAGCCACGCGGTCAGCCCGGCCTCCGTCGCGATCGCGTCCCAGACCTGTTCGGGGGTCGCGTCCAGCGGGACCTCGACCTCGATCCGGCGCTCCACGGTCATCGTCGTTCTCCACTCGTCTGCTGTTGCACGGATTCCGGCTCGCCAGTTCTCGGGTCGGCGATCTTCGGTTCGGTAGGTTTCGGATGGACGGCCACCAGCAGCCGGTGGCTGCGGCCACCCGGCGCGGATTCGTCGTGGTACTTCGCGACCAGTACCCGCATCGCCTGGGCCAACTCGTCGGCGAAGGCCGCCCGGTCGGACGCCGAGGCGAAACGCACCTCACCGTCCATCGCGAAGGTGGCGAGCTTGCGCCGCGCCTTGCGCGCCCCGGCCAGCAGTTGACCGACCTCCCGCAACGTCCGCGCCGCGAGCGCCAGCAACCATCGCGCCGACAACCCGTCGGGGGACACCAGCGGGTCAGGCTGCACCCCGCCCAGCACCTGCGGCGAGATCACGTACGCCGAAGCGCTCGCCTGCAGCACCCGCTCGGTGCAGTTGCCCTTCTTGCGCTCCTCGACGAGCACGACCAGGCCGTGCTTCTCCAGCGCGCGCAGGTGGTAGTTCAGCTTCTGTCGCGGCAGACGCAGGGTGGTCGCCAGCGTGGTGGCCGAACCCGGCACCGCGAGCTCGGCCAGCAGACGCGCCCTGACCGGGTCCAGCGAGACCCCGGCGGCGGCCGGGTCGTCGATCACCACCACGTCTTCCATGCGTTCGAGCCTGTCACCGACAACTAATGTTGTCAAGAAAGCCGTTGTGATCGGCAGTCGATCGGCAGACGGCTCACCCTCAGATCGACGACGTGGCGCCACCGTCCATCGTGATGACGGCGCCGGTGACGTAGGCGGCCCGGGGTGAGGCGAGGAAGACCGCGACGTCGGCGACCTCGGACGGCTCACCCGCGCGGCCGATCGGAATACCGGCGACGAGCTCCGCGGCCAGTTCCTCCTTCGGCCGGCCGGTGGCGCGGACGGCGGCCTCGAGCCGGTCGTCGACCCGTCCGGTGCGGGTCAGGCCCGGGTTGATCACGTTCACCCGGACGCCGCGATCGGCGTAGGCCTTGGCGTAGCCGACCGACGCCAGCATCAGCGCCGCGTTGGCCGCTCCACCGCCGATGTGCAACGGGTTCGCCACCTTGCCGCCCTGCCCGACCACGTTCACGATCGAGCCACTGCCGCGCTCGGCCATCTCCCGGACGACGGCCTCGGTCGCGTGCATGTAGGTGAAGTACTTCGCCTCCATCGCCGCGTGCAGCGCCTTGCTGGTCAGCTCGGCCGGCGGGAGCTGCCGGGCCGCCCCGGCGCAGTTGATCAGGATGTCCGGCACCCCGATCCGCCCGAACACGGCGGCCGACGCCTCCGGATCGGTCAGATCGACCGCCTCGGTCACGAAGGTGAATCCCTTGGCAGCCAGCTCCTCACGGGCGGCCGCAAGGTTGTCCGGGTCCCGGCTGATGCCGGTCACCGCCACGCCCTCGCGGGCGAGCGCCTCGACACAGGCCAGCCCGATCCCCTTGCTCGCCCCGGTCACCACTGCGGTCTTGCCGGCCAGTTGCAGGTCCACTCGCTCATCCTCCGGATCGTTGCTTTTCGGCGCCGGGTCCACCCTATTCGGTGCTGAGGACAACGAATCGGAATCACTGGTCGTCCGGCCTTGATCCGGCCGGTACTATCAGTAACCAGATCGACACTCTTTGTTTCGACGTTCTGTTGCTGTCAGCACCCAACGCCGGAGGACCCGTGCCGAGCATCTCTCCCAACCATTCACCTCCCACGCCGGAGCCTGCCCAGCCAGGCAACTCGTGGAGGACAGTCGTTCGCCATGACGTACCGGCCTCGCTGGTCGTCTTCCTGATCGCGATCCCTTTGTCACTGGGGATCGCAGCCGCATCCGGAGCCCCGCTGATCGCGGGACTCGTCGCCGCCGTCGTCGGCGGCATCGTCGCCGGCGCACTCGGCGGCTCCCCCTTGCAGGTCAGCGGCCCGGCCGCCGGCCTCACGGTCGTCGTGGCCGGTCTGGCCACGCAGTTCGGCTGGGCCGCGACCGCGGGAATCACCTGCGCCGCCGGCCTTCTGCAGATCCTGCTGGGCGTCACCCGCATCGGCAGGCTCGCCCTCTCCCTCTCCCCCGCCGTGGTGCACGGCATGCTGGCCGGGATCGGCGTCACCATCGCCGTCCAGCAGCTGCACGTGGTGCTCGGCGGGCAGGCCCAGAGTTCCCTGATCGCCAACCTGGCAGGGCTTCCAGAGCAACTGATGGCCCACCACCCGTGGTCCGTGCTGGTCGGCATCCTCACCGTGGTGATCCTGCTCGTCTGGCCGCGGTTGCCGCGGGTCAGGATCGTTCCCGCGCCGCTGGTGGCCGTGGTCGCCGTCACCGCGCTGGCCGCCGCGTTCATGGTCGACGTCACCCGGGTCAGCCTGCCGGACGAGCCCCTGAAAGAGCTGATCCCACCGACCCTGCCCGGTGGCGGCGCGCTCGCAGTCGCGACGGCCGTCCTCACCGTCGCGCTCGTCGCCAGTGTCGAGTCGCTGCTCTCGGCCGTTGCCGTGGACAAGCTTCATCGCGGCAAACGGAGCAACCTCGACCGTGAGCTGATCGGCCAGGGCGCCGCCAACGCGATCTCCGGCGCCCTGGGCGGGATGCCTGTCACCGGTGTGATCGTGCGGAGTTCGACCAACGTCGCGGCGGGTGCCAGAAGCCGCGCCTCGGCGATCCTGCACGGGGTCTGGATCGCGGTCTTCGTGCTCGCCGCGGGCGCGATGCTCGAGCTGATCCCGATGGCGGCGCTGGCCGGCGTCCTGCTGGTCACCGGCCTGCGGCTGGTCCAGCTGGCGCATATCCGCACCCTGAAACGCCACGACGAACTCATCGTGTACGTCGTCACCGCGGCCGGCGTCGCCGTGCTCGGACTGGCCGAAGGGGTGCTCGCCGGGCTGGTCCTCGCGCTCGCCCGGGTGCTCTACCGGTTGGCCAAGGCAACAGTCACGGTGACCGAGGAGAACGGTGAGTGGATCGTCCGGATCCGCGGCACGCTGGTCTTCCTCGGAGTGGCGTCGCTGGTCCGCTCGCTGCGCACGATCCCGGCCGGGGCACCGGTGCGGGTCGACCTCCGGGTCAACCACCTGGACCACGCGGCGTACGAGGCGATCGAGGACTGGCGGCGTGGGCACCTCGCCCGCGGTGGTTCGGTGGTGCTGAACCGGTCGGCCTTCCGGGCCGCGCTGCGGGACGACACCGAACGCCGGATCATCCCCTGGCAGCAAGGCCAGGTGGTGCCGGAGGTCGACCAGCGCGCCGCGATGCTGGACGGCATCCGCGAGTTCGAGGCGTCGGCCGATCCGATCCGGCCGATGATGGCGCGGCTCGCGGCCGACGGGCAGCAGCCGACGCAACTGTTCATCACCTGCGCCGACTCGCGGATCGTGCCGAACATGATCACCACCACCGGCCCGGGCGACCAGTTCTGTGTCCGCAACGTGGGCAACCTCGTTCCGCCGTACGGGTCTAACAGCAACTCCGTCGACGCCGCCGTCGAGTACGCGGTCGAGGTCCTGGGCGTCGCGTCGATCGTGGTCTGCGGTCACTCACACTGTGGCGCGGCCGGGGCGGCGCTGGACGAAGCCGACCTGGACCAGTCGCTCCAGAACGGGTCCGGCCTCAAGAGCTGGCTGAAGCATCTCGAGGTGTCGGTCCGCAGGTCGGCCGCGATGCCCGACATCGTCGACCCGGTGACGGGCATCAAGCTTTCACCGGCCGACAAGCTGTCCGTCACGAACGTGGCGGTCCAGCTGGAGAATCTGCGCAGCTTCGCCTGCGTCCGCGAAGCCGAAGAAGCCGGCCGGCTGGAACTCGTCGGTCTGTACTTCGACATCGGCGCCGCCGCCGCCAGGCTGGTACTGGGTCGTGAGCCCTATCTGATCCGTGCCGACGAGGAGCTGGCGGCCACCGCGCCTCCTCCGTCCGACCACTGATCGGTCACGTTCGCCAGGTGTCCGAGCCCACCACTGGTGGGCTCGGACACCTGCGGTCAGACCACGATCCGTCGTGAGGCCGCCAACTCACCGGCAGCGAAGCCGTCGGTTCGCAGCAGTTGACCTGCGGTCACCTCGAGGATGTTGATGCTGAGCGGAGCGCCGGCCAGGTCCTCCGAACTGATCGGCCGGTCGTCGAGATACAGGTCGACGCGATCGAGTCCCTCGGTGGTCAGGTCGACCGTGAGCGTGCTGCCGGCCAGCGACGTCGCGACGTCCAATCGCCGGTTGGGCATCGCTGCGAGTTCGGCACCGGCGGCGTCGAGGAGATCGGCATTGCCTTCCAGCAGGTCTCTCCGGGTCATCTGGTGGGTGGAGTCCGGGCGGACGCCGAGGTCCTCGACCGGCGTACCGGAGAGCTCGCCGACGCGGAGCGTCCGCCGGATCGAGACCCTCATGTTCGCGCCGTTAGGCAACGCCTCGTACGGCGAGGTCGGGTCCGCCGGCGGCGGCTCGTTCAGCAACGTTGCCAGCAGCCCATGGGTCCAGACGTTCGCGCCGCCCGCGCCGGTGTTGTCGTCGACGCCGATGATCCGGCCGATCCGGTGGTCCGCGAAGCCGGCGGCGAAGATGTCGGTCGCCGAGTAGACCCGGGCGTCGGTGATCAGCACGACCGGCCCGAAGTACGTCTGGCCGATCGCGTTGGCCCCGTCCTCGGGAGTGATCGGCTTCGCCGCGGAGTACGCCGCGCCGGTCTCGGTGGCCAGGTCGAGCGAGTCGAACCACGGGCCCAGGTCGATCCCGGACGGGTTGTCCTTGTGCCGGCGGCAGATCCGCAGGTTGAGCGGCGTACTGACGAACTGGACCGGCTCGGGCGAGATGTGCCGCGGCGTCAGGGTCTGCAGCGTGAACTCGCTGGCGTAGATGTGCCCGCCGCCGTTGTCGCGGACGTCGATGATCAGCCCGTTCTGCGGCAGCGCGGCGGCGAGCCGGACGAACTCGTCCCGGAAGGCGACTGGGTCGGTGACGCTGAACGTGAAGATCCGCAGGTGCCCGAAGGTGCCGTGCGCGGTGACGGCCTCACGGGCGCGGAAGACGCCGGGCATCGTGGTCGGCAGGTCGGTGCCGCCCGCCGCGACCGGACTGCTGAGCTGAGCGGAACTCCGGCCACCTTCGAGTTCCACCACGTGCCCGACGTACAGCGCCTTCTTGGCGCGGGCCTTCTCGTCGGAGTCCAGGTCGAGGCCCATCAGGGCGGAGGCCGGCGACAGGGCGTCGAGATCGGTCATCGGCGGCAGGTTGGTGGTCACCTTCCACTGCTCCCGCAACTCCTGGGCGGAACCGTCGAGACCGAGGTAGCTCAAGGTGACCCACTCCTCGTCCGGTGGCGACTGGATCACCAGCGGGCGCAGCGTAAGGGACTCCAGCCCACGCGCCAGGTTGGCGGCGTCGTTGCTGCCGGCGAACTGGGCTCCGTTGAGGGCGACCGCGCGAGCGATCGGCGTACCGTTCCAGTGCGTCACCTCGGCGCCGGGCCCGAACTGGGGAGCGGCGTAGCCGGTGACGGTCCGGGTGATCAGGTAGTGCTCACCGGTCTGGTCGAAACACTTCTCGATCAGGAACGGCAGGAAGGCGAGCTGGCCGGCGAACGGCACCGGCAGCAGGTAGTTGGTGTGCAGGTCGCGGACGGAATGGAAGATGCTCGACATCTGCCGGTGGAAAATCCATTCCGCTTCCATCGACTCGGCGGTCTGCCGTTCGATCCTTGCGCGCATCACCCGCAAACGCTGCAAGGGATTGACAGCGTGCATGGCGACTTTGAGCTGCAAATGCACGTAGTTCTGCTCCAGCAGCAGCAATGCCTGGTCGATGAGCAGTTTGCGCTGGCCCAGCGTCAGCGTCCCGGCCGACGCGAGGAACTGTGGCAGCGGGACGGCGCCCGACTCCACGATTTGCACCGGCTTACGGGCCTTGCGAACGGGCCTGCTGGCGGTCTTACGAGGCTGAGACATGGTTCCCCCAAGCGAGGCGGCCCCTCCCCTGGGCCGCGATCCCTCCACCGTCCTGCGGCCCTTGGACGATGTCAACGCCTCGCTGTCCCACCCGGGCAATTCCGGAGCCTCACCGGCTGCCTGCAAGGATGTGCTGATGGGCGAGGTCTGGGACAACATCACGACAGTGCAGCCGGATGCCTCGGTCGGCGTCGTCGTCGGGACGGGCATCTTCGCGCTGTTGCTGATCGCCTGGCGGCCGGTCTGGCGGCAGACCCGGCAGGTGGTCACGATCGCCCACGAGGGCGCACACGGTCTGATCGCGCTCCTCGTCGGCCGGCAGCTGGCCGGTATCCGCCTGCACTCCGACACTTCCGGCGTGACGGTGTCGCGCGGCAAGCCGGACGGCGCGGGCATGATCGCCGTCCTCCTGGTCGGCTATCCGGGCCCGGCGCTGTTCGGCATCGCCGCGGCTTTCGCACTCAGCCGCGGCTACGCCGTCGCGCTCCTGTGGGGACTGCTGCTCGCACTGCTTCTGCTGCTCCTGCAGATCCGCAACCTCTTCGGTCTCTGGTCGGTGCTCGCGTTCGGCGCGATCGTCTTCGGCGTCTCCTGGTGGGGCTCGGAGCAGGTGCAGTCGGGCTTCGCGCACCTGCTCACCTGGTTCCTGCTGCTCGCCGCACCGCGCGCGGTACTGGAGCTGCAGCATTCCCGTCGCCACGGCGGCGGCCGAAGCTCCGATGCGGACCAGCTTCGCCGCCTCACCGGCGTACCGGCGATTCTCTGGGTCGGATTCTTCGGCCTGCTGACCCTGGCCTGCCTGGCGCTCGGCGTCCTCTGGTCAGGCCTGCTGCCCGAGTAGCGCCTCGGATCGAGCGCTGCCCGGGCCGCCTCGCGCGCCTGGCCTGCTCAGGCGCGGCCTCCTGCAACAGGCCGATCGCGCTGGTCGACGCCAGGACCGCCGTACGGGTAGTCGGCTGCGCCCGGGTCGCTCACCTGATCCAGCTGCGCGGTCTCCTCCGGGGTGAGGTGGAGGCCGGCGGCGGCGAGGTTGTCGTCGAGTTGGGTGATGGTGCGCGCGCCGAGGATCACCGAGCTGATCGCCGGGCGGTCGACCAGCCAGGCGAGCGCGACCTGCGCCATCGAGACGCCGCGTGCCTCGGCGCTGGCGCGGACCGCGTCGACCACCGCGCGGACCCGCTGATTCTGGCTGCGGCGGTGCCAGGACTCGACTCCGCGGTTCGGGTCCTCGCCCAGCCGGGTGTCGCCGGTCGGTTCCTCGTCGAACGAGTACTTGCCGGTCAGCCAGCCGCCACCGAGCGGCGACCACGGGAGCAGGCCGAGGCCGTTGTCCTGCGCGGCCGGGATGATCTCCCACTCGATCTCACGCACCAGCAGGTTGTACTGCGGCTGCAGCGTGACCAGTGGCGACCAGCCGCGGCGGTCGATCAGGTCGCAGGCCTTCTGCAGTTGCCAGCCGGTGAAGTTGGACAGACCGCCGTACAGGATCTTGCCGGCCCGTACTGCGTCCTCGAGGAAGCTCAGGCTCTCCTGCAGCGGGGTGATCGGATCCCAGGAGTGCAGCTGGTAGAGGTCGACGTGATCCGTACGAAGGCGGATCAGCGACGCGTCGAGCGCCTGCCGCAGGTGCCGCCGCGACGTACCGACGTCGTTGGGCTGGTCCCCCATCGGGAACCGGCCCTTGGTCGCCAGTACGACGTCGTCGCGGCGGCCCGACTTGGCCAGCCAGCCGCCGATGATGTTCTCCGAGGCGCCGGAGGTGTAGACGTCGGCGGTGTCGACGAAGTTGCCGCCGGCCTCGAAGTACCGGTCGAGCTGCTCGTGCGACCCGGTCTCGTCGGTCTCGTTGCCGAACGTCATCGTGCCCAGCGCGTACGTCGACACGACCGTGCCGCTGCTGCCCAGAGTGCGGTATTCCACGACTGCTCCTCGCTCGAGACCGGTTGTCCTGACCACACTAGACTTCCGGTGACGAAGGGAACTCGATGAACACCAGTGAACTGTTGCTCGACGCCTTCGGCCGGATCCAGGAGGTCCTGCACGAGACCGTCGAACAGCTCGACGACCAAGCGCTCGCCACTCGTCCGGAGCAGTCCGGCAACTCGATCGCCTGGCTGGTCTGGCACCTGACGCGCATCCAGGACGACCATTTCGCCGACGCCGGCGGCTACGAACAGCTCTACACCGCGGAAGGCTGGCACGAGCGGCTGGGACTCCCGTTCGACGCCGCCGACACCGGCTACGGGCACACCGCCGAAGACGTCGCGGCGGTCAAGCTCTCCAGCGAACAACTTCTCGGGTACTACGACGCCGTGCACGCGCGCAGCCTCGAGTACCTGAAGACCCTCACCGACGACGACCTGGACCGGATCGTCGACACCCGCTGGAACCCGCCGGTGACCCTCGGGGCCCGGCTGGTCAGCGTGCTGTCCGACGACCTCCAGCACGCGGGCCAGGCGGCCTACGCCAGCGGCCTGCTCAGCTGATCGTCGTCTGCCACAACGACGCCGGCTGATCGGCGGGACCAGCCACCAGGTAGAGCGTCCTGCCGACCAGTACGGCGTCCTTCACCGCGCCTTCCGGCCCGGTCGACTCCTGCACGGTCCAGTTGCTGTCACGTCCGCTGACCACCTTCACCTTGTTGCCCTCCGCAACAATCTGGTAGAGGCGATCGTCGGTGACGACCGGTGGCGGCAGTTTGTCCTTGTCGCCCACGGCGATTGCCGGGAGGTTCGCCAGCCGTCGGCCCTGGTCACCGTCGAGCTGCCAGATCGCCAGCTTGTTCCCGACGAAACCGGAGATCGTGCAACTCGTTGCTGTCCGACATGATGCGGTGTTGGCCTGACTTCGATCGCCCAGGTCCGGAAGCGCGATCCGGCTCCAGTCTTGGTGGACGTCGGTCGAGCGCCATACGGCCGTCTCCTGCTGCACGACATTCGGCGCGAGCCGGACTTGCGAGCCGACCAGCAGAATTCCGTTGCCTGCGGCCGTACCGAAGCTCGGGCTGAGCAGCAGCGACGGCGT
Source organism: Kribbella sp. CA-293567 (assembly GCF_027627575.1). Taxonomy (NCBI): domain Bacteria; kingdom Bacillati; phylum Actinomycetota; class Actinomycetes; order Propionibacteriales; family Kribbellaceae; genus Kribbella; species Kribbella sp. CA-293567. Next base: position 5,148,191 of record NZ_CP114065.1, read on the forward strand.
GCTTTCCAGTGGTGTCTTCGCCGACGGCTGCCGTTCCCAGGTCGTGGTCCCGCGCGGCAACCAGATCGCGCCGTCGAGGCCCGTCTGCACACTTCCCCACGAGCCGGCCAGTGCCTGACCTGTGGGCGTGACGATCGCGGCGTACAGGGCTCCTGCTGCCTGACCACCGAACGTGTTGAACTCCTGCGGGTGCTCCGTCAGCGTCCTGCCGTCGCCGGTCCAGACCGTCCAGCGAGTGTTGGAGTGCGCCCCGCCCGACGCGCCGCCAAGGGCCAGCAGCCGTCGCCCGTCGTACGCGATCGACTGCCAGGTCGCCTCGAAGGCGTACGGGCTCTTCGGCTCGACCTTGATCTCCCGGCGGCTGCCGTCGGGCTGCTGAACGAGCAGCCTGGGCACCACCTTCTTGCCGCGGTCCCGCAAGCCGATCAGGAGTTGGTCGGCGTGACCGTTCAGTACGACGGGTTCGGCGTCGAGCTCGACCTTCGTCCAGACCACCTTCGCAGCGGGCTGCCCAGCTTTGTCCTCGGCGCAACCGGCGACCACCAGTGCCAGCGCACCGACTAACGCGGCCAGGCGGAGGCCGCTCATTCAGCGGTTCTGCGGGAGCTTGGTGGTCTTCTTCTTCGCGCCACGTGGCGCCGAGGGCGGCGGTACGACGGGTCCGATGTCGCCGTCCGGTGCGGTGTCGAGATCGACGATCACCGGCGCGTGATCGCTCGGGCCGGTGCCCTTGCGGGCCTTGCGGTCGATCCAGGCCGCCCGCACCCGCTCGGCCACCGGGCCGGACGCGGGCAACAGGTCGATCCGCATCCCGAGGTCCTGGTGGAACATGCCGGCCCGGTAGTCCCAGTAGCTGAAGACGCGCTCGGTCGGCCAGCGGTCCCGGACGACGTCGTGCAGCCCGGTCGCCATCAGCTCGGCGAGCGCCTGCCGCTCCGGCACCGTCACGTGCGTCGACCCGGCGAAGGCCGCGGGGTCGAACACGTCCGCGTCGGTCGGCGCGATGTTCACGTCGCCGCAGACGATCTGATCGGCCGGCCCGGCGGCCACGACGTCCCTCAGCGCGGCGAGCCAGGCGAGCTTGTACCGGTAGTGGTCCGAGTCCGGCTCGCGCCCGTTCGGCACGTAGAGCGAGTGGATCCTGACCCCGCCGCAGGTGGCCGCGATCGCCCGGGCCTCCGGATCGGGGAAGCCGGGCGCCCCGGCGACGCCGGTGACGACGTCCTCCAGCCCGACCTTGGACAGCAGCGCGACACCGTTCCACTGCGCCTGCCCGTGGACCGCACTCTCGTACCCACGCCCGGACAGCTCGTCGCCCAACAGCTTGGTGAAGGCGTCGTCCGCCAGTTTCGTCTCCTGCAGACAAACGACGTCAGGCTGCCGCTCGTCCAGCCAGCCCAGCAACCTGGGCATCCGCTGCTTGACCGAGTTCACATTCCAAGTCGCTATCCGGGTCACGAACGCCATGCTATGACGCTTACCGGGCCTAGCGGACAGCAACGCCATGCGGGGCAATATCCTGCACTCAGTTAGAGGCGATCCCAAGCGCCTCGAACACGTCCGCCGGCGCACCTTGGAGCAACTCTCGCAGGTTGATGTTCAGCGCTGCGCAGAGCGCGACTGCGTCGGCCAGCGTGACCCGCCGAGTCCCACTCTCCAGGGTGCCGACGACCGGCCGTGACCAGCCCAGTTCGTCGGCCAGGTCCTCTTGCCGAAGCCGCCGGCGCGCACGAGCGGCACGGACGTTCTCCGCGATCAGTGCGTCGATCTCCTCCGGCTTCACGAGCCACAGCCTGCCCGCTCAGCGACCGGGCGTCATGGCGCGACATCGGGCGCGACGGAGCTGCAATCTTCCCTTTGACGTTAACGACAGAGCTACGCTAGGTATCCGAGCATGGCGCTCGGAAATCAGACGCGGAGGTCTCTCGGTGAGTCAGCAGAGCGACAAGCCCCATCCGGAGACCCTCCAGCCCGGCGATCGGGTCTGGTTCGGCGGGTACGGCGTCGGCCGGGTCCAGGCTGTCGGCCCGCGGTTCTACATCGAGTGGTCACGGGCCGGCTGGCTGTTCCACGACCCGGCGTTCATCTACCACCTGCGTTGGGCTCCTCCAGACGGGTCCGAGCCGTATCATCCGAACCAATCAGGGGAGGAATGATGGCAACGAACGAAGAGAAAGTGCTCGGGGAGATTCTGAAGGAGTTGAAGAGCCTTCACGACGACGTGAGCATCCTTATGCACGACGTCAACGCGATACGCAACGGCGAGTACGACCCGCCGGGTGGAGCCGACCCCCAGGGGCAGCGTTCGCGTCGCGGCTAACCAAGCAGCCCCGCACCAGAGAAGGCTGTGCGGGGCTGCTGTCTGACCTCGGCGACTCCGACCTGGTCGAGCTACAGCTCTGTACCTCGGCGCTCGACACCATCCCAATGAGCCGATGGCGCTTCGGCGATCGTCTTGATTGTGTCCCACATCTTCGACTGCTCGCGAGCGCGAGCGAGGTCTAGTTCCTGAGACTCAGTCACGTGCTGGTCGAAGCGGCCGGTCAGGTCACCGACCCGCTGCGTCAGCGTCTGCATCTCGGTCCGGGTGTCGCTGAGCGCGGTGAGGTTCTGCTCGATGTGCGCGAGTCTCTGACCGAGGCCGGGAGTCGCCTGGACCAGCACGACGGCGGTGTCGGGGTGCCGGATCTCTTCGCGGCCGACCAGGGTCTCTCGGGCGCGGTCCCATTTCTGCGCGAAGGTCTGAACCCGCTTCCGTACCCACCGGGCGACAACGCCGAGAGCAGTCAGGCCACCGAGCACGCCGACGATCCACCCGGCGTAGTCGTCGAGCAGCGCCAGCATCAGAAGATCTCCGTCACGATGAGCACACCGGCCGCGCCTTGTGCGCCGGCCTGGTTGGCGGTGGTGGTGAACGCGCCGGCCGCGCCGCCACCGTACGCCGAACCGGCCGTACCCGGGCCCGCAGCAGTCGGCGGCTGCACCTCGCCGCTCTTGAACGACTTGCCGCCGTGCGACTGAAGCACTGCCGCGCCACTGATGACGCGGCCCTTGCCGCCTTGCGATCCGGGAATGTTCTCGTCTCCGCCGGTGGCCGTACCGCCCGTGCCGCCCGCCGCAGCCGCAGCCGTAGCGCTGGCGGTACTGCCGCTGCCCGGCCCGCCAAAGCCCGCGGTCAGGCCCTTGAACGTGGAGTCGGTGCCGTTGCCGCCGTTGTTGGCTCCGGAGGCTCCGGCCGTACCGCGGGTGCCGATCACGAACGATTCCGACGCGGACAGCGCAGATGCGGCGTAGGTCTTCTTGACGTATCCGCCGCCGCCACCGGCCCCGCTCTCGCCCTGTCCCGAGCCGGCACCGGCAAGACCGCCGCTTGGGCCGCCGGGACCAACCAGCTCGACCACGATCGTGCGCGGTGCGGGGCTGGTCGACTTCGCGAAGTTGCCGGACGTGCTGGTCACCGTGACCTTGATGGCGGTGTCCATCCGGGTCAGGTGGGTATCCACCGCGGTGGCCAGATCCTCCAGCCCACCAGCGATATCGGGTGCGTCGCCCAGTTCCAGGAAGGGCAGTGCCTTGTTCGGTGTGACGTCGGCCATGGGTCGGCCCTCCTTTAGACGTTGGACTTGTAGACAGCGATGGCGTGGATGAACATGCAGTTCGAGGCCGTCGCAGCGAACGCAGCGCCGGTCTGGATAGCCCCGGTGATTTGCAGGGTGTTGCCACCCGAGAGGCCGGTGAAGTGGTTCCGCGAACTGGCGGCCACACCCGCCGTGGCACCGGGTACGACGTGGGTGGGCGATGAGCCCCCGGCCCCGCCCGAGCAGCCGACTTCCATCATCGCGAACGAGTTGGCACCCGTGGTGTTGGAGACGGACGCGTTGCCGGTCACGATCACGATGGCCTCGTCTGCCCAGTCGGGCACTACGAGTTCGTTGCTGCTGACCTTGGTGACCATGCTCGTCGAGGTCGCATAGTTGAACAGCTGCGCGCCCGCCGATCCGAAGGCGACCGACGCCGCGGCAAAGTTCGCGTCACCCGCGGGCGTAATCCGGCCGACGATGAACCACGTACTGCCCTGGCCGAGCAGCCCGACGACGTGCCCGGCCTTCAGGGCGATGGCCTCACCGGTGTTCAGGATCGGCACGTCGGTCAGGGTGCCGCCAGCGACGTCGATCGTGTTCGCGCCGGTCGATGGGTTCCAGGCCGTCACTGTGCCTTGGCGGAACCGGACGCCGGGCTGCCCGGTGTCGAACAGCGGGGCGAGGTTGTCGGAGATCACGCCGAGTCTCCGATCAGTTCGGTCTGCTGCTCGCGTGTCTGCAAGGTCACTGGGACCGTCGAGTCCAGAGGGATCGTCACCTGGTCGATCACGTGCGTTTCGGTACGCAGTGACCGCGACCGGGCAGCCTTCGGGTACCGCACGGCGATCACGTCGAACGGCTCCAGAGCCGGGTTAGCGATGCTCGCTAACTCGACCTGGTACGGCAGGCCCAACTGTTGCCGAAGGAGCGACGTTGCCGCGCTGAGCGCCTGCGCGTTGGTGGTCAGGAACGGTGAGCTGTAGAACCGGGGCACCGGCCCGAAGCGGCCCAGGTAGTAGGTCGGGCTGTCGGGGTCGAGGTTGTACGCCACGGCCCTCGCGGGCGCGGTGGTATCTCCGGCTTCCCCGGTGGCCACAACGGCGTTGTAGACGCCCTGACGGGTCAGGCCGCGGGACATCTCGACCAGGACGCCGTCATGGCCGGCGTCGATCGTCCAGGTCGCTGCCCCTGCGGTCGACGGCGGCGTCTTGACCTGGAATGTGCCGGTGTGGTCGAAGTACCCGACCTTGCCCAGCGAGGTGAGGAAGTCTTGCAGCGTGCCCGCCCGGTCGTCTTCAGCGATGACGGAGCGGCCGACCAGGCCATCCCGCACCGTGGTGCTGTCCCAGGCGATCACTGCCGACGGGTAAACCTCGGTGATCAGCGTGCTGACGAGCTGGCCGCGGGTGAGCGAGGCGGCGAACTGGCGAGGCGCGAGGAACTGCGCGTCGCGGATGCCGGCCATCCGGTCAGATCCCTGGATGGCGACGACGCCGTCAGGTACCTCGTCCTGCTCGGGCGTCTCGATCCGGAAGTAGCCGAGGCCGACCCATTCGCGCTGACCGTTGCCGTAGGCAAGACCCCGCTCGACGTAGATCTCGTTACCGTACGGCGTGAGCAGGTCGGCAGCCAACCGGGGCCAGCTCTCGGACGTGATGAGTTCCAGGGTCGCGCGGATATCCGCGGTGGCGGATGCCTTCACGTCGCCGCCCTGTACCGGGATCTCGATACCGCTCGGGTTGGTGCCGGTCTGGTAAGTGGTGCAGACACGCGCCCTGAAGACCGACAGGTGACTGCCCCGTAGGGTCTCCAGGAACTGGCTGCTGACGGCCCTCATCCGACGATCACGTCCGACGGTGAGGCGACCCGCTCGAGTAGATCGGCAATCGTCGCGTTCGCGGCCAGCAGCGCGGTGACGGTCGCGTAGTCGGCGAGCACTGACGCGCAGGTGTAGGTCGAGCCGACGACGGCCGGGCCCGGTGCTGCGACCTCGGTAAGGGGAACGTCCCAGTACCGGCGCTGGGGGAAGGTGCGCCGCTCTCGTTCGGTCGGCAAGGTCCACTTCACGTCGCCTGCTGCGTAGTACCCGATCGGGAACTGATCCATAGCCGCAGGTGCCTGGAGGTACAGCACCTCACCTGATGCGAACAGGTAGTCGAGGTCGCGCTCGTCGCTCGGGCTTTCGGTGCGGATACGTAGGCCAAATTCCCGGCCGCTGCGCACGTCACCCACCAAGACGGGGAAGGTCCGGCCCACCACGTCGAAGACGCCACCACGGGACCGGCGGCCGATCTCGGTACGGGTCGAGACCGTGACGGCGCGGTTCAGGTAGGGCGCGGCCGGCACCTTCAACCAGACCCCGGGCAGGTCTTGAGTGATCGTCGTCGTGAACTGGGCTTGCTGCACGTCGGTGACGTCGTACGACGTCACCCGGTAGGTGGTCAGGACGCCCGGCGTCCACTCGTAGTCGTCGACGCGGGCGTTCTGCGAGGCGACCGTCACCGTGCTGCCGCCGCGGACGGTGACCCAGGTGATCCCGGCGTCTGCCGAGCGCTCGAACCGTGCGTACGTGGCCGTAGCGCCCAGCAGGGTGCCGGACAGCCGGACACGGGACAGAGCGGCGTCGTAGGTGGCAGTCAAGCTCATCGAGCACCCGCCTTGACGGATCGGCGAAGGGACCGGTTGTTGCCGCGAACCGTCTTGTCGATGCGGCCCTGGAGCTGCTGGCCGTCGATCGTCACGTAGACCAACGTGTCGCCGGCGTCTGATGAGCTGGAGGCCCCGCCGAAGCCCGCGAGCGCAACCGACGGGCTGGCCGACAGGCCGCCTTCGATCGAGCCCGAGACGCCGGCGAGGAACTGCCGTAGGCCGGGCAGTTTGCTGTCCATGCCCCGCATCAGGCTGTCCATGATCGCCTCACCGGCCGGAGTGAGTAGCCGCTTGTCTTTGTCCATCGGCCCTTTCCAATCCGGGATCAGATTGGTGACCGCCGAGAGCTTGCTGCGCAGCGCCGACAGCTTGTTTTCGATGCCGTTGATCAAGCCCTGAATGATCGATGAACCGGCGTTGTAGAGGGTCGATCCGACGTTGCCGAGCCAGCCGACCGCCTTGCCAGGCAGGCTCTTGAAGAAGCCCGCGACCGAGCCGAGCAGCGAGCTGTAGCCGTTGATGAGGCCCAGCACGAAATCCCGTCCCTTGCCGGTCAGAACGCCGCCCACAGCACCGACCGCTTTGGCGACGAATCCGCCCAGACCCCGGAAGAAGTTCACGATGCCCATGACGCCGGTCTTCACCGCACCAAAGGCACCGTTGACGATGTTCCGGAAGGTCTCGGACTTCTTGTAGGCGATGACCAGACCGGCCACCAGTAACGCAATCGCGACGACTACCAGGCCGATCGGGTTGGCCGTCATGGCGGCGTTCAGCAGCCACTGACCGGCCGCCGCGGTCTTGGTTGCGGCAGAGGCTGCGAGGGACGCTGTGGCGCTGGCAGCGGTCGCGATCTTGTCCCGGACCAACTTCACGTACTTGGACTCCAGGGCCAGCGTGGCGACGTCGGAGGCGTTCGAGAACACGTCCACAGCCACAGAACCGGCAGTCAGCGCGCCGGCGTACTTCTCCAGGCCCACCGCCTCCAGGCCGCCGGCGAACGCGCCCAGCGCTGAAGCGAAGGTGCCCGTCCTGGTTGCAGCGTCGTCAGTGCTCTCGGCGATGTCGTCGATCGACTTCTTCGCCTTGCTCGTGTCGATGGAGTCCGCGGCCCGGCCGACTCCCTTGAGCGCATTCTCGGCCTTCGCGCTCGCGCCCTCGGCCGCCGCTGCGATGTCCTGCATACCCTTCCGGGCAGGACCAGGGTCGGTGAGGAACGCGATGCGTACCGCTGAGCTCATCTCATTGCCTCCTGGTCGCTACTCGAATGAATGCTTGCCGTTGGCCCCGGGTGAGGCCGTGGTACTCGCTCGGGGATACGCCGGTCGCCAGACAGAATGCGGCTAGGTCGTCGTCGTCCTGTCGCTGGGCGAGTCGTCTTTTCCCGCTGTGCTGTCGGGCTCGTCGGGGATCGGGTCGCCCGGCGGCTCGGCGAAGTACTGCCGCACCTGGCTCAGGGGCATCTCCATCGCCGCCTTGTAGGCAGCCTGGTACGCCTTGCTGCCGCTCTTGCCGGTCTCGCGCAACGTGTGGATGCCGATGACCGCGCGCAGCGCGTGAACACTGTCCGCCGCGAGCATCTTCGACAGCGGCACGTCGGTCGTGGACTTGATGGCGAGTTCGTCGTACCCCGTCAGGGAGTCCAGGACCTCATCGAACGTCAGCTCGGTGGTGGTGCTCATCAGTCCAACCCTTCTCGATTGATCGCCATGGTGAGCGCGGTTTCGAGCATCTCCACAGCCTGCGGCTGTAGCTGTTCGTCCGCTCGCTGCATGAATCGGTCGGCCCGGATATTGCGTCTTGGCCACCCGTAGTTGATGGCTCCGGCGTACTTGACCTTTGCCCGGCCGGCAGTGACGACCGCCTTGTTCTTGGCGCGGTTACCGCGGATGGTCCCGGCCAATGCCCCTTTACGGCGCGGGGCCAGCCCTGCGGCGATCTCTGCGCCCTTCGCGGCGATCTCGGCGAAGCCGTCCTTCAGGTCTTCGACGTCCACGCCCAGGGCCACCAGTGACCTGATGACCTTGTTCAGCCCCTCGACGCGGACACCGCTGGCCATGGCCTACGAAATGACCTTGGTCGGCTTGCCGGTGAGCGGCCAGACACAGTCGATCGTCATGCGGGCGGTGGTCGAGGTGTTGGCCTCACCGCCGAGCAGGTCACCGTCCGGCTCGGACACGATCGCAGTGAACTCGTAATGAGGCTGCGTCGCGGACGCCACAGCGTTGCCGTACGGGATGAACGTGCCCGAGACCTCCGAGCCCGCGCCGGTCCAGATCAGGTCCCACAGCGTGTCGGCGACGAGATCCTGTGCCGCGGTGAACGCCAGGTTGTACTGACGTGCGCCACCGTTGGCGGCGTCAGCGAACGAGAGGAAATCCGAGTCCGCATCCCCCGTGGTGATGCGGGCGTTGGAAACCTCGGCCGATCGCTCGGTGCTGTCGACCTCCAGCTTCAGCAGCCGGGTACCAAGTTTTGCCATGTCGCTACTCCTGCTCTCTGTGGCCGGCGATCAGCACGCAAGGCTGTCCGGCTCCCGCTGCTTCGAGTTGGGTCCGGCCGAACGTCGCGCCGGTTACGGTCATGTGGTCCGCGAGCGCTGCGACCAGCAGTGGAATCAACAGCTCGGCGCGCTTCTGTGCCTGCACGACGTCGGACGGCAGCAGAACCAGAACCTCCCAGTACGCCTCGCCGCCGAAGATGTTCGGATACTCGATGCGGGCGAGCTGGACGCTGCCGTGCCCCGGCTTTGTCGCCTGGACGTAGTACGGCGCAACCTTGACGCCCTCGACCGTGTTCGCGGCGTCGGCCAGTTCGTTGCGGACTGCCTCGCTCATCAGCCGATCGCCAGTCGTCGCCACGGCGCTTCGAGCCGCCGGACCTCGATGTCGGCACCTACACGCGTGGTTGCCGACTCGCCGTCATCGACGGCGTTGACCACCAGGCCGAGCGGCAGGCCGCGCATCGCCAGGTTGCGAGCCACGCGGCGGCACAGGGCCTCTGCCAGGTCGGCCGGCCACGTGGCGGCGTCACCGGGCACGCGGCATCGCGACGCCTGCGCAGCCGCCTCGGAAGTGAGGGCAGCCGTGATGTCGGCGTCTTCGTACTGCGTGTCAGCGCCCAGGTAGGTCTTGACTGCGTCCAGGTCCGGCTTGCTCATGGCTGCCCTCCCCTCAGTCCTTCTGAGCGGTGCGACGGCGGGTGATCTCCGCCTTGAGCCGCTTCATCTCGGGCGACACCTCGCCGGGTCCGTCCTTACCGGCAGGGCGGAAGGAGACGCGCACGTAGCGGTCTTCGAGCTCCTGGTCGGTCAGGTCGGCAAGCTTCGGCTGAGGCTTGGTCTCCGGCTTCGCCGCGGTGGGCTTCTGGTCGGTCACGGTCCTGCTCCTTCGTCGTTGGGATCGTCTGCCCGGCGGCTTAGGTGGTCGGGTCGTAGATGACCTCGCGGACGCCGGTCAGGTCGCTGATCGCCGCGGCGCAGTAACCCCAGATCGCCAGGTCGACGTAGGCGACGCGGTACTGGAACTCCAGCCGCTGGGGGGCGGTGTTCCAGACGTGGACGTCGTTGGTGTCGACCAGGTAGCTGGACTCCGCGACGGCACCGGCGGCACCGAGCGACCACGCCGGGGCGAACTCGACACCGGCCACGTCCAGGGACGAGAACCGCGGCCGAGCCTGCCCGTTGGCGTTGGTCGCGCCCAGGATCGGCAGCAGCTTGCGGCCCGCCGTGTCGACCGCAGCCGCGAGCCGCAGGTACAGGTCCACGTGCGTGCCGGCGAAGTTGAAGGTATTGCCGCCGCGGATGAACTGGAGCGCGGCAATCGCTGCCTCCAGCTCGTTGACCAGCGCGGCGTTGACGGCGTTGGTGGTGAGCGTGATCCCGGTCGGGGAAGCGGCGTCGAGCAGCGCGACGGCCTTTGCCTCCAGCCCCTCGTACCAGGCCCGGACCATCTTGTTCCAGATCAGCGTCGACACCTGCGGGTTGCCGCCCGCATCGAACACCTCGCGGGTGATCTCGACCTTGCCCGACAGTGCGGTCGGCGTAACGGTCTGGCTGCCGGCCACGAAGGTGCCCGGCGTGGGCTCGACGCCTTCGACGTGGTCAGCGACCAGGCCGGAGGCGCTCGTGAACTTCGGGAAGGTGAACGGGGTCTGGTCGGCCAGCGTGCCCTTGTAGAGCGCGTCGTAGAAGGGCGTGACGTACGCCTTCTGGTCGACGTACATCTCGGGGCGCTGCCGGGCCGGGTTGAGCGAGGCCACGTTGCCGCTGTCCACGTCGAACGTGGCGGCCTGGAGGAACGCGTCCCGGGTGAAGGTGGTGGCGCGCTGGAGGGCCTCGCTGTCACCGCGGGCACCCGCGAACAGGTCGGTACTGAAGTCGTGCTTGCCCTTCCGTCCGTCGAACCGGTACGGGGCCTCTTCCTTCACCGAGAAGGAGGCGGCGGCTTCGCTCGCGCTGATGACCTGCGGGCCTTCGGCCGGCTTGGTCTCGGGCTTGTCGCCGCCGAGCAACTTCAGGAGCGCGTCGTGCTGCTCCTTCGAGAACGTGAGCGGCTGCTCGGCCGAGTTGGTGGCCGAACCTTCGGCCGGGGTGTTGACCTTGGTTTCGGTCACGGTCGTTCCTTCCTTCGGGGCTGCGGATGCAGCCACGGCAGTAACCCGGGCGTCGGAGAACGCCGGGAGTGGAGTGAGGGAGACTTCGAGCAGCGGTGCGCCCTTGTAGGTGGCGGTCTCGTCGTCGAGCAAGATCAGCTCGCCGCCGTACCCGAGCCCGACCGACAGGCCGTCGTAGACGCGGTCCTGAGCCAGTTGCAGTGCCCGGTCGCCCTCCGGGGTGGCGGCGACCTTGAACGTGGTTGTGATGCCGTTGTCGGCGACGTCGAGGGATACGCAGTACCCGACTGCCTCACCGAACGAGTGGTCCATCAGCAGCTTGACCCGGGACACGTCCTCAGGCGGGACGATCGACTCCCGACTGAAGGTCCAGTTCGTTCCACCGGTCGAGCCGACGACACCGAACGGCACCGCGAGACCCGTGATGGTGCGCTTCGCCTGGTCGACCTTGAACGAGGCGACCGCGGCGGGTGCCGTCAGTTCGAGCGTAGACGCAGCGTCGAACTTGCTCGCGGGCATAGAGGACGGCACCGCGAACGATGTCTGGTTGTACGAATCCTGGTTGGCGGTGCCGTCTCGGGTAACGCTACCAGCGCTAGACATTTGGTCCTCCGTCAGTGCGGGCTTGTCTTCCAGATCGCGAATCTCGGGCCTGGTGATTGCCCCGACCTCCAGGCCGACCTTGTAGGACTGCCAGCGGCTGAGGGTGTCGGAGCGGAGGAACGCGTCCAGGTTGAACCGGACGTAGTTGCCTCGCTTGGTGACGTCGCCCATCGAGAGGCGGTCTTCGATCGCCCGCAGGTAACTGCCGAGCGTGAAGTCGATGAAAGCTTTCCGCCGGTCGAACTGGTTCGCGTAGGTGCGCGATGTCGTGCTGACGCCGAGCTCTTCCGGGTCGACGCCGGCGACTCGGGCGATCTCGAGGACGGCATGCTGACGGGCCTCGGCGAGTTGGAGATCCTTCGGGTTCCACGACAGCGGGTTGTACTTCAGGCTCGCCGGGAGGTACGCGTCTGCGCCCGCCTGCCGGGCCGTTTTCCACGCGTTCAGCATTTCGCGGATTGCCGCGTCGTCGTCCGGGTCAGGGTCGTCCTCGGTCGGGACCGCGACCGGGTCGGCCCCTTCGGCCGGCGTGAAAACCCCTTGCGGCATGGGGCTTTCGGCGGAGCGCGCAGCGGCGGCATCGAGCCTCAAGCAGGTCCTGATCGCACGGGCACCGGCGATCAGGAGTGCATCATTGGGAGAGTCGAACCTGATCAGGTCCCGATCGGGGACGGTCTCCCCGTCGATCCGCACCTCGCCCTTGTCCTCGTCGACGTCGACCCGGCACGGATCGACCCGGCGGACGAACCGCGGGTATCCCTCCCAGGTCCGCTCGACTACGCGCCACCAAGCGATGCGTTCAAAGAGCAGGTCTTCGACGGTCGCGGTGAGTGTGACGGTCCGGCCCCGGTTGCGTTCCGGCTGTGGGAGCAGGTCGTTCACCAACTGCACGCGCTCGGAGTCGTAGACGTTGAGCGGAAGTTGACCGATGCTGCCGGCGATCAGGTCGCGGCTGCGTTTGACCGCCGGTACCTGGATTGCCTCACGTCGGGAGATGCGAGGGGCCGGGGCGATCGGGTCGGCGTACGACTCCAGACCGAACACCTGAGCCGGGATCGACTCGGCGTCGACGGCGAAGCGTCGCTCGGTGCCGGTGGCTAGCGCGTGAGCGACCACCGCATCGCGCCCAGTCAACCGCCCCCACAGACCCATGCGGGAAAGTTAAACACGGTTTACTCTTGACGCCACTATACCCAATCGGGTATGGACCTAGACGGCTACGACGATCCGTGGTCGACCGACCGACTTCTTCCGGCAGTCGGAGACCGCCCACTGCGCGGCCTTGATCGCGTCAGCACGCCCGGCCGACGTCATGCGCGGTCCGTCGGCCCCCGGTAACGTCCGGGCCGCCAGCACCTGACCTGAGAGGTGTTCGCCGCCGTCATGCCGGACCGCGTCCTCCCCGATCAGCCGCTGTAGCTCCTGCACCGAGACACCTGCCCGCCCCTGACCGGCGCGGCACCGCAGACCCCGCAAGGCAGGGTCCTCGACCAGCGAAGCCCCGACAGTGACTATCCGCCGGAACTGCGACACCTTCACGGCCGACGCCGCGGCTGCGAGATCCGGATAGTTGCCGACTGCTACCACGGCCCGCGTACCGACCCGCCATGCCAGTGCGACCGACACGCCCTCGGCGAACCACGACTCGATAGCCGCGGCGTACGGCGGCCCGGCCGGCACCTCGTCGACCAGGTCGCCCCAGGCGTGGTCAGTCATGAACGCGTGGCCGCGTTCCCTCGCCGCGGGGGTGAGCCGCCACATGTTCAGATACTGCGCTGTGAACCCGGCCATCGGGTCGAGGTCGTCGGCCTCCGGATCGGCTTCGCCCACCAGCGCCTTGGCGTACTTCGCGGCGATCATCCGGGCGCGGTCCTGCGACCAGTGCGGCGACGCGGCTCGCCACACTGCGGGGTCACCGGGGTCGTCGTCGGCCCGAGCACCCCACAGCAGCAGCAGGGTTTCCCCGTCGTCGACCGCCAGGGCGTCAGCGATCCTCGACCGCATCAGCGAGGTTGCCCGGCGGTGAGCAGTCGAGGTCAGGTGCAACTGTGCCCAGAGACGCTCCAGCATCGCGGGCTCCAGACCCTCGCTGACCGTGTCGGGCTTCACGTCCCACGCCTCGTCGACGACCGCGAGGCCGGCATCCCACCCGTAGACGCCGTCCTGCGACCGGACCAGCCACCGGCTGCCGTCGGGGTCCTCCAGCGCCTCCTTGCCGTTGCTTCTCGTCACCACCCACCCTTGCGCCTCGGCCCACCGCCACGCGCCCCGCTGGATCTCCCTACAGATCGGTAGGTCGTTCCCGCAGTGGACGACCGTCTGCACCTCGCCGATCAGGTCCGCGTGAGCCATCCGCCACAGTGCGAGGCCCCTGATTCGCACCGACTTGCCGGCGCGACGCGGGCAAGACTCGACGATCGTCCGCCAACACAGCGAACCGTCCTCCCGATGCTCGAGCTGGCGGGTGATCGCGAGCCGCTGCCACCATCGCAGCCGCTTCTTCTCGGCTGCCTCTATCCACTCGATCGCCTCGGCACCGTACGACCCGACCGCATCCGGCAGCGGAGGCGTCATCGCCAAAGGCGGGGCCGCGTCCTCAGGAACCTCCAGGAACGGCCGAAGCCACTCATGCACCCCCAGGGCCTCCGGGTCCCACAGCAGGCCGTGACGGGGTTCAGGCGAGCGGTTCTGGGCCGGCGCAGGCGCGGGGAGAGAGAAAGGAAGAGGCGGAGGCTGCCTGGAGGTGGCCCCACCGGGAAAATTGGCCCCTGTCGCGGCTGCTGCGCCTTCTGCTCGTGCTTTCTCGATGACTGCGGCTTGTCCGGTTTTGTCGCTGCATGCTCGGTGCTCGGGTCGCCAGTTGTTGGGGTCCCAGGTCAGCTCGGGGTGTAGTGCTCTTGACTTGGTGTGGCCGACGACCCACCGGTCTTCGCGGGTGACGGGCTTGCCGCACCGGCCGCAGGGCGCGGGTAGCTGCTGCACGACGTGGGCCCGTGCTTTGCCTACCTTGCGTCCGCCCCAACTGTTGCTCATCCGCTGGTTCCGGCGACCAGGCGCACGACGAGCAGCGCGAACAGGACCCAGATCCCGTGGGCGAGCATGCCGCGGCCGACGGGCCCGATGGTGCGGGCGTGCTGATGGGCGAGGCCGGCGGCGTACCCGGTCTTGTAGACGATGCGGAACGCAGTTCGGCGGTTGAGCTTGGTCCTGGTCACGAGATGCCTCCATTGCGATGCAGATTGATTGACTCGGTTTCGTTATCCACAGGGGTGAATCGCACCCCTGTGGTTGGCCGCCGCGATCAGTGGTTGTCCTATCTCTGGTTCCTATAAATCCTCATTGGTTCCTAGGGCCTGACGATTCGTACGCGTCCTGCGTACGAATCGTGCGCGTCGTGCGTACGATTCGTACGCGGCTGGCTGCACGATTCGTACGCAGTCACGGCGTCACCTTCCACACCTGCCGCCAACCCGATCCGGGGTTATCCACAACGCTTTTGATCGCGCCCGCGTCTTGCAGGGACGTGGTCACCCGGACGACCTCATCTCGGATGGTCTTCCGCCTTTTGGCTGCCTCGCCGCCCTCGTCGTGGGGGTCTGGCAGCTCGCGGCCGATCGCGAGGGCCAGGACCTCCCACCCGGCCCAGAAGGTCGCAGCGGGCTTGTCGGGGCCGCCCTCCTCGTCGCGAGCGGTTAGGGCCATCCGGGTGAGGATCTTGTATGGCTTGGCCGGCAGGTGCGCCCACTTCACGACGACGAGGCCGACCAATTGAGCGCCCATGTCAGGCGTCCGGACGATCCTCGAACAAGATGCCCCAGGCCCGACCCTGAGCGATGTGGCCGATGCGGCTTCGGTGCACGCCGTACCGGGCCGCGATCTCCTTGCGCGACAGCTTGCGTTCGCACAGGTGCGCGACGATCTCGCAGACCTGCTCAGGGGTGAGCTTCCATCCGTAGGTTCCGTCGCGCAGTCGGTCGCGCCGGTTCTCGCGCACCGTCCCCCACCTGACGTGCCACACGCAGTCGCGCCGGCGTGCCGGGCAGCGATGGCAGGCGAGCATGTCCGGGGCCGGTGCGCCCTCGGTCGCGATGAGCAGCATCATCCGGTGAGCCGGGTAGAACTGACCGACCGGCCACCGCGGGCCCAGCCAGAACTGTCCGTACCCACCTGTGCTGAGACTGCCGGTCCAGAACCGGCAGCCGTTCGCGTCGGGAGGACTCACCTTCGACCAGAAGCGGCGACGGGCCTTTTCGTCGAGCTGCTCGACGACGGGGTCGAACCAGATCGCCGTCATCACGCGTCCGCCCCGGCGCGCTGACCGGCCTTGGCGCGGCGAGCTCGGATCGACTTCGCGGTCAGGTCGGCATAGAACGCCTTGCGTAGGGATTCGGCACGTACCGGGTCGCCGTCAGCCTGTGCCAGGAACCGGGCGTCAGCGGCACGGCGGCCCGGTGCCGTCCGGGCCAGGCGGTCCGGGGTCGCAGCCCAGGACTTGTGAGCGTTCGCCTGTGCAGCAAGGCGAAGGATGGTGTCGACGGGCAGATCACTTGCACCGTCCGTACCCGTTCGGGTAGCGTCGTTCATGATTGATAGACCTCTCGCAGGTCAGCTCAGGCCCGGAGCGGAACAGCTCGCCTTGCAGGTGCTGTAACACCTACTCGACGACCCGCCCCGGGCCTTCGCTATTCGGTTGTTGTAGCGCCATGCTGCACGGCCTCCCGGCACTTCAGCAACCTTGATCCGCATGTTGGACCCGTACCCAAATGGGTACGGTCTCCTTCCCTGCAAGGGATTCGGGCATCCGTTGCCCAGGGCAACGCGCGTTCTTAGATGTCGCCGAGGTCGAGCTTCTGCGCCTCAGCAGCCGCCCGGACCGACGCAGTCGCGCGGGTGTAGCGGTCGAGCATCGAACGACTCGACCAGCCACCGACAGCCATCGCCCCGCCCTCGCTGCCGCCCGCCTCCAGCCACCGCATCGCCCAGGTGTTCCGCAGTTGGTGAGGGTGGAACTTCACCACTCCCGCGGCCTCAGCGCGGGCCCCTAGCGTCTTGTGAAGGGCCCGGTACCCGAAGCCCGGACCTTGCTGCCCGAGCCACAGACGGGCGCTCCCGGCGTGCTTGTGCTGCCTGCGCAGTCGGAGGTACCGGTCCAGTGCCTGAGCGGTCTTCGGACCGAAGGCAACAATGCGACCCTTGCCGCCCTTGCCTCGGCGGACGACTGCGGTACCGGCCTTGACGTTGATGTCCTCGACGCCCAGGGCGACGACCTCGCCGGCACGAGCCCCCGTCTCGGTCATGAACCTGATCAGCGCGTCATCCCGTACGCCGGTGAAGGTGCGCCGGTCGCAGGTCTTCAGCATGCCCTGTAGCTCGTCGACGGTGAGGGGCTCGACGACCTTGACGTCGATCTTCGGGGACCGCAGGCCGAGCAGTACGTCGACCGGGTGCGCCGCGGGTTCCTCCTCGGCGAGCCACGTCGAGTAGAGCCGCACTGCGAGCAACCGGGCTCGGGCGGTCGACGCCTCGGCCCCGTCTTCGAGTAGGTCGATGATCCAGAGCTGAGCAGCTCGGCGGCTGATCTCGTCGGCCTGGTCGTTGGCCTTGCACCACTCGAAGTACAGCCGTACGCCGGTCAGGTAGTTCGACACGGTCGCCGGGCTCTTGCGCTCGGCACGTAGTGACAGCTCCCACGAATCGACCAACTCGGATGCACCCACGGTCGCCACCTCAATATCTGCACTCGGAACGCCATGCCAGATATTCAGCGAGAGGGCGAGAGCAAATATGTGCTCACTACCTGCGGAAACGTGGCCGGATGACCCATCTTACGGGTGCAGATAGCAAGTCGCTACTCGCACCCGTCTACGGTAGCCCTCGACGGGTGGAGAATGTGCAGGTGCCAAGACTCCCAGGACTTGTCGTCACCGATCACGTGTTCACCGTGCCGCTCGATCACTCGCAGCCGGGCGGGCCGACCATCGAGGTTCTGGCTCGTGAGGCCGTTGCCTCGGCCAAGGTCGACGCTGATCTGCCGTGGCTGGTGTACCTGCAAGGCGGCCCGGGTTCCGGCGCGCCTCGGCCCATGGCGGCCAGTGGCTGGATCGGCCGCGCCACTCAGGACTACCGGGTGCTGCTGCTCGACCAGCGCGGCACAGGGCGCAGTACTCCGGTGACGGCCCGTACTGCGTCCAAGCTCGCGCCCGCCGAGCTCGCGGCGTACCTGCGACACTTCCGCGCCGACTCCATCGTGCGAGACCTGGAACTCATCCGGGCGCAGCTCAGTCCGGGGAAGCCGTGGACGACCCTCGGCACGAGCTACGGCGGTTTCATCACGCTGACCTACCTGTCGCTGGCGCCGGAGGGTTTGCGCACCTGCCTGATCACCGGCGGCCTGCCCGGCCTCGACACGACGGCCGACGAGGTCTACAGCCGCACCTATCCACGGGTGCGCGGCAAGGTGGAGGCGTTCTACCAGCGCTATCCCGAGGACGTCGACCGGGTGGACCGGATCGTCGACCACCTGCGCGCCCACGACGTACGGCTGCCGGATGGTGACCGACTGACTGTCCGGCGCTTCCAGACACTCGGCTTCGGCCTCGGGATGGGCGACTATGCCGAGACCCTGCACTGGCTGCTCGACGAGGCGTGGGACGGCGACGTACTGGCGGCCAAGTTCCTCTATGGCGTGATGAACCAGACCTCGATGGGCCTGAGCCCGATCTTCGTCGTGCTGCACGAGTCGATCTACGCGCAGGACACGCGACCGACACGCTGGGCCGCCTCCCGGCTGCGGCCGTCGTCCTTCGACCGGGAGGCGTCGCCGGTGCTGCTGACCGGCGAGATGATCTACCCCTGGATGCTCGACGAGATGGCGCTGCTCCAGCCGTTCAAGGAGGCGGCCGAACTGCTGGCTTCGGCGACCGACTGGACTCCCCTGTACGACGTAGCGCGGCTGGAGGCCAACCGCGTACCGGTGGCGGCTGCTGTCTGGCATGACGACATGTACGTCGATGCCGGGTTGTCGCTGGAGACGGCGGCTCGGGTCGGCAATCTCAAGACCTGGGTCACCAACGAGTGGGAACACGATGGTGTCCGGGTGTCGGGCGGCGTCGTACTGGATCGGTTGCTCACCCTCGCGGCAGACCTTCCGCAGGTTTGAGGGGCAGGATGAAAATCAGCGCGGGCGAGCTCAACCGGGCCACGCTGGCCCGGCAGTTTCTGCTGGAGCGGGAGGCGCTGGACGCCGTCGAGGGCACCCTCCGGATCGTCGCGATCCAGGCGCAGCACCCGGCCTCGCCGTACCTTGCGCTGTGGAACCGGCTGGTGTCCTTCGATCCAGGTGAGCTGGATGCGGCGTTCGCGGCCGGGCAGGTGGTGAAGGGGACGCTGCTACGGCTGACGCTGCACGCGGTGCATGTCGACGACCACGCGCCGTGGCACCTCGCGATGCAGCCGACGATGCGGTCGCGGCTGACTCAGGCGCGCTCTGGCGGGCTGCCGCCCGAGGAAGTGCACAAGCTGGTCCCGCGGCTGCAGGACTTCCTGGCGGAACCCCGCGGCAACACGGAGATCGAGGACTGGCTCAGTTCGCATCCCGGAGTCGTCGGCAAGGACGTGTGGTGGTGCCTGCGCTGCTTCGTCCCGATGCTGCACGTCCCGACCGGTGGACCGTGGTCGTTCGGTCAGCGCCCGGCGTACGTCGCCACGGACGCGGCGCCGTACTCGGTCGAGCAGTCCGATGCCGCGCTGGAGACTCTGGTCTGGCGCTACCTGACCGGTTTCGGTCCCGCGTCGATCGCCGACATCGCCCAGTTCACCTCAGTTCAACGGACCCGCACGCGCGCCGCTGTCGAGGCGTTGCGATCGAGGCTGCTGATCTTCGAGGGACCCGACGGCAAGGACCTGTACGACGTACCGGACGCGCCACTGCCGTCGGCAGACACCCCTGCTCCCCCACGGTTGATGCCGATGTGGGACAGCACGCTGCTCGCCTACGACGACCGGACCCGCATCGTCCCCGCGGAGTACAAGACCGTCGTCACCCGCACCAACGGCGACGTGCTGCCGACCCTGCTGATCGACGGCCACGTCGCCGGCGTCTGGCGTCCTGTTGCCGAGGGCATCGAAGCCACGGCCTTCCGCCCCTTGCCTCGCACAGTCTGGAAGGCCCTCGAAACCGAAGCCGCGAGTCTGCTCGCCTTCCTCGCCGACCGCGACCCCGGCGTCTACACCCGCTACGGCCGCTGGTGGTCCACCCTCCCGGCCGCCGAAACCCGCGTGCTGGCGGGCTAGGGCGATACGCCTTAGTCGACGCAGAGGCAGAAGGGGTGGCCCGCGGGGTCGAGGAAGACGCGGAACTTGTCCCCGGGTTGGTGGTCGTGTTTGGTCGCGCCGAGGTCCAGGACGGCCGCTTCACCCGCGTCGAGGTCTTCGACCATCACATCGAGGTGGACCTGTTGCGGCACGTCCTGGCCCGGCCAGACGGGTGGTCGGTAATTCTCCACCGGCTGGAAGCAGATGCACTGCCCGTCGCCGCGCACCTCTCCCCACTCGGCGGAGGCCTTCACCTCCCACCCCAGCAGGACGCCGTAGAACTTTGCCAGGGCGGCAGGGTCGGGGCAGTCGAGAACGAAGCTCGGAAACCGTGCGATAGCCATGTTCGGCACGGTACCCAGCTATCCGGACGTATGGCGTCCGCGATGGATCACCAATAGGCATTGAGATCGGCTATCAGGTTGCGGACCGCGCCTCCTTCGGGCTTCTGGTAGAAGTCGAGGGCGACGTAGTTCGGCTTGCGACCCGCGACAGGACCGCAGACCCGGCGGACGCGGTCGGCGAGCTTGCTGCCGTTGTCGGCACCGGCGGCCCCCTCGGAGGGGATGTCGCGGTAGTGGTTCATCGAGTGCAGCCGACGGAAGCCGGGCTCCTCCTTGGCCAGCGGCACCTCGTCCCAGCGGCTGTAGCACTGGATGTCGCCGCCGCCGGAGCCGAGGGACCAGTAGTTCTCCGCGGTCCAGTCGCGGTCGAACATCACGCCGTACGCGTCGCGGCCGGAGCGCTGCGAGAAGACCAGCAGTCTTCTGTTCTGAGCCACCAGCTCGGAGATCCTCGGCCACCCGTTCTGCCGTACGCCGGCCTGTGCCGGGTTGAAGACGCGGTCGGCGAACCCGTTGACCCGGGCAACGGCTGCTCGCAGCTCCTCGATACTGGTGTAGTCCTCGATGAACAGGGTGACCACCGCGCCGCGATCGGCGTTCAGGAAGTCGACCACGTCCTGCAGACCGGCCGTCAGGGTCCGCTCGTTGCCCCAGCAACTCCCGTGACACATCCGGACGTCACCCTGATAGACATGGGCGTCGAGCTGCAGCCCGCGAACGCCCTGGGTGAGCTGATCCTTCAGCCGGTAGGACTGATTCGGGAAGCGTCCCCAGAATCCCTCGTCGGTGTTGGCCATCGCGTTGTGCGACGTCAGGAACGTGACCTGGTCGAGCCGGGGATCCGCAGGCATCGGCCGGCGCGGTACCTCGGCGGTGTGGACCAGCCACTCGGCCGCGACTCCGGAGCCTTGGCCGATGACCAGTCCTCGCCCGTTCGACGGGCTCGTGGCCACGACCTGGAGGTACCCACCTCCGGGTTCCCTGATCCTGAACCGGCCACCGAGATCCTCGAAGTCCCACTCGGCCAGGATGTTCGAGCAACTTCTGAGCACCACTCGCGCCTGGTCCCGCCCTACGCACCAGGCCTGATTGCCGACCAGCTTGACCTTGTGGTGCTCACCTTCACGCACCACCTGCCACTGCTGAGCGACCGATCCGTTCCCGGGCCATTCCTGGATCTCCCGCCCATCGGTCGCGCCACCACCGTCCAGGTCGACCACGCGCCCGTTGGGCACGCTCACGATGACCACCGCGCCGCCGGCCGGCTCCGCCGCGGAGCCGGCCTGCGCCTGCACCGTGCCGATCGCGCAGACTCCTGCGAGTACCGCGGCAGTGAAAACTCGGACCGAACGAAGAACCGTCACAGGCACCTCCGACGTCACACCCCGATCCGGCTGGGCGGTGCGGATCCCGGGCGTCCCGCACACAGCGTGCCCAACTGTGCGCACCCCGTCAAAAGATCCGCGCGTCGCTGAGATCGGGGTCTTGCAAGGTCGCGCCCTCGGTGTCCACGGTCGGAAGGAGCCGGTCCAGCCAGCGCGGCAGCCACCAACTGACTTCGCCCAGGAGTTGCAGAGCGGCCGGTACCAGCACCATGCGGACCAGGAGTGCGTCCACCAGGACGCCTACGGTCAGGGCCAGCCCGACCGACGCGACCATGGCGTCACCACCACTGAAGGCGAAGCCTGCGAACACCGACGCCATGATGGCGGCTGCCGCGACCACGATCGGCGACGCTTGACCGAAGCCCCGCAGTACGGCGGCCCGGGTGTGCAGGCCCTGCCGATGCGCCTCGTGGATCCGGGAGACCAGGAACACCTGGTAGTCCATCGCCAGTCCGAACAGCACACCGACCACGATGAGCGGCATCAGACTTGCCAGCGGCCTTGCTTCGTCCAGACCGACGAGGCCACCGGCCCAACCCCACTGGAAGACCGCGACCGTCACTCCGATGCCTGCGGCAAGGGACAGCAGGAACCCGGCCGTCGCCAGCACCGGTACCGCGATCGACCGGAAGACGAGCATCAGCAGGAGCAGCGAGAATCCCGCCACGCAGATCAGGTAGGTGACGAGACCCGACGAAAGCCGCGAGTCGACATCCACGTCGACGGCTGTCTGACCGGTGACCGAGACCTTCGCTCCCTGCGTGTCGGCCATTGCCGTGCGCAACGAGTTCACCAGCTCGCCGGTCCGCGCGTCGGCGGGACCGTACTCGGGAGTGACCGCCAGGAAGGCGACTGCTCCGCTTTCGGCCGGCTGAGCCGGACTGACGTCGACGACTCCCGGGAGCGCCGCGACCTCCTCGGCGGTCGCTGTCGCGGTTGCGGCCGCCTCCGAGCCTTCGAACAGGACGATCAGCGGATTCTGTTCGCCGGCACCGAAAGCGTCGCTCACGATCTGGTACGCCGCGCGCTGGGAGCTGGCCGGGTCGGCGCCCCCCGGAGGATCGAGCTCGGTCTCCAGCGAGAGCGCCGGTACTGCGAGCGCGCCGATGGCGACCGTGGCGATCAGCATGCTGAGGACAGGCCGATCGACCACCAGCAAGGCCCAGCGACGCAGGATGCCGAAACGGGGCTCCGTTTTGCTGGTCCTCTCGTCTACTACCACCTTCTCCTCGCCGGCGACCGGGCGTTCTCTGCGCGGCAACGCCTTGTAGCCAAGGGTTTTCAGCACGGCCGGCACGACGGTGAGAGAAGCGACCACGGCCACGATCACAGCGAAGGCCGCACCCAGGCCCATCTCGGTGATGAACGAGATCTTCACGATCGCCAGTCCCGCCAAGGCAATCACCACGGTGGTTCCCGCCACCAGCACGGAGGTGCCCGCAGTACCGGAGGCTCTGGCCACGGCAGCGTCGATACCGGCTCCCCGACGGAGCTCGTCGCGGAACCGCGACAGGATCAGGAGCGCGTAGTCGATGCCGACCGCGAGTCCCAGCATCAGCCCGAGGATCAGGGTCGTGGACTGGATGCCGTCACCGACCGACGACCAGGCGAGGACGCCGATCATGCCGACCACGACCCCGGACAGGGCGGTCAGCAGGTTCGCGCCGGCCGCGGCCAGCGAGCCGAAGGTCAGCAGCAGGACGACGAACGCGACCACGACCCCGACCGCTTCGGTGATGCTGGCGATCTCGGGCGCACCGTCCTCGAGTGAGCCACCCAGTTCGATCGTGTATCCCGCTCCGGCCAGGTTCGCCGCGGCCTTGCGAAGGTCCTTCTCGACCGTCGCCTGCTCGGCCTCCAGCTCGACGGCGAGGGTGGCGACGGCCACCGAGCCGTCCTCCGACACGAACGGACGGCGCTCGTCGTACGGGTCCGAGGCGGACAGCACCCCCGGTACGTCGCCGGCGCGCGACACCAGGTCGGTGACCAGCTTCTTCACTCCGGGGTCGGCCAGCGACGTACCGTCCGGCGCCTCGACGACCAGCATCAGCTCGCCGGACGCCGGACCCGCTGCGGCCGGGAACTCCTTTTCCATGGTGGCCAGCGCCGTGGTGGACTCGGCGCCGCCGATGCTGAACGGCGCATCGGAGAACTTCGCGCCGGTGATCGTCAGCACCGCGAAGACCGCGGTCACCACGATCCAGGCACCGGCGACCACGAGACGGTGACCGGCGCTGAAGGCACCGACCCTGGACAAGAATCGAGACATGGGAACTCCTGGACGAAGGCCGTACGAAGGCCGCTGATGCGGCTCGATGCCTTACCTTCGGCCTCGCGGTGCTCGCCGGGCGTCGTCCAGCGGCGGTAGCGGCGTACCGCGAGCGCGGTATTTCTGGGCCGCTGAGCAGTGCTGCGGTGCTCGGTCAGTGCTGGTCGAGCAGGCCGGCCCGCAGCGCCGCGACGACGAGTTGGGACCGGTCCGAGACCTGCAGCTTGCTCATCGACCGGTTGACATGGGTCTTCGCCGTCATCGGCGAGATGAACAGATGCTCGGCGATGGCGTCGTTGCTCAGTCCGCGGGCAACCAGAGTCACCACCTCGCGCTCGCGCGACGTCAGCGATGCGACCTTGCGAAGATCCTCCGGTGACGCCTGCTCGTGCACCTGCGGTTTGAGCGCAGTACGAGCCAGATGCCCGACGACGGTGTTGGTCGCAACGGCGGACAGCGACGCGTCTCCCGCCGCGACCCGAGTGACCGCCTGCAACAGTTCCTCGTGATCCGCGGACTTCCCGAGGAACCCGTTGGCCCCGGCCTTCAGCGCGGCGAGCACGTTCTGGTCGGTGTCGAAGGTGGTCAACACCAGAATGCCGATCCCGGCAGTAGCCGGGTCGGCACGCAACTGAACGATCGCGGCCACACCGTCGAGTACCGGCATCCGCAGATCCAGCAAGATGACATCGGGCAGCAGCGCTCGCGCCATACTGACCCCCCGCTGGCCGTCGGCCGCTTCGCCGACAACCTCGACTCCGTCGCCCGTCTCGAGCAGCGCGCGGATCCCGGAGCGGATCATCGCCTGATCGTCGACGATGAGTACGCGTACGACGCTCATCCGAGCGGCTCCTTCGTGGGTCGCGGGGCGGTGGCCGGGAGTTGGGCGGTCACCAGGAAGCCGTCCGCCTCCGGACCCGCCCGAAATGTACCGCCCAGCAGATGGACCCGTTCCTCCATGCCCACCAGTCCTAGTCCGAGTCCGCTACCACCAGCCGTCGCCGTCCCCTGCGCCGCCCGGGTGTTGCGGATCGACAGGGTGACGTAGCCGTTGACGGGAGCACTGGCGATGACCTCGGCGCTACCGTCGCCGTACCGCTGCGCATTGGTGAGAGCTTCTTGAAGCAGACGCTGGGCGGCGGTGCGCGCGACTGGCGCCAGCGTCGACAGCTGCTCCAGCCCGTTGGTCTCGACTCGCAGCCCGATGCCCTCGAAACTCAGCAACAGGTCCTCGACCAGATCGGCACCGACCGGAGTGGACGGGACGAGCTCGGATTCGGAGGCCCGAAGGACGTTGAGAACGATTTGCAACTCCTCCAGTACCGACTGAGTCGCGACCTGAACGTCGTCGAGCGCCCGCTCGGCCACCTGCGGCGAACGCAGCAGGTTCGCTCTCGCGACGTTGGTGTGGACGCTGACCACCGCGAGGTGATGGGCGACGCTGTCGTGCAGCTCGCGGGCGATCCGCAGTCGTTCCTCGGCCACGTGCCGAGCCACTTCTTCCCGCCGCCGCTCAGTCTCCTGCCGACGCCGCCCGATTTCCGCGATCACGTACCGCCGCTGAGCCTGCACCCACTGCCCCACCCCGACCATCGCGACAGCGAGGGCTATCAACCCGAACGTGCCGCCGTTGCCGCCGTCCAGGCCGGTGAGGAACGTCGCGGCCATCACGGCCCCCGCGAACGCGATCCCGGCGGCGACCGCGTCGAAGCGTGGACGGCGCAATGCGAACAGGAACAACAACGCGCCAGCGACCGCCCACGACCCCCACGGAGCCGGATCACGCACGGTCTGAGCAGCCAGCAGCGCGGCCACCACCGCAGTCACGATCGACGCCCGCGTGGACAGCGCGAGACCGACCACTCCTAGACCAAGGGCGATCCACAAGCCGGCCGCACCGGCATCTTCGCCGACGACAGCGGACACCCCACCCACCATCAACGTCACCGCGGCCGTCAGCACGCCTGAAACCACCCAGGGATCCATCCGGCGTACCGACGACCGCGCCCATTCCATCCTCAGACGATAGGCCAGCCGCAGCCTGCCGGCCGACTGACCGCCACTGCCCCGACGGCTACTCCAGCCAAATGGTCTCGAAGCTCGAGCTCTCATGAATATGAATCGCCTCGTACCCATCGGGCCCGGTGGAGAACTTGTGGGGTGTCTCAGCCGGCACCACGATGATCTGCCCTGCCCTACCGACGAACTGACTGTCCCCCACCGTGAAGAGCGCCGATCCCCGCCGGATCACGAAGGTCTCCGGGTAGTGATGCAGATGCAACCGCGGACCGACGCCTTCCTTGCTGGTCGACTCCAGAATCAGCGAGATTCCCACCCCACCAGGCAACTCGGTGTAGTCGTCGGTCCAGTCCTCGCCGTCCTCCCGGCCATCGGCCCGCCCGATCACCACAGCTTCGGAGTTCGCGATCTCACCCATGGACACCCCTCAACGACTCGGCGATTCGTCAACCTCACCAGTGTCGAACACGCCGACGCTCACCAGTACCCCTCGAGCCAAGAATCAATTGGTTGCCAACAGCATTCTCTCCCGGGTGAGAGACAAGGGCCGTCGAGCCGAACCTCGACCGGATTGGTCCGGGACCGAACGGGAACCGGGGACGCTGATTCCCCGCGCGTACCGGAGGTGTGACCGTGCTCGACGAACTGACCGGCCGGACGATCGAGATCTACGACCCGGCGAACGGCGACCTGGTCGGCGCGGTGTCGATCGCGACACCGACCGAGATCGACCGTGCAGTGGAGCGGGCCCAGCAGCGCAGTACCGACTGGGCCCGTACGCCGGCGGCCGACCGTGGCGCTGCCGTCCGGGCGGCCGCGGGGTTGCTCCGGGAACATGCGGACGAGTTGGCCGAACTCAACCGCGCCGAGACCGGCAAGCCCTTCGACGAGGCGCGCGGCGGAGTACTGGCTGGTGTCGGCACTCTCGAGCAGTACGCCGAACTCGGGCCGGTGCACCGCGGTAGGACGCTACTCGGCAACTCCAACGCGACGGACCTGATGGTCCCCGAGCCCAGAGGTGTCGTCGTCGCGTTGACTCCCTGGAACGACCCGGTCGCCGTCGCCTGCGGTCTGCTCGGAGCAGCCCTGGTCACCGGCAACGTCGTGATCCACAAGCCGAGCGAGCGGTGTCCCCACACAGGTCGCCGGCTGGGTGAGCTGATGGCGGCGGCCTTGCCGGACGGCGTACTGACTACGTTGCTCGGTGATGGCGACGTCGGCGCGGAGCTGGCGGGCCGACCGGAGGCGAACGTGATCGCTCACGTCGGCAGCACGGCCACCGGACGATCGATCGCCAGAGCTGCGGCGGCAACGGGTGCAAAGGTCTTGCTGGAGAACGGCGGAAACGACCCGTTGATCGTGGACGAGGACGTGGATCCGGTCTGGGCAGCCGGCCAGGCGGCACTCGGCGCCTTCGCGAACTCGGGCCAGCTCTGCGTCGCCGTCGAGCGGATCTACGTGCACCGTGCGCTGGCAGACCGCTTCCTGGATGCTTTGGCGGCTGAGGCCAGTTCGCGACAGTTGGCGCCGCTGGTGGACCGCAGGCATCGCGAACTCGTTCACCGCCAGGTCGCGGCCGCGGTGAGCTCCGGTGCGACCGCCCTGACCGGCGGCGACCTCCCGTCCGGCCCTGGTGCGCACTACCC